>DASZHF010000112.1:0-6354 GCA_035938095.1 Solirubrobacteraceae bacterium
GGCGCCTGCGCGAGTTCGCCCGGGTCCAGATCGTGGGAGAGGTCGTGAACCTGCGTCCGCCCACGCGCAGCCGCGTGTACTTCGAGCTGCGCGACGAGCGCGGAGCGATCCCGTGCGCGATGTGGAGGGCGGACCTCGAGCAGCTGAAGCTGGGGGCGGACGTACTGCGCGAAGGCGCCCAGGTGGTCGTGGCCGGCGGGTGCGACTACTACCCGGGGAGCTCGACCTCGTCGCCCTCGTTCTCGTTCTGCGTGACCGACGTGCGAGCGGCCGGCGAGGGCGACCTCCTCGCCCGCATCGAGCGGTTGCGCAAGGCGCTGGCGCTCGAGGGGTTGTTCGAGCCCCAGAAGCGCCTGGACCGGACCGCGCTGCCGCGGACCATCGGCGTCATCACCGGCGAGGGCGGCAAGGCCCGGGACGACATCCGCGCGGGGCTGGCCCGGCGCGGATGGGGCGGCCGCCTGGTGTGGGCGTTTGCACCGGTCCAGGATCGCCACGCCGCCCCCAGCATCACGCGCGCGCTCGTCGACCTCGCCGCCCTCGAGGGCATGGACGCGATCGTGATCGCTCGCGGCGGCGGCTCGCTGGCCGACCTGCTCGCTTTCTGCGACGAGACGCTGTGCCGGACGGTCGCCCTCCTGCGGGTGCCGGTGATCGCGTCCGTCGGCCACCACACCGACCGCACCCTGCTCGACGAGGTCGCGGCCGTGAGCTGTTCGACCCCGACGCACGCCGCCGAGGCCGCTGTGCCGCTGCACTGCGGACAGGCGCGCGATGAGCTGATCGCCAACTCGCGCCGCCTGACGCTTCACTCCGATCGCGCCGTGCTGACGCGGGCCCGCGCGCTGGCCCGGCTGGCGCGTGCTCCCGCCCAGCACGTGGCCGCCCAGGTCGCGGCCCTGCACCAATCCGCTCGCGAGATGCGAGCCAGCGCGCGGCGAACGCTGGGCGAGGAGCGGTCGTTCACCGCCCGCCGGCTGCTGGTCGTCTCCCGCAAGGCGGAGGTGGCGGGGCTGAGCCGGGCCCGGGCGGGGCGGGAGCTCGCGAGCAGCGCGCAGCGCCTGGAGCGGGGCGGCCGCATGGGATGCGCGGCGCGCCGGCGCGAGCTCGACCGCCTGCTGCTCGCGCTCGACGCCCATCACCCGCAGCGCACCCTGGCCCGCGGCTATGCGCTCGTCGAAGATGCGGCGGGCGAGCCGGTGGCGAGCGCGCGAGCCGCCCGGAGGGCGCGCGACGTCCGTGTACGGTTTGCCGACGCCGTCGTCCCCGCCACGATCGGGGACGTGGCGCCGACCGAAAGTGACGAACCGCTATGACCGAGGAGCCTGGAACCGGGATGACCGACGAGCGAGCAACCGGCGCGACCGACGTGACAGAGCAGCCCACGTACGAGACCGCGACGACCCGGATCGAGGAGATCATCCGGCGGCTCGACTCCGGCGAGGCGGGACTGCGCGAGACCCTCGATCTGTGCAGCGAGGGACGGTCCCTGATCGAGTTCTGCGCCGGCGAACTGGAGACCGTCGGGCAAGGCCTGCAGGAGCTGCGGCTCGAAGAGCTGGTCGCGCGGCTCGAGACCAGCCAGGCGCGGGGAACCTCCGGGACCTTGGGCGAGGGTGAACTCTCCGGGTCCGGCGGACCAGCCGCGTGAGCGACTGGGATCGCCTGGCTGACCTGCCGGTCTCGATCGAGGAATACGACCTCGAAGGCCTCGAGCGCGCCGTGTCGAGCGCGTTCGTACGCAAGTCGACGGTGATCGCGCTGCGCGGCAAGGGCGAGGAAGGCGTGGGCGAGGACGTCACCTATGACGCCGTGGACCAGGAGATCCTCCAGGCCACGGGGCCCGCGCTGCCGCTGGCCGGAGAGTGGACGCTCCGGTCCTTCTCAGAGCACGTCGGCGCGCTGGAGCTGTTCGCCGAGCCGGCCCAGCGCGAGGTGTCGAGCCTGTACCGCAGGTGGGCGTATGAGTCCGCGGCGCTGGACCTCGCCCTGCGTCAAGCCGGGAAGCCCCTGCACGCCGTGCTCGAGCGCGAGCCTCAGCCTGTGACCTTCGTCGTGTCGCTGCGCCTCGGAGAGCCACCCTCGCTGGACCCCATCCGGGAGCGCTTGGCCCGCTACCCGACCCTGCGGTTCAAGATCGATCCCACGACCTCCTGGGACGAGGAGCTGATCGCGGGCCTGGTCGCGACCGGCGCACTGGACTCGGTCGACTTCAAGGGTCTGTACACGGGCACGATCGTCGACCAGCCGCCCGACCCGGTGCTCTACCAGCGCGTGGTGGACGCGTTCCCCGAGGCGTGGATCGAGGACCCCGCGCTGACGCCGGAGACCGACGCGATCCTCAAACCTCACCGCGACCGCATCACCTGGGATGCCCCCATCCATTCGATCGGCGACATCGAGGCGCTGCCCTTCCCACCCAAGATGGTCAACATCAAGCCGTCGCGCCTGGGCGGCCTCGGGCCCCTGCTCGAGGCCTACGAGTACTGCGACGCGCGCGGGATCGGCGCCTACGGCGGCGGCCAGTTCGAGCTCGGACCGGGCCGGGGCCAGATCCAGTACCTGGCGTCGCTGTTTCACCCCGGAACTCCAAACGACGTTGCCCCCGCGGGCTATCACTCCGCCGAGCCCGAGCCGGGCCTGCCGGCCAGTCCGCTCTCGCCCGCGCCGTCGGCGACGGGGTTTCGCTGGGAGGGTTAGGCCGGGCGGTGTCCGCGAGCGCGTCAGACCGACGCCATCTCCCGGACCTGGGTGAGCCGGATGCTGTTGCCCGACGGGTCACGGAAGCCTGAGTCGATCCCGTAGGGACGGTCCTCGGGCTCCTCGGTGAACTCCACGCCGCGGCCCTTGAGCTCCTCGTAAGCGGCTCGGCAGTCGTCGGTCGTGAGGAAGATCGTCCCCGCGAAGCCCTTGGCCATCAGGGTACGCACCTGCTCCGCCGTCTCGGCGTCCATGACCGGCGGGCCAGGAATGGCCATCAACACGATCGAGATGTCGGGCTGGGCGGCGGGCCCGACCGTGAGCCAGCGGAAGTTGCCCATCTCGGCGAGGGTCACGTCGGAGCGCACCTCCATGCCGAGCTTCTGGGTGTAGAACGCTCGCGCCTCATCCTGGTCGTGCACCCACAGCTGCGCGTTGCTGAGCCTGATCACGTTGTCCTCCTGGGGTCGCGGGAACCGTCGCGAGCCACACTATCCCCGGGCCGGGGCGCTGTCTTCTCGAAACGTGCGGCGTTGCGGACGCCCGTACACGCGCAGGACGCAGGTGGGGATCATGGCGCGGTTCCCGGCCGGCGGGTACTCCGCGCGGTAGGCGGTTGGCGACACGCCGAAGTTGCGGGTGAAGCTGGTGGTGAACGAGCCGACACTCTGCAGGCCCACCGAGAAGCAGATGTCGGCCACCGAGCGGTCGGTGGCCCGCAGCAGGGACGCGGCGCGTTCCAGGCGGCGGGTGAGCAGGTACGCGTGCGGCGACTCGCCGAAGGCCCGGCGGAACTCGCGGCTGAAGTGGGCGCGCGAGAGGCCGGCGGCGCCCGCCAGCTCGTCGACACTGAGCGGCTCGAAGTACCGCGCGTCAGCCAGGTCCCTGGCGCGGAGCAGATGGCGGGCGGGGGGAACGAAGGCCATGCGCCCACCAAGGTTAGGGGTGGTGGTGCTTGCCCTTCCTGACCTTGACTGGGGTGAGCGCGAGAGCCTCCGCCCCCCAGCCCGGCTCGACCCCTACTTAAACACCTGCAGCAATGCCAGCTACGTCGGCGGGAACCTGGAGTTCCACAACAACGCCGCACAGGGGCGGATCTCAAGCAACGACATCGAAGGCAACCTCGGCTGTCACAGCAACACCCCCCCGGCCACCGGCCTGGCGAGCAGCAATGCTGTCGACGGACAATCTCAAGGCGAGTGCGCGTCGCTCAGCACATCCCTTGAGATCCTCGATCCACAATAGGACTCGGACTAGGGGCCAAGACGGCATATCGAGTTGCACGACATGGGGGCCGCTCGCTCGGCCCCCATGTCACTCGCCGCGGCCTGCTGCTAGACGCGGCGAACCAGTCCGGCTGAACAGTCCTAGACCCGCTGAATCAGCGTCCCGGTGCCCAGGCCGCCGCCGCAGCACATGGTCACCAGCCCGACCTCCTTGTCGGAGCGCTCGAGCTCGTGCAGGAGGGTGGTGATCAGGCGCGCGCCGGTCGATCCCAGCGGGTGGCCCAGCGCCATCGCGCCGCCGTTGACGTTGACCCGGTCCATGTCGGGCTCGAGCTCACGCCGCCAGGCGGCGATCACGGGCGCGAAGGCCTCGTTGATCTCGATCAGGTCGATGTCGTCCATCTGCATCCCGTTGCGCTCGAGCAACTTCTGAGTCGCCGGGATCGGGCCGGTGAGCATGAGCACCGGGTCTACGCCGACGGTGGTCTGGTCCATCATCCGGGCGCGGGGCTTGAGGCCCAGCTCCTTGGCCTTGTCGGCCGACATCAGCAGCACCGCCGCGGCGCCGTCGGAGATCTGGGACGAGTTGCCCGCCGTGATCTTGCCGTCGGGCTTGAACGCGGGCTTGAGGTTGGACAGCGCCTCGAGCGTGGTGTCGGGACGGATGCCCTGGTCGGACACGTAGGTGGAGCCGTTGACCTTGAACGGCACGATCTCGCGCTCGAAGCGGCCCTCCTCGGTGGCCTGATGGGCCAGGCGGTGCGAGCGCACGCCCAGCTCATCGAGCTCTGAGCGCGGGATCTCCCACTTGTCGGCGATCATCTCGGCGCTCAGGCCCTGGGGAACCAGGTTGTAGCGGTCCATCAACTCCTGGGGCCAGGGGTTGCCGACCTCGCCCACCCAGTTGAAGCCGACGCCCATGGGGATGTGGCCCATGTGCTCGACGCCGGACCCGATCACGCAGTCGTGCACGCCCGCGGCCACGAGCGCCGCGCCAAAGTTGACGGCCTGCTGGGCCGACCCGCACTGCCGGTCGACGGTGGTGGCGGGCGTCTCGATGGGAAGGCCCTTTTGCAGCCAGGCGTTGCGCCCGACGTTGAACATCTGCTCGCCGTACTGCTGAACGCAGCCGGCGATCACGTCCTCGACCTCCGAGGCGTCGATCCCGGCGCGCTCGATGACCTCCGTGTAACAGGTACCCAGCAGCTCGTTCGGGTGGGTGTCCTTGTAGTAGCCCTTCTCCTTGTGGCCGCGCCCGATCGGCGTGCGTACGGCCTCGACGATCACTACCTCCCGACCCTGCTGGCTACTCATGCTGACGTTCCTCCATCCTTTCGAGCGGGTGCGCGCCGGACCTGGGAACGGCGCCGAGGGCTCCTTAGGAGCCGGTTGACCCGGCCTCCGAGCCTCTTCGCTTAATGTACTCGGTTGACTGACCAGTCAAGGAAATGGAGCTCGGGGATGGAGGAGCGTCTGGCAGTCGTCGGGAGCGGTGCCATCGGGTGCGGCCTGGCGGCAATCGCATCGCGGCACGGGCCCGTCGCCCTGTGGGCCCGCTCCGACTCCTCGGCCGAGCGCGCCCGCTCGGGGATCGATTCCCTGTGCGGCAAGATCGGTGAGGACGCCGATCCCGGGCGAGTCCAGATCGTTACCGACCTCGGCGGGCTGGCGCGGGCGACTTTCGTCGTCGAGGCCGTGGTCGAGGACCAGCGGGTCAAGGAGGCCCTGCTCGAGGAGCTCGGCCGGGGCGCCTCCGAGGACGCCGTCCTGGCCACCACGACGTCCTCGCTGCCGGTGGAGGAGCTGGCCCGGGCCAGTGGCCGGCCCGATCGCTTCGTGGCCCTGCACGTGTTCAACCCGGTGGCCAAGATGAAGCTGGTCGAGCTCGCGTTCACCGCCCAGGCCTCCGAGCGCACGCGGCTGCGGGCCCGCGCCCTGTGTCAGGCGCTGGGCAAGACCCCGATCGAGGTGCCAGACATCCCCGGCTTCGTCGTCAACCGGCTGCTGTTTCCCTACCTCTTCGCCGCCGTGCGGTTGGCGGAGGAGACCGGGCTGGGCCCGGACGACATCGACGCCTGCATGAAGCTGGGCGCGGGCTACCCGCTGGGGCCGTTTGCGCTACTGGATTTGATCGGGCTGGACGTGGCCCGCGCGATCGGCGGGAGCATCGGGGAGCAGATCCCGCCGGCCCTGGAGGAGCTCATCGAGGAGGGCGCCCTGGGACGCAAGAGCGGGCGCGGGTTTCACGGCTACCGGGGCCGGGGCGGTGGTGAGTGACGCCCCGGGCGCGGACCCGCTTACCCCTGCGGAGCAGGATTTAAGGGGCGTTGAGCAACTTTTAGGCGGCGTTGAGGATGGCGCCCGATACTTCCAATCGCGACGTATCGCAACCGCACCTCCTCCCTATAAAGCACACGACCGGCCCGCC
>DASZHF010000113.1:0-15791 GCA_035938095.1 Solirubrobacteraceae bacterium
GCGAAGTGCAGCGAGGGCGAGACCTCGACCTCGGGGCTGGCCCAGATGGAACGGTAGGTCCCCAGGCGGAGCGCGCCTGCGCGCGGAGCCCCTAAATCATCCCCGGCCCGCTGCGCCGCGGGAGGCGCCTCGAGCTCGAACGGCCCCAGGCTGGCCGGCGGGGCGGCCGATGCCTCCGCGCGCTCGGGCCACCGGACCCCGCGCCCCCCGATCTGCTCCAGGGTCAGTCCCGCGTAGAAGGGGACCGCGTCGATGAGCTGGGCGGTGGCCATCGGCCCGACGCGGACCCCGAGATCGAGCCCGAGCCGGGCGGCGATGTCGCTCAGCACCTGCCATTCCATCCGGACCTGACCCGGCCGGGCGATGGCCGGGCGCAGGCGCTGGAGGCGGCCGTCGGGGTGGACGATCGTGCCCTCCTTCTCGGCGTAGGACTCGGCCGGGAAGACCACGTCGGCGTGCTCGCGCAGGCCCTCGGTGACGAAGCTCGCGTGCGCCACCACGGTCGCCGCGCCGGCCAGCGCGCGCTCCCAGGTGGCCCGGTCCGGGAGCGAGCGCAGCGGATCGACGTGCAGCAGGTAGACCGCGCTCAGGTCGCCGTCCGCGAGACCGCGGGCGATGCCGGGCGTGTCGCGGGCGGCGCCGGCCTCGCCGCCGGTCGCGTCGGGCTCGGCCAGCCCGGGGCCCGCGTTGGGGAGCACGCCCGCCTCGCGCAGCCCGCGCCCGTTGGTTCCGGCGGGCACCTCGAGCAGGCCCGCTCCACCCAGTCGCGACACCCCCAGCCGGTCGGCCACGTTGAGCAGTGCGCGGACTGCGTGCTCGCCCCCGGGGCCGTGAGCCAGCCGCTCGCCCCACACGATCACGACCTCCGGGTGCGCGTCTTCCTCTTCGTCGTCGGCGGCCGCGGCGCGCAGCAGGCGCGCGAGCTCGCGGACCGCGTCGGCGTCGGATCCGGCCGCGGCCGCCGCCGGGACGGGGTCGCCGCCGGACAGCGCCGCGTCCAGGGCCGCCAGCAGCCAGCCGCCGCAGCCGGGGTCATAGCGCAGCGCGTGCACGGCGTTATCCGCCAGCGCGCTCGGGCGGCTCGAGGCGATGGCCAGCTTGACGCGGTTGCGGCGCACGCCCTTGCGCAGGCGCAGGTCGAGGATCGGCGCGTCGTCGACGGGCTCGCAATCGATCACCAGCACGGCGTGGGCGTACTCGAGATCCGGGACGCTGGCCTGGAGATCCGGCGTGGCCAGAGCGCGGTGGAGCTCGAGCGGCAACGCCCCGCCCGGACGCGAGTCGAGATGCCCCGACCCGAGACCCTCGCGCATCAGCCGGGCCAGCAGGAAGCCCTCCTCGTTGGTGGTCTGGCCGCCCACGACCGCGGCGGCACGCCCGCCGGCCCGGGCCAGCCCGCTGACGGCCTCGGTCAGCGCGCGCTCCCAGCTCACCGGTCGCAGCACGCCGCCGTCGCGGACCAACGGATCGGTGATGCGCTCGTCGACGTGGATCGACTGGTACGCGAACCGGCCCTTGTCGCACAGCCATCCGTCATCGACATCCTCGTGGTCGCGCGAGAGGACGCGGAGCACGTGCTCGTCGCGCACGGTGAAGTCCACGTTGCACTGCGAGGGGCACAGCGTGCACACTGACCCCGCGCCCTCGATGTCCCACGGCCGAGCGCGAAACCGGTACGGGCGCGAGGTGAGCGCGCCCACCGGGCACAGCTCGACGATATTCCCGCTGAACGGAGCGACGTAGGGGTGGCCGTCGAACGTTCCCACGAAGGAGTGCGCTCCGCGTTCGAGCAACACGAGCTGGTAGTCCTCGGAGACCTCCTGGGAGAAGCGCACGCAGCGGTAGCACAGGATGCAGCGCTCGCGGTCGATGGCGATCACCGGCGAGAGCTCGAGCGGCTTGCGGAAGTGGCGCTTGGGGTCGATGAAGCGCGAGCGGCCGCTCCCCCAGCCGAAGGAGATGTCCTGCAGCGGGCACTCCCCGCCCTTGTCGCACACCGGGCAGTCGAGCGGGTGATTGATGAGCAGGAACTCGACCACCGCCTCCTGGGCCTCGCGCACCCGCTCGGTCTGGGTGTGCACGACCATGCCGTCCTTGATCGGAGTCGAGCAGGCGGTCTGGAGCTTGGGCACCCCCTCGATCTCGACCAGGCACATGCGGCAGGCGCCGACCGGCTGGCCGAGCTTGGGCTCGTAACAGAAGACCGGGATCTCGATGTCGCCGTGCTTGGCGCCGTCGACGAGCATGATGTTCTCGGGCGCCTCCACCTCGCGCCCGTCGATCGAGAAGACGATCGTCCGCTGCTGCGGGCGGGGCATCAGGCCCGGGCCGCTTCGATGTGCGCCTCGAACTCGGGCCGGAACTTCGCGATCATCGACCCGATCGGCATCGCCATGGAGTCCCCCAGCACGCACAGGCAGTTCCCGATGATGTGGTCCTGGACCGAAACCATGATGTCGAGGTCCATCGGGGTGGCCTCGCCGGAGTCGATGCGCTCGAGCATCTGCACCGTCCAATTGGTGCCCTCGCGGCACGGCGTGCACTTCCCGCACGACTCGTGGCGGTAGAAGCGGGCCAGCTTGATCGCCACGTGGACGATCGGGACCGAGTCGTCGACCACGATGATCGATCCCGACCCCATCATCGAGCCGGCCTTGGCCATCGAGTCGAAGTCGTAGGGCAGGTCGAGGTCGTCCGCGGTCAGGACCGGGGACGAGGAGCCGCCCGGGAACCAGAATTTGATCGACTGGCCCTCCGGGGGGCCACCCGCCAGCCCGCACACAAGCTCCCGCGCCGGTATGCCGAGCTCGACCTCGTAGTTGCCCGGCCGGCGCACGTGACCCGAGACGCTGACGACCTTGGTCCCGGTCGAGTTGGGCGCGCCCAGCTTGGCGTACTCGGCGCTGCCCATGTCGATGATGTGGGGGACGGTGGACAGGGTCTCGACGTTGTTGATCAGCGTCGGGCCCTGGTAGAGACCCTGGTTGGCCGGGAAGGGCGGCTTCAGGCGCGGGTTGCCGCGCTTGCCCTCGAGCGAGTCCAGGAGCGCGGTCTCCTCGCCGCAGATGTAGGCGCCCGCGCCTCGGTGCACGACCAGCGAGAGCGAATGCTCGGAGCCGAGGATGCGCTCGCCGATGTAGCCCGCCGCTCGCGCCTCGGCCACGGCCGCGTCCAGGATGTCGGCCTGGAGCTCGTACTCGCCGCGGATGTAGATGAAGGCCCGGCTGATGCCGGCGGCGTGCGAGGTGATGATGATCCCCTCGATCAGCTGGTGGGGGTTCTTCTGCATGAGCTCGCGGTCCTTGAACGCCCCCGGCTCGGACTCGTCGGCGTTGGCGCACAGGTATTTGTCGATGGCTCCCTTGGGCAGGAAGGACGCCTTCTTGCCCATCTGAAACCCGGCCCCGCCCCGACCGCGCAGCTCCGACTCCTCGAGCTCGTGCAGGACCGCCTCGGCCGGCTGGGCCAGCGCCTTGCGCAGCGCCTGGTAGCCGCCCCGGCGCTCGTACACGGCGAGGGTGTGCAGCCCGGGCTCGTCGATGTCCTTGAACAGGAGGTGGGTCACGGGGTGTTGGCCTCCGGGTCCGCGGCGGGCCGCCGCCGCAGCTGCTTGTCCGGGAGCACCGAGCGCCCGCTGCGCACGTCGTCGAGCATCTGCGGGACGTCATCCGGACCGAGCGGCCCCACGTACACCCCGTTGACCGAGGCCATGGGCGCGATGTCGCACGCTCCGAGGCATTCGAACGCGCGCACGTTGAGCTGAGGGTCACCGGCGGCCGCCTCCTCGATCGCGGCCAGCAGCTCGTCAGCCCCGCGTAAGGAGCACGAGATGTTCGTGCACACGTAGACGCTGTTGCGACCCGCCGGCTGGGTCTCGAGCATGTCGTAGAACGTGGCCACGGCCGCCAGGTAGGCGGGGGTCACCCGCATCACGCACGCCACCTGCACGAGCGCCTCCGGCGAGCACCAGCCGTGCTCGCGCTGAGCCGCTCGCAGCGCAGGCAGCGCCGCCGAGTGGCGGTCCGGGTACAGCGCCATGTGACGCTCGATCTCCTCTCGCAGGCGGGGCGGGACCTCGGTGGTGGCCGGCTCGGGGACGGGCGCGGGGTCCTTGAGGAGGTCCGCGGCGTCGTCCCACCCCGGCACGCGTGAGCCATGAGCGAAGCGGGGGACCGGGGTCAGCGGTCGATCCCTCCCAGGATGGGGTCGAGCATCGCCAGGGTCGCGATCAGGTCGGCGATGTACGCGTCGCAGACCATCGGGCGCAGGGCCTGGAGGTTGACGAAGCTGGGGTCGCGCATGTGCACTCGGGCGGGCTTGGACGAGCCATCCGAGCGCACGAAGCACCCCAGCTCGCCCCGCGGCGACTCGATCGCGTAGTACACCTCGCCCGGCGGGACCCGGAAGCCCTCGGTCACGAGCTTGAAGTGGTGGATCAGAGCCTCCATCGAGGTCGCAAGCTCATGGCGGGGCGGGAGCACCACCTTGCGGTCGTCGCTGATGAAGGGCCCCTCGGGCAGGCCGTCGAGGGCCTGCTCGATGATCTTCACCGACTCGTAGATCTCCGCCAGGCGCACGGCGAAGCGGTCGTAGTTGTCGCCGAAGGTCCCCACCGGCACCTTGAAGTCGAAGTCCTCGTACGAGCAGTAGGGCGTCGCCTTGCGCAGGTCCCAGGGGTGGCCGGCGGCCCGGAGCAGAGGACCGGTGACGCCGAGCTCGAGCAGCTGCTCGGCCGCCAGCGGGCACGTCCCCCGCAGGCGCTGGATGACGATCTCGTTGCGGTTGAGGATCGCGCCGTACTGGTCGGCGCGCTCGGGCATGAGCCGGCAGAACGCGCGCAGCTTCTCGACGAACCCGCTGGGGATGTCCTCGAACACGCCCCCGACCTGGAAATAGCGCGTGTGCATGCGCTGCCCCGAGGACATCTCGAATAGATCCAGGATCGTCTCGCGCTCGCGCAGGCAGTACCAGAACATCGAGATGGCGCCGAGATCGAGCGCGCTCGTTCCCAGCCACACCAGGTGAGACGCGATCCGGTTGAGCTCGAGATGGATCACGCGCAGATACTGCCCGCGCTTGGGGACCTCGAGGTCGAGCAGCGTCTCGACGGCGCCGCAGAAGGCGAGGGCGTTGAAGTAGTACGACAGGTAGTCCATCCGCTCGACGACGGGAATGACCTTCCAGTAGGCCTTGTCCTCGGCCGTCTTCTCGATTCCGGTGTGGACGTAGCCGATGATCGGCGCCAGGTCGCGCACCACCTCGCCCTCGAGCGTGACCAGCAGCCGCAGGACCCCGTGGGTGGCGGGGTGATGCGGGCCCATGTTGAGCGTGAGCAGCTCCTGGCGGCTGTCGGCCAGGGCCGTGTGGCCGGGGCCGGTGTCCGTCCTGCGCTCGACCGGCGAGAGCGTGATGCTCTCCTCCTGGCGGCGGTAGTCGGAGACCTCCGGGGGCGGGGTCATTCCGGAGAGACCTCCGGGGGCGGGGTCATCCGGAGGAGGCCTCGGAGGGCGAGGTCATTCGGAGGAGGCCTCGGAGGGCGGGGTCATTCCGGGTACGCCGTGCCCAGCGCCTCGTTGTAGGTGAACAGAACCGGCTCTCCGCCCACCGGGAAGTCGCGCCGCTGGGGGAAGCCCTCGTAGTCCTCGGGCATCAGGATCCGGCGCAGGTCGGGATGTCCCGAGAACTCCACCCCGAACATGTCGTAGACCTCGCGCTCCTGGAAGTCGGCGCTGGGCCAGTCCGGCGTCACGGACTCCAAGCGAGCGTCCTCGGTGTGCACGCGCAGCTTGACCGTGATGCGGTCCGCCCGGTCCATGTCCAGAAGCTCGTAGTGGACGCCGAGGCGCGGCTCCTCGGGGTAGTAATCAACTCCATGCACGCTGGTCAGGAAGCCATACCCCCTGGCCCGCAGGCGGGCCAGGATCGAGCGCACGGCTGATGGGTTGATCAGCACCGTGGCCCGCCCCCGGAAGAAGATCGTGTCCAGCACGCTGTCGGGGTCGGTCTCGCGCAGCTCGCGAGCGATCAGCTCGAGGCCCGTGGCGTCAGGCACCCGCGGTGTCTCCCGGGCCTCCGGTTGGGAGCCCGATGTCCGCAGCGCTCGGATGGTCCTGGGCCTCGCCCTGGGCGTCGCCGAGCAGCTCCTCGGTTCCCCGCGCTCCGTAGCGCTCGCGCCAGCCGGGCGGGGGGTCGCCCTGGACCATGCTCCGCAGCCTGAGGATCCCGTGCATGAGGGCCTCGGGCCGGGGCGGGCACCCGGGGACGTGTACGTCGATGGGCATGAACTTGTCGGCCGGGACGATCGCGTAGTTGTTGAAGACGCCCATCGAGGAGCAGCAGGCCCCCATCGAGATCGCCCACTTGGGCTCGAGCATCTGGTCGTAGAGCCGGCGGATGATCGGGGCCATCTTGATCGAGACCCGGCCCGAGAGGATGATCAGGTCGGCCTGGCGGGGAGAGGCGCGGAACGCCTCGAACCCGAAGCGGGCGATGTCCATGCGCGAGGCGACGACGTGCATCTGCTCGATGCCGCAGCACGCGAGGCCGAAGGTGAGCGGGAAGAAGGAGTTCGAGCGCGACCAGGCAAACGCGCGCTCCATCGTCGTGGTCATGACCCGCTCCTCGACGTAACGCTCGAACGCGGCCTCGTCCTCGACCCCGCCGCGCAGGAGATCGCGGGCCCGGGCCCTCTCGATCAGCAGCCTCCGGTCGCCCTCGCCCGCCGGCAGGGGCTGGCGGTCTATTTCCACTCGAGCGCCCCCCGCCGCCAGACGTACACGAACGCCACCGCCAGGAGCACGACGAACACGATCGTCTCGTACAGGGCAAAGGCGCCGAACGCGCGCAACCGGACGGCTACGGGGTAGAGGAAGATCACCTCGATGTCGAACAGGATGAACAGCATCGCCACGAGGTAGAAGCTGATCCCGAACCGAAATCCCCGCTTGATCTCGGAGGGCAGCCCGCACTCGTAGGGGTCGCGCTTGGAGCGCACCGCGCGGCGGGGCCCGAGCACGGTGTTCAGCACGGCAAACGCGGCTCCCACTCCCGCGCCGAGGGCGAGAAAAACCAGCGCCGGGAGGTAGCTGCGCAGCACCGCGGTGGTTATATCACCGGCTTGTGGCAGAGTGTTACTTAGTGCCGAACGGCGCGAACGCGGGGCTCCGGTGACGACGACCGTAGTGGTCTCCGCTCTCGTGACGGCCGCCGCGAACCTGCTCGCGGGCGCCGTCGGCGCATGGGCGTGGTACCGAGTGACCCCGAGCCGTGGGTTTTGGGTGCTGCTGCGCATCGGCCAGGCCGCCGCCGTGGTGGTCGCCGTCGAGGCGGGCGCGCTGGCCGCCGCCGGGCGCGCGTCGACCAACAAGCTGTTCTACCTGTACGCGCTGCTCCCGGTCGGGATCGGACTGATCGCCGAGCAGCTGCGGCTCACGTCGGCCGAGACGGTACTGGCCAGCCGCGGTCTCGCCGACGCGCGCGCGGTGGGCGAGCTGCCCGAGCACCAGCAGCGCTCGGTGGTCCTGGCCATCGTCAGGCGCGAGATCGGCATCATGGCGCTGGCCGCGCTCGTGGTCTGCTTCCTCGAGGTGCGGGGGGCGGGCACGGCGCATGGACTTTGATTAAGAGGGAGAGGGAGAGGGCGCTACTGAACGATCAGCATCCCGACCTGGCCGAGCTCGGAATGGTTGCCCAGCGTGCACAGCAGCCGGTAGTGTCCGGGCGCCAGCGCGACCTTCAGCGTCACCGACTGACCGGGCAGCGCCGTCTTCGTGGTCCCGTAGATGACGGTCGGGCTCCCGGCCCGGTCGGTGGTGTAGCTCTCGACCCGCAGGTTGTGAGCCAGGACGCCCGTGTCAGTGGCCACGATCTTGATTCGCCCGGGCCGAATGCTCACCTTGCGGGGCAGGATGCGGTACTCGTCGAGGCGCAGGAGCACCCTGCTGCCCGAGAAGCGCACCGGTTTTGTTTGACCGCAGGCCGTGGGGAGGAGGGCGGCGGCAACCAGGAAGGCCCATCGGGCGCGGGGCAGGACGGGCATCGACCGCGGAATTGTTCCGTATGATGCTCGCCCGCATGAGGCGACGGGCGAAGATCGCGGCATGCGTGGCCGCCGTGCTGGCCGGCGCGGTCGTCCTGGCCGCCTGCAGCAACCAGCGGATCAAGCTGTCGTCCAGCGACCCCTATTACCACGGGGCCGTGCTGTTCGCCGACCACTGCTCGGGGTGCCACAGCCTGTCCCTGGTCAGCGCCCAGGGGTCGGCCACCAAGGTTCGCGACCGTGAGCGCACCAACGGGCCGAACTTCAACGTGCGCAAGGAACAGGTCCCGCAGATCCTGTACGCGATCCGCAACGGAGGCTTCTCGGGCGCGATCATGCCCCAGAACGTCGTGGTGGGAGCCGACGCCCAGGCGGTGGCGGAGTTCCTGGCCAGATACTCGGGTCTGAAGGCGACCTCGGCGGGCGGATCGTCGGCCACCGGCCAGCCTCAGTCCGGCCTCGGCGGCAATCCCTAGCCGGCGGCCGCCGGTCAAGGCGACGCGTGCTCGACCTCAGGCTCATCCGCGAGGAGCCCGAGCGCGTGCGCGCCGCGCTCGCGCGCCGGGGCGTCGGGCAGGAGCTCGACGCGGTCCTGGAGCTCGACGCCCGCCGCCGGGCGCTCCTACCGGAGCTCGAAGAGCTCCGCGCCCGCAAGAACAAATCGTCCGAGGCGATCGCGGCGGCCCGGCGCACGGGCTCGGACGCGGCGTCCGCCATCGAGGAGATGCGCGCGCTCACCGAGCACGAGAAGGAGCTCGCGGCGGAGCTGTCGAGCGTCGAGGAGCAGCTCCAGAGCGCGCTCGCCGCGCTCCCCAACCTTCCCGCCGACGACGCTCCCGATCGGGACACGGTGCTGCGCGAGGTGGGGGAGGCCGCGATGCCGGTCGTACCGGCCCGCGACCACCTCGAGCTGGCCGGGCCGATGATCGACATCGAGCGCGCCGCCCGGGTCTCGGGCTCCCGCTTCGCCTACCTCAAGGGGGACCTCGTGCTGCTCGAGATGGGGCTGGTGCGCTGGGCCCTGGAGCGCCTGGCACCGCTCGGCTTCGAGCCGGTCATCCCGCCCGTGCTCGTGCGCGAGCACGCCCTGTTCGGCACCGGGATGCTGCCCGACACCGAGCAGCAGCTCTACCACCTGGCCGACGACGAGCTGTTCCTGGTCGGGACGTCCGAGGTGCCGCTGGCCTCCCTGCACCAGGGCGAGATCCTCGACGCCTCCGCGCTGCCGGTCCGTTACGCCGGCTTCTCCACCTGCTTTCGGCGCGAGGCGGGCGCCGCCGGGCGCGACACGCGTGGCATCTTCCGCGTGCACCAGTTCGACAAGGTCGAGATGTTCAGCTTCGTGGCGCCCGAGGACTCGGACGAGGAGCACGAGCGCCTGCTCGGGATCCAGGAGGGGATCCTGAGCGAGCTGGGGATCCCCTATCGCGTGGTGAGCATCGGGGTGCCCGAGCTCGGCAGCTCGGCGGTCAAGAAGTACGACTGCGAGGCGTGGCTACCGAGCCAGGAGCGCTATCGCGAGCTGACCTCGTGCTCGAACACGACCGACTATCAGGCTCGCCGCCTCGAGATCCGGGTCAGAGCGGACGGCCGCCCCCGTGCGCTCCACACGCTCAACGGGACCGCCGTGGCGGTGGGCCGAACCATCATCGCCCTGCTGGAGAACGGCCAGCGCGAGGACGGCAGCGTCGACCTGCCCTCGTGCCTGGTCCCCTACGGCGTCCCCGAGCGCCTCCCCGCCCAGGCCTGAGGTCTCGCGCCGGGCCCCCCGGGTCTCGGCGTGCCCGGGTCGCGCACCGCGCCCGACGATTTCGGCGCTCGTTGCGCGGTCTTCCGCGAGCGGGCCTCTCCAGCGCCCGGATGCCGCCCCTCCGGCCTGTACAACGTGAGCATCGGGTCCGGATCGCCGATCGGGTCGGCCGCTCCGGCTCGCCGATCGGGTCAGCCCCCTACCGATCGGGTCAGCCCCAACTGCTGATCGGGTCAGCCCTCCGGCAATCGCCGTTTGGACAATCGCGCAAGTTTTGACCGCCATAACCGTTCAAAATTCAGGGTCTTCGTCGCATCAGCGGGGCAACGGATGGTCCCGGGCTGACGAAGCCCCCCGGGGGTTGACCTTGAACAGCACCACCAACCTGGTGGCGAGCGTGCGCCGCCTGTCGCAAACGGAGCCGTTGCCGACGGCCGGCGCAGTTCACGATGCCCTGGCCGAGGAGCTGCTCATGCTGCTCGGAGTCGAGGCCGTTCACCTCCAGCACCTGTCTGACTCCGGTCAGCCCGAGCTGGCTGTGTCCTACACGCCCGGGGAGCACATCGTCCGCCGTCCCTACCCCGTGTCGCGGCCCGGTCCCGACTCCGGGGTGGCGTGGGTGGCATCGACGGGCCGCCCACTCGTGGCTCCGCAGGACTCTCCGCTCGGTCCCGAGCTGGTGGGGCGCTTCCAGCGCGCGGCGGCGGCCCTGCTTCCCCTGATCGTCGAGGGCCGCGTCGTGGCGGTGATAGTGCTGGTCAGCCCGGAGGCGCTCGACGATTCCGAGCTCGAGCTCGCGGGAACGCTGATCGAGCTCGCCGCGACGAACCTGGCTCTCATCGACGCTCGCGCCGCGGCTCGCACCGACTCGCTCACCGGCCTCATGAACTACGGGGCGATGCTCGGGCGCCTCGACGAAGAGATCGACCGCGCCCGCCGTCAGGGCAGCGCCCTGGCGTCCCTGATCCTGGACCTCGACAACTTCAAGTTGATCAACGACCGCTATGGCCACCTGATCGGGGACGGGATCCTGCGTCAGGTGGCGAGCACGTTGCGCCATGAGTTCCGCCGCTTCGATCGGGTCGCCCGCTACGGCGGGGACGAGTTCGTGGTCATCCTTCCCAACGCCGAGGGCAACCGCGCGGCCGTCGCCGGTCAACGCGCCCTGCGCCGGCTGCGAGACATCCGCGTTGAGGTCGCCGAGAGCCAGGGGCATCACGTCACCGCGTCGATCGGGTGGGCGGCCTGGCGCCCCCCCGACACCGCGCACGACCTGCTCACGAAGGCGGATGAGGCGCTGCGCCGAATGAAGACGACCGGCAAGGATCGCCTCGGCGGCACCAACAACGACGAGCCGCCGCCGTCGGGCACCCCCGTGATCGGCGACGCCCCCTAGCCCTAGCGCGAGTCGGGCGAACCGCAAGAGTTGGGGCGAGCCGAAGGAGTCGGGCGAACCGCGCGAGTCGAGGCGAACCGAAGGAGCGCCACGACCGCCGGCCGTTGGCGGGTGGTAGCCGGCGGCCGTGACGCGGGACGGCCCCCCGAGCGTCCCCACCGTGGGCGAGGACGGAATTAAGAGGCCGCAGGGAAGGTTCTACAGGAACGGAGGGCCCGTGCCTAGGCCAAAATCCGGCCCGTCCTAGACCTTGGCCCCGGCCGGACGCAGCCGAGGCAGCCCGTCTGCACTCCCCGGAACCGGGGTGCGGGGGTCCTGCGTGGGCGACCTCTCGGGCGCCGGGCGGCGGGCGAGCGCCCCTCGAGGGGGGGTCACCGGCAGGGCGCCGTCCACCAGCTCCTCCTCCAGCTCGGGGACCAGCTCGAGGAAGGCGTCCACGAGCGCCGGGTCGAAGTGGTGCCCGCGCTGACGGCTTATCTCCTGGACCGCGGCCGGCAGCGACCAGGCTTCCTTGTAGGCCCGCTTGGAGAGCAGCGCATCGAACACGTCGCAGATGGCGCAGATCCGCCCGACGAGCGGGATCTCCTGTCCCCGTAGACCGGCGGGGTAGCCCGATCCGTCCCAGCGTTCGTGGTGGGTGAGGGCAATGGTCTCGGCCATCCGCACCAGCGGCGAGCGAGATCCGGCCAGGATCACGGCGCCGATGGTGGTGTGACTCTTCATGGTCTCCCACTCCTCGGGCGTGAAGCTGCCCTCCTTCAACAGGACGCGGTCGGGGATTCCGATCTTTCCAACGTCGTGCATGACGCTCGCGTGCCGGAGGAGCTCAGCCTCTTCGACGCTCATGCCGACAGCCCTCGCGAGGCGCTGACAGAGCCGGCTCATGCGCTCGATGTGCAGGCCGGTTTCTCCGTCGCGTGACTCCGCCGCCTGACCCAACCGGCGCACGATTTCGAGCTGGGTCTCCCGCAGCTCCTCCGTGCGCTCACGGACCCGCTCTTCGAGCAGCTCGTTGTCGTGCGTTATGCGACGGCGCTCCTGGCTCTCGATGAGATGGCTGGTGACCAGGGCGCCAGCCGTCCCCAGGCCGAGCGAAAACATGGGCGCAACCACCGCGATGACCGCTCCGTGATCGAAGGCCACCTGGGCCGCGAGCAGATACAGCCCGCCGACGAGCGGCGCCGCGACGGCCATGGGCAGGATCCGCAACCTCATGCGGCCGAGCGGAACCAGCATCCCCATCAGGACGATGAGCAGGACGTTGAAGGCGTCGGGTGCGGTCCGCAGGGGGAGGCCGTGGAGCGCGGTCCAGATGGCGTTGGCTTGAACCTCGGGACCCGACATCAGGTTCGAGCCGCTCATCGGCGTGGGGTGCACGTCCTGCTGAGTGGGCGCCGAGACGCCGACGACGACGATCTTGTTGCGGAAGAGCGACGGATCGAACTGTCCCCGCAGGACGTGGGAGAAGGAGGCGGCCGGGAAGGTGCCCGGTCCCCCCCGGTAGTCGATCAGGGCGCCCCCCGACGGGAAGGACGCCGGTGAGAGGGCGATTCCCGTCGCGCGCTCGGCGGCGGTCACCGCCATCGTCTTGAGATGAGATACGGCGTACGGAAAGCTCGTGAACAGGCTGTGCCCCGACCCATCGGATGAGCTCAGCAGGTTGCTCGCGGCGGCCTGAGCGTGGATGGCGGCCAGATTCCGATCTCCGCCGAGGACGTTCGAATGACCCTGGTTGTCGCTCTCGGTGGTGGCCAGCACCGTTCCCCCGGCTCGCGCCACCGCCTGATAGAGCGCCAGGTCCTGGCTGGGGGTCGAGGGCTCGGTGAACTGGACGTCGTAGACGATCTCCTTCGGGTGCGCCGCCGCGATGCGATCGATTGCCTGGGCATGCAGCGAACGGGGCAGAGGCCACCGCTGCTGCAGCTCGGCGAAGCTGACGTCGTCGATGGTTACCAGAGAGATGCCGCGCGGCGCCGGCACGTGGCGCAGCTGGAATCTCTGGTTGATGGTGCCCTGCTCGTACCCGCCGGCCACCCCGCTGAGGTAAATGGCCACGCCCGCGCAGACGGCCACCAGTCCGGCGATGAGGACGGCGGACGTGGTCGCCGAGGACCGGCGGCGTCTGGAGCGTGATCCCCGGCGAACGGGGCCCGGCTCAGTGCCCGGCTCGCGCGAAGTACTCATGGCCGGCCCGGACCAGGACGGTCTTGTGCAAGTGAAGGTCCCGGACCGCGACCGCCCCGGCAAGCACGTACGTGGTGGTGCCTTCGCAGGTCTCGACGGTCACCCACGCCGTGCCCCGGACGGTGGCAACGCTGTTGCGACCATGGGTGCGGAAGCGCCCGTGGCTATCGGCGGTCCACAGCATGCGCAGCGGCTTGCCGTGAGGGTGAAAGCGAGCCGCGCTCCCCGCGGGCCGGAACGACGATCCGCACTGGGCTCGGAAGTGACCACCGAGCGGAACGATCTGCGCGTATCCATGACCTCCCGGGGCCTGGCGGATCTTGAATACGCCACCCCAGAACGTGGCTCCCTGCACGGCCCCGCCCGGGCCCACCGCTGTCGAGATGGTGACGGCGCCCTGACGAGCGTCGACGTGCGAGCCCACCGGTAGGGACGACGAAGCGCTCAGGGGCACGATGGTGTGCGTACCCGCGACGTGGACCAGAACCGGACCGCTGGCCTGGCTCCCGGGCTTGACGGGGGCCGGTGCGACTGTCACCTGCTTGCCGAGTACGGGAATCCCGCCGAGCACCGGCGTGGTGGGAACCGCGTCGTGCGTGGCGGGCAGGTTGCCGCGGCCGCCGGGGGGATGGTGCCCAGGGTTGTGCCCGGATCCCTGCTGATGGCCGCCGGGATGGCTCCCTCCGGCGGGTGAGTTCTCGTGGCCGCCCTGGCCCCCGTGGTGGCTCCCCGAGCCGCGGTTGCCGGCGCTGGGGTTTCCGGTGGTGTGGTTGCCGGTGGTGTGGTTGCCGGTGCTGTGGTTGCCGGTGCTGGGGTTGCCGGTGGTGTGGTTCCCGGTGGTGTGGTTTCCGGTGGTGTGGTTCCCCGATGTCGGGTTGCCGGTGGTGTGGTTCCCGGTGGTGTGGTTCCCCGATGTCGGGTTACCGGTGGTGTGGTTGCCCGAGGCGTGGTTCCCCGAGGTCGGGTTGCCGGTGGTGTGGTTGCCCGAGGTGTGGTTCCCCGAGGTCGGGTTACTCGATGTGGGGTTGCCCGAGGTGGGGGTGGCTGGGGTGTGGTTCCCGGAGCCGCTCCCGGCCCCGGCCCTGCCCGTCCCGGTCCCGTTCTCGTGCGAGGCGCCGGTGCGATCGGGGCTGGGGATGGCTTGCTCGTGGCCGGACCCCGACTGCCGGTTGTTCACGGCTGGAGGCGCTCCGGCAAGACCCGCAAGGCCATGGCCCCGCGAGACCCCGCGATGGCCGGCGTGTGACCGATGGCCGCCGGCCTGGGCCCACGTCGCCTGAGGTCCCGCCGAGATCGCGACCGCCACTGCGACTACTGCTCCCCGGACAGCAATTGAGCGCACCTTGCGGGTATCGACCCACGAAACCGCAGCTTTAGGCCACCTCGGCGCTTGTTCTATGTCCACCAGATCCTGACCCGGTCGCCGCTAGGCCGGGAGCGACCATTCCTGGGCCCGAGCCCGCCTGACCGGGCGCGATCAGTGGCCGGGAGCGAGGTGGCTGTGGCCCGCCGACACAACAACCGTCCGGTGGCGGCGAAGATCTCGCACCGAAACCTGACCGTTGCTGACCCGGGTAAGCGTCCCATCACACCGGTCCACGGTCAGCCATGACGTCCCGCGTACGGTGGCCACGCTGCTGCGGCCATGAGTCCGGAAGTGTCCGTGGTTATCGCTCGCCCACAGGCGGCGGATCACCGAGTGAGGCGCGGTGGGCGACTGACGCGCGCTGGCGGCCAGCGCGGACCCGTGGGCCTGGAGCCGCGAGCGAGGGCAGGACGCAAACGACCCGCCGACGAGCTCGATGTCGGTCAGGCCCCCCGCCGTAGGGCTCTGGCTGACCCGAAATTCTCCCCCGCTGAAGCTGGCCATTTGGGCCGACCGGCCGCCCGCCAGCGCTGTGGAGAGGACTACGGTTCCCTGCCGGGCGTCGACCACGGAGTCGACGGGCGTCGACGTGGCGTCGCTCAGGCGCGTGAACCGCTCGCTCCCGGGCGCCTGCACCAGCACCGTCCCCGTCGCGGGCGCCGCGGCGACGCTTCGGCCAAGGACCGGAGCGGGCGCACCCGCGGCGCTGAGGAGCTTCACACCCTCGGCGGCCGGTCCGGGTAGGGCCTCACCCGAATGGTGGGCGCCCGGCTCGCCCGCCGCGCCCGGCGCATCCGGGGTGCTGGGGTGATCGGTCGATTGGGGGGGCGCGGCGTCGGGGCCGGTCTTGGGAGCGCCGGTCTTCGACGGATCTCCACCCGTAGCGGGGTGTGGGTGAGCGTCAGCGGGCCTAACGGTCCCCTTGTCGGGACTCGGATTTGGGTCCAGGGCGGCGGTCGCAGCCTCGGCTTGGAGCGGCATGGTCCAGCCGGAGGCGCGCGCGTGGTGCCAGCCCCGCCCGGCGCCAGCGCTGGCGGTGGCGGCGGTCAGAACACAG
>DASZHF010000114.1:0-4129 GCA_035938095.1 Solirubrobacteraceae bacterium
TGCGGGCCGGCCGCCGTGGAGGTGGCGGTCGATGACGGAACGATCGTGCAGGAAGGCATCTCGGGCTTCGGGCCGGCCGCTCCGGTTCTCCAGCTTGAGCGGGGTGCCTATGCGGGTCGCTACGTCTACTACGGTCATGCGATGCCGGCGCTGGTAGCGGTGGGCACGCACGTCACGCGGGGCCAGGCGATCGCCCAGGTGGGTTGCGGGAAGGTGGGCTACTCGAGCGGGCCGCACCTGGAGATCGGGATCAGCTCGCCCGGCGGGCCGGTGTGCTGCCCGGCTCGGGGAGAGACGTCGGGGTGGATGGGCGACGTGATGCACGGGCTGTACGCCGCGCAGGCGGCGAGCGGGTAGAGCCCGCTTGGGTCGGGCGTCGGTCGGGCGTCGGCGGGTGGGACGCCGCGGGCGTCGGCGGACGATGAGTCTGTCCGGGCCGGGAGGTCTACCCTCACGCGGACCCAACGCGACTAGGAGGGCGCCCGTGCCTGCCCATGACCGGTTTCAGATCGCCCGCGACTGTTACGGCGCCTACGTGTCGGGCGATCGCAGCGTGGTCGAGCGGCTTCTGACCGACGACTTCACGTTCTTCAGCCCGCCCGACCCTGGGATCGACCGCGAGACGTACTTCGAGCGCTGCTGGCCGAACTCCGAGCTGATCGAGGCCTTCGATTTCAAGCGGCTCATCGAGGACGGCGATGAGGTCGTCGTGACGTATGAGAGCACGAAGACCGACGGGCGCCGCTTTCGCAACACCGAGGTGCTCACCTTCAGGGGCGACATGATTTGTCGCGCTGAGGTCTACTTCGGCTGGGACGTGGAGTAGGCGCGGCGGGCGGGCCCGGCCTACACGTGCGCGGTCTCGGCCTTCTCGGCCTCGGCCTGCTTGGCGAGCGCCTTCTGCTCGGCGCTCTGGCTGCGGGCCTCGCGCAGCACCTGACCGAAGCTCCGGTAGCGGAAGATGAACAGCAGCGCCGCGAACCCCAGGACGAGGGTGAACGCTGTGATGACGATCTGCTGGCCCACGGAGAAGACGGCGACGCTGTCGGTGGTACTGGTGGAGGAGAAGATGACCACGAGGAGCGCCTGCTGGACCCCGACGCCGCCCGGGGTGAACGGCACCAGCGACGCGATCGCCTGCGCGGCCAGGACGAGGATCGCGCCGCGCACCGAACCCCCGATCCGGAAGGCCTCGAGCAGGTACCAGTAGGAGGCGATCCGCAGGACCCAGCCCGCCGCCTGGGGAACGCACATCCCGGTCAGGTAGCGCCGCGGGGTCCACAGGATCGCGAGGCCCTGGCGGATCTTCCTCCAGAACGCGACTACGCGGCGAGACAGGAGGGCGAAGCCCGCCACGATCAGGATGCCGAGCGCGGTGACTATGAAGAGGGTGACGTCCGGGTGCCGGCCGAAGAATGCGATGTCCCACGACTGCAGGGATCCGAAGTCCTTCGGCTTGGGGAAGACGCCCTGGGTGAACGCGTACACCGTCACCGCCCCGTAGATGAGCCCATCGAAGATGACGCCAACCGAGAGGGCCGAGGTGACGGCTGGGTAGGTGGAGTTGGGAATCGAGTTGTGGGTGAGCACGACCTGGACCACGCTGCCGCTGCCCGCCGGCACGACCCCGTTGAGCCCGTACGCGGCCACGTACGCGCCCCAGATGCGCCGCCACTCGAATGTCTCGTTCGGATAGGCGGCGCGCAGGGCGTTGAAGCTCGCCCGCGAGCGCACGACCAGATAGGCGCCGAAGAAGGCGAGGGAGATGGCCAGGGCGCCCCAGTGGAGCTTGCTCAGGTCGTCGAAGAGCTGGCCGGTCGCCTGGTCGAAGTCGCGGATGGTCGACCCGATCGAGGCCAGGGGGCCGATCGACGTCAGGGGCCCGATCGAGGCGAGCGTGCCGATCGAGGCCAGGGGAAGGGACACGTGGGTAAGCATGACGGCGGGCGAGGAGGGCGGGGTCCGCGGGTCTGGGGGCGCTCCGCCGCGTATTCGGCGAGACTCCGCGGGTGCTTGCGCCATCATTAATAGGCGTGCGCGTGGCTAAGCTCGCCTGCCTTTTGCTGGCCGGCCTCCTGCTCGTCCCCGCCGGGGCGGGGGCGGCGAAGCGCGGGGCCGGCGCGGCGGGGCGCGCGGGCGGGCCGGCGGGGCGCGCGGGCGGGCCGGGGCCGCCGGTCCAGATCCCGCTTCGGACCGGCTGGGACTTTCACCCCGACCCGGGCAACGCCGGCCTGGCCGCGGGCTGGTCCGGAGGCAACCGGGGCCAGGGCTGGCAGCCGGTCTCACTTCCCCGCGTGTTCGACTCGCGTCCCCTGCCCAGCCTGTTCTGGGGCACCGCAGGGTGGTACCGGCTCACCTTCAGGGGACCTTCCGAGCGACCCGGGTTCGGGTGGGCGATGCGCTTCGAGCAGGTCCGCCGGACCGCGCAGATCTGGCTCAACGGGCGGGAGATCGGCGCCCATACCGACCCCTACGTGCCCTTCGACGTGCCGCTTTCGGGCATGCGACCCGGCCGGATGAACACGATCGTGGTGCGGGTGGACAACCGCAAGGGAGTGGAGCCCCGCGAGGGGTGGTGGAACTGGGGCGGCATCACGCGGCCCGTCTACCTGGTGCCGGAAGGGCCGGTCGTGCTGAACGACCTGGGGTTGACGAGCCGGCTGTCCTGCGGCACCGACGGGAGCTGCGGGCCGGCGCAGGTCGTCGTCGACGGCTCGGTCTCGAATCGGGCCGCGCATCCGACGTCGACCCGGGTGTCGGTGACCCTGAGGGCGCCGGGAACGGGCCAGACCATCACTGGCGACGCGACGACGCCCACGGTGGCGCCCGGCCAGCACGCGACCGTGCACTTCTCGATCCCCATCCGGGGGACGCCCCGGCTCTGGGCGCCGGAGCACCCCAATCTCTACACGGCCGTGGTGCGCACCCTCGCCGGCGGTCAGGTGGCCCAGAAGGACACGCTCAACATCGGGGTGCGCTCGGTGGAAGTCCATTCCGGGCTGCTGTACCTCAACGGGCGGCGCCTCGATGTGCGCGGAGCCGCCATCCAGGAGGACGTCCCGGGGCGCGGGCCGGCGCTCACGAATGGCGACATGGACACGATCGTCGCTCAGCTCAAGGCGCTGCACGCCAACGTCACCCGCGCGCACTACCTGCTCAATCCGGGGCTTCTCGATCGGTTCGATCGGGCGGGGATACTCGTGTGGAGCCAGGCTCCGATCTATCACCGCGACGACCTGCTGACCACTCCGGCCCAGCGCGCCCTGGCGCTGGCCACGTTGCGCGGGACGGTGCTCGCCGCTCGCAACCACCCCTCTGTACTCACGCACTCGGTGGCCAACGAGCTCACGCCGGAGCCGGACAAGCTGACCTCGACGCGCGATTACTTGGTGGCCGCCGCCCAGACCGTGCGCGCGCTCGATCCCAGCGTGCCGGCGTCATTGGATTTGTTGAGCTATCCCGGCTACCCGCGCCAGAGCACGTACGACGCGTTCGACCTGCTCGGGATCAACAACTACTTCGGCTGGTACGCGGGCAAGCCCGACCCCCACTCGACCGCCCGCCTCGCCGATCTCCGCCCCTACCTGAACCGCATGCACTCGCTGTATCCGCACCAAGCGATGGTCATGACCGAGTATGGCGCCGAGGCGACCGTCAACGGTCCCGCGACGGTCAAGCAGACCTTCGCCTTCCAGTCCGACTACATCCAGCGCACGCTGGACGTCCTGGGTCAGCTGCCGTTCATGAGCGGCGCGATCTACTGGACGCTGCGCGAGTTCGCGGTAAAGCCCAACTGGGATGGCGGCGCGAATCGCACGGACATTGCCCACAACTCGATTCACCACAAGGGCCTGCTGACCTACGGGGGCCAGCGCAAGCCGGCGTGGAGCACGGCGGAGCAGTTGTTCGCGGCCACGGCGCTCTATCCCGGTCCGGGGGCGTTCCCGGAGGGGGCCCCGGCTCCCGGACCCGCGGACATCCTGGTGCTCAGCGCGATACTGCTGGCGCTGGCGCTGCTGGTGGGCCTGAGTGTTTGGAGCTACGTGGGCATCCGGCGGGCGCTGCGCGACTCGGTCCCCGAGGTCCGGGCCTGGCGGATGACGCCGACCGAGTCCAGCCAGCCGGACAC
>DASZHF010000115.1:0-10812 GCA_035938095.1 Solirubrobacteraceae bacterium
TAAACAACGAGAGCACCCTGTCACCCGAACAGCGGCGCGACTACACCGCGCGCATCGCGGCGGCCGCCCGGGAGCTACTCGGACTGCTCGACGACGAGCGGGCGCGGCGCCGCGGTCTGTAGGAGGTCAGGGTCTCGCTAGGAGGTCGGCCGGCCTAGCGGGCGGTCGACGCTGCGGCCCGCAACAGGGTCAGGCGGCCTCGCGCGCGTCTCGATCGGGACGGGAGGCGAAGAAGGCGCCGGTCCCGATCGCTCGATCGAAGTGCGACCACTGCTCCCCGTCGCGCAGCTCCTTCTCGAGCCGGTCGAAGCTGCCCAGGCGCCCGCCCAGGTTGTCGATCATGTGGACGAGCGTCGCCTCGCGGGTGCAGGGCACGACCGGGCTCCCGTGCTCCAGCGCCCCGTGGTGGGAAAGGATGATGTGCAAGACGGCCTGGGCCAGGTCGGGGGGGAAGGCGTCGATGTCCTCGATCGTGCGCCGGATGCGGTAGTAGCCGAGCGGGATCTCGCCCTGCAGGCGCCCGGCATCGGTGAGGTCGATCTGATGAGCGTCGGAGCTGTAGGCCTCGAGCTTGCCCACGTCGTGAAGCAGCGCTCCGGTCACCGCCACGTCCCGGTCGATGCCCGGAAACGTGGCCGAGATGGCGCTCACCGCCTGGGCGACCCCCAATGAGTGCTCGAGCAGCCCGTGGCGGTAGGCCTGGTGGTAGTACTTGGCTGCGGGCGCGAGCCGGTAGTTCGCCCACAGCTCCGATTGCGCGCCGAACACGCGCTCGAGCAGGGCGCGCAGATGCTGGTTGTGGACGGTCGCCAGGAGCTCGCGGAGGTCGGCCTCCATCTGCTCGGCGGCCCGGGGCGGGCCATCGAGCAGCTCATCCAGGCGGTAGCTGCCCGCAGCCGGTTCCTGGACCGCGCGGATCGCGATCTGGGGCCCGTAGCGCGGATGCAGGGCGAAGCGCCCAAGGACCCGGAGCGCCGTCCCGGGCCGGGCCAGGGCCGCCACCTTGGCCACGTCCTCCCAGGCCACCGCGGACAGGACGCCGGTCCGATCGCCGATTTGAAGCCTGAGGTAGTCGCCGCCGTCGCGCCGCGAGCGGCGCTCGACCTCGCGCACGAGCAGGACCTCGTCGACCTCGGCGCCATCGCATAACTCCCGCACGGACATGATCGCCAAGGTAGACCCGGGCGCGGACGGGTCCCGCTGGCGCCGGGAGCGCGGCGCCCCGGCCAATCCGACGCCGGGAGCGCCGGCCCGCCCGCGCCAGCCGCGGCCGCTATCCGTGCGACCCGATCCCCAGGGTGGCCACCATTCCGGCGTGATCGGACGGCCAGATGAAGTTCGCCGGCGGCGAAACCGGCGCCCTATCCCCGACCAGATGCTCGTCGAGGACGGTGAAGTCTCCCCGCGAGAAGATGTGGTCGATGTTGTCGGTGTAGACCGCGTTGGGATCGTTGACCCGGTCGTTGAACGCCAGGTGACAGCACGTCAGCGGCGGCGAACCCAGGCCCGCCGCGGTCCACGTGTCGCTGAGCGCGCCCGTGAGGATGTTGTAGGCGGCCGGGTCAGACAGCGGACCGGAGTTGAAGTCGCCGGTCACGATCACCGGCAGCGAGGTGTTGGCCGGGCCGTTGAGCAGCTCGGTCGCCTGCGGGCCGGACGCCAGCCCGAACGGGAACAACCCGTCGAGATGCGTGGTGATGAATCGGAAGGACTTGCCACGCACCTTGGCGTCGATCGACTGCCAGCTGTTGGTGAACTGGAATCCGTGCGGCGGATGCGGATCCAGGGTGTTGGAGAAGAACGGCCCCAGGGTGGCGTAGGTGCCCGACCGGGGGTTGGAGAGCTTGAGCTGGCCGGGGGGCAGGTCCCTGCGAGCGAGGATCACCCCGCTCTCGACCATGCCGACGGCGGTGCAGCAGGCGGGGAAGGGAGCGAGCGAGGTGACGATCGGGAAGGCGAGCGTGAAGTTGTTGTCGCGCCGGGACACCGGCGCGTACTGCACCCCGTCCGCGGCCAGGGCCGCGACGAGCTCCTGGGTGAAGTCCTCGTTCACCGCGTTCGGGAGCGCGAACGGGTCGAGGGGGTTGACCGCGCCCCGGTGCCAGGTGGCGACCTCCTGGAGCCCGACGAGATCGGGCTGGTTCTGGGCGATCTCGGCGGCGATCTGAGTGGCTCGATCCGGGAACCGCGTGGCCACATAGGTCGCGTAGTCGGCCGTGGTCGCCCCGAGCGCCTGGGTGAACGTCGGCGTCGCGGGCAGCGATCGGATGTTGGCGAACTCGGTGCCCTGGTAGAGGTTCTGCGTCATCACGGTCAGCGAGCGCTCCCGCGCCTGGGCGGTGCCCCCGCCGATCCCGACCACGGCGATGGCGCACAGGATGGACGCGCGGATGAGCATCCGCGGGCGATGAACGGCTGACAGCATGGCCTTGCCCTCCTAGGTGGTCCCGAAACCTCTGGGTGGCCCCGAGGCATCCGGTCCTCGTGGTTTCGGACGGCGGCGGAACTGTCGGCTGCGACCCTCCCAGTACGGAGTCGGCGGGTCGTCGACCGTCCAACGTTCCCACTTTCTCCCAATCCCGCGACGGTGTCAAGACCGGCCCGTCCCGCCCGGCCGCTACAACAGGTTCGGTGCAATCTCTTTTAAGGGAGAGAAGAATCGAGCTCGGCGGTTACCAGACACGAGCTCTCGAGCTCGACGGTGACGGGGCCCCGATCGTCTTCCTGCACGGATTCGCCGACAGCGCCGATACCTGGCGGCGCGCCATGGGACTGCTCGGCCGGCGCGGTCAACGCGCCGTGGCGCTGGACCTCCCGGGGTTCGGCACGGCGACCCCGCTCGACCTCGACGAGCCGGTTATGCCCCAGCTCGATCGGTTCGCCGTGGCCGCGATCGAGCACGTCGCGGGGCAGCACGGCCCCGTGGTGCTGTCGGGTAACTCGCTGGGCGGGTGCGTCGCGCTGCGGCTGGCCGAGCGCGACGGGCTCCCTCTCGCCGCGGTCGCCCCGGTCGCGCCCGCCGGGCTGGACATGCCCGTCTGGTTGATGGCGATCGAGCGCGACCCAATCGTGCGCGGACTGCTGGCCATCCCCTTCCCGCTGCCCGAGATCCTGGTCCGTACCGCGGTCGGAGAGGCCTACCGCAACCTGGCGTTCGCGCGCCCACGGGCGGTCCCCGGCGAGGTCGTCAGCGCCTTCACCAGTCACGTTCGAAACCGCGTCACCGCCGCGCGCTACCTGACGACGGCGCAGCGCATGCTGCCCGAGCTGCGTGATCCATTCCGGCTGGCGCAGATCTCCTGCCCGGTGCTTCTCGTCTGGGGTGAGCGCGATCGCATGGTGACCCACCGCGGCGCCCAACGGGTCACAGACGCGCTGCCGCACACCACCTACGAGCTCATCCGTGGATGCGGTCACTGCCCGCAGGTGGAGGAGCCCGATCGGTTCGTGGACATCCTGCTGCGGTTCGTCGGAGCGCTGGACGCCGGCGATCAGTGGCGCCGGCCTGCCTGAGCAGCACGCGTCGCTAGGCTGGCCGGGGGCGCGAAGGATCCAATGAACCCGACATCGCCTGAGCACCTGGCAGCAGCCGCGGCCAACATGTTCGACGCGGTCTTTCGCGGCGGGCTCGCCGACCTGCGCCCCACACCGGCCTCGATCATCGAGGAGGCCCCCCAGCGAACCATCTTTCACTACCTGCGCTCCGACGACCTGCCGGCGCGCGCCACGCCCGTGCTGCTGGTCCCTCCCCTCGCGGTGTCGACCGTGTGCTTCGACCTGCGGCGCGGGTGCAGCCTGGCCGAGCACCTGATCGCCCTCGGTCACGAGACCTACCTGGTCGACTACGGCGCGATCGGGTTCTCCGATCGCGATCTCGGGCTCGAGCACTGGGTGAAGGACGTTATCCCGAGCGCGGTGGAGCGCGTCAGCGACGACGCCGGCGGCCCGGTTGCGCTGGTCGGCTGGTGCCTGGGCGGGATCATGTCGCTGCTCGCCAGCGCGGCCGACCCGGGTTTGCCGATCAACTCGATAGCGATGATCGCCAGCCCGTTCGATTTCACTCAGGTGCGGCTGATGGCTCCCATCCGCCCGATCGCCAACCTCACGAACGGCATGCTGGGCACCATGGCCTACCGGTTGCTGGGCGGGGCCCCGGCCCCGCTGGTCAGACGCGGCTTCCAGCTCGCCTCGCTCGACAAGTACCTGACCAAGCCGCTGGCGGTGCTCAACCACCTGCACGAGCGGGAGTTCCTGGCCCAGATCGAGGCGGTCGATCACTTCATCGAGACGATGGTGGCGTACCCGGGCCGGACCTTTGGCCAGCTCTATCACCGCTTCTTCCGGGTCAACGAGCTCGCGGGCGGGCGCCTGGCGCTCGACAGCGAGGGCGAGATCGACCTCGCCGAGGTGACGGCGCCGGTGCTTTCGATCGCCGGCTCGCGAGACCCGCTCGCCCCCGAGCCCGCCGTCCACCACGTCGCCCAGCTGCTGCCCAATGCGGCTGCGGTGCGCCTCGAGACGGCCCCGGGCGGACATCTAGGAGTGCTGACCGGGCGCAGGGCCGCGACCACCACCTGGTCCTATCTCGACGAGTTCCTCTCCGAGCACGGCCCGGCGCAGGAGCGGCGCTCCCTCAGCGCGGTGGCCTAGCGGTGGCCCAGCGGTGGCCCAGAACACCGATCGACTCGCGACCGGGTCTTCCTGAGGGCGCCGCCGCCCCCGTCTAGAAGTGGCGGCGATACACCGCGAAGAAGTCCCGGTCATCGGGCGACAGATAACGCGTCGGCCCGTGCGACATGTTGGGAAGCATGTTGGCCGGACGGTGGGCGCCCCAGCCGCCGTAGGTAATGAAGCTCACCCAGTCGTGGTTGATGTCGAGCTCCATGGCCCGGACGGCCCCCGCCCGCTGAAGGACCCGCGCCAGACTGGCCACCGTCTGGTTGTCCGCCGCGGCGAAGAGCAGGTTCCCGTGCCGGTCGACGCCCACGCCGGAGCGCCAGACCCGGATCGCGTTGCCGAGCGTGTACCCCCATTTGGACCCGTCGCTGAGATTCGGGTTGAGCAGTCCGTAGTTGACGATCGGAGGCAGGTTCTGCCGGGCGAAGAGCACGGTCGTCGGTGGCCGGGGCCCGCCCGTCCAGGCGCGAACGTCGACCTGGCCCGACCGGTATACGAGCAGCGTTGCCTGCCCGTTGCGCAGCGGCGAGTACAGGCGGCCGCTGGCATAGAACCCGCCGTTGGCGTCCTTCTGTTTGAAACCGCTGTTGAACGTCGCCACCAGCGAGGAGCGCAGGACCGGCGGGACCTCCATGGGCCCGCGCACAGAGCCCGACGGCGGGTTGTACCGGCCGGGATAGAGCACCACTCGGGTGAGCAGCGAGTTGATCCACGCGACGCCGGCGACGAGCCGGGGGTAGTCGCGCTCGGGGCGGAAAGTGGTCAAGAGCACCGGCGGTTGGCCGGCGACGGTCGGGCCCGCCGTCCGCCACACGCCCTCGCCGCGCAGCGTGGGGGTGATCACCGGAGGGATCGACGCCGGCCGGTACAGCCCGGAGGACTGGGGGGGCAGATGGGTGATCGCGGGCGGGAACTGACCGACTCGGGGTAATACCTTCAGCGCCGGGCCACCCTTCGACGGCGCGTTGAGCGAGTACCAGGCGTGCTCGACGTCGTTGACCAGCCATCTTCCGCCGTGGTCGCGAACCCATTCCACCGTGCGGGCAAAGAAGCTGCTGTTCGACGGCGCCAGCATCGTCGAGATGTAGGAGTAGATGAGTGGGCTCAGGGCCAGCAGGACCACGAGTGCCACGATTCGCCGGACCCGGTACCGGTAGGTCCGAGGACCGTGGGCGCGGCGTTGCCGAAGGATCTCGGGGATGACCAGGAGCAAGCCCAGACCCCGGCGGAGCTTGGACGGGCGCCTGCGGGAGAGCCGCCGGCGATGCAGGTCCCTGTCCGGGGCGAGTACGCGTATGGGCTCGGGGGCCTCGCGGGGCGGCGGCAGGACCCACGCGAGCTCCTCGGCCGCTGGCTCGGCCCCAGGCGTGGAGGTGCCGGGCGCGGGGTCATCCGGCGCCAGACGTGGGGCTTCGACCGCCTCCGGCGATCGCGCCCGGGCGGTTTGGGGCAGCGACGATCTCATGCCAGCTCGATACGGGCCCTGGTCGCCTGGGGACCTCGGCCGCGGCCAGGGAGGCGAAGCATAGGAGCCCGAAGTGCCCATTTCCGGTGAGGAAGCACTTATTTATCTGCCATAAAGCTTCGGTTCACGTACAGGAGTGATAACGGCGGTCCGAGCGCCCGACGCCGGGAGCAGCGTAGCCCGCAAAGTTTCCTCGCCGGTCCGTTCAATCTCCGTTAGGCTCGCCAAGCGGGGCAAGACGGCGCGCCGAGACCTTGGAGGTCGAGCTCGGTGACTCCGGGCAGCAGAGCCATCGTGGCGCCTCGGCACAGCCGGGTGCGTGTGCCGCGCCCGCTCGGCGTCGCGTTGCTGACCGCGACCGTCGCGGGGTTGCTCTCCTACATGGTCGTTGCCGTTCCCGTGGCGGCGCCCCCGCTGCCCAACGGCCGGGTGCTGCTCTTCTGTCCGCTGGCCGCCCCGCCATTGCCCCGCGCGCAGATCGTCCAGTACTGGCCGGCCGCGCTGATCGGGGTGCTCCTCGTGCTCTCGGTCGACGCGATCGTGCTTGCGGCGACCGTGCGCCGGCGCCGGCGCCGGGACACCGGCCCGGCACCGGCGTCCCTGGACGCCGGTCCGCCATCGGCGTCCCTGGACGCCCGTCCGCCACCGGCGCTGGAGTCGGCGCCGATCGCCTCCTCCCCGCTGAGACTCGAGCGGGTCCCGCTTCGCGTGGCGGCGCTCACCGCGGTGGCATCGCTGATCCTGCTGGTGGCCGGCGTCATGCAGGGCTACGCGATGTGGATTCCGGTGGGACTCGCGGTGCTGCCGTGGATCCCGCTGCTGGTGCTGGAGACCGCCTGGAAGTACGAGCACTACGGCTTCTGGGCGATCTTCGGGGTCGTCGTGCTGCTCCAGATAGGCCACATGGGCGAGCACACCGTTCAGGTCACGCAGCTGATGCTCTACCACGGCCGGCTCGCGCAGTCGCACGGCATCTTCGGACAGCTCGACTTCGAGACCGTGCACTTCTTCTGGGACTCGGCGATCTGGGTGATCGTCGCCGTGATGGTCACACGCTTCGGCCGGCACAACCGCTGGCTCTGGGTGGCGTTCGCCGCCGCCAGCCTGCACGAGGTCGAGCACCTCTACCTGTACTGGATGTATCTCGCCCATCCCGGCTTCTACGCCCACGGAGGGTTCGAGGGGATCATGGGCAACGGCGGCCTGATCGGGTCGCCCCTCGCGCGCCCCTACCTCCACTTCGCCTACAACTTCGTTGTCGTCCTGCCCCTGGTGCTCGCCTTCTGGGACCAGACCAAGCACCTTTGCGCCCGACGGCGGCCGCCCTCGGTGAGGGCGCGAATCGAACGGCGCCGCCTGGCGACGGCACTCCCAGGCTCATAACCTCGGGTGCCGATGCGAGCGCCGGGCCGCCTCACAGCGGATCGGCCCCAGCCACGTCAGTCCGCCGCTGTGGTAGGACCTGCGCGTGATGGAGATGGGTTCCGGCGGTCCGCCGCTGCGGCTCGAGGATCCTTGCCTCGTGGTCCTAATCGGGGCGACCGGGGCGGGCAAGTCGGAGTGGGCGGGGACATGGTTTGATCCCGAACAGGTCGTGTCCTCGGACCGCCTGCGCGCGACGGTGGGAACGGGCGAGCGCGACCAGCGCGCGAGCCGAGATGCGTTCGAGGTGCTCGACCTGATCGTCACCAAGCGGCTGGGACGGCGATTGACCACCGTGATCGACTCGACGGGACTCGAGGCCAAGCGCCGCGCCGGCTGGCGATCGCTGGCTGAGCGCAATCATTTACCTGCCTATGCCGTCGTCTTCGACCCCCCCGCGACCGTCGTGCGCGAGCGCAATCGGGTTCGCGGGACGCCGGTTCCGTCCAAGGTCGTCACCGCCCAGCTGCGCGAGGCCGCCCGCGCCGCCGAGCAACTGGCGACCGAGGGATTCGCCGCTGTCCATCGCGCCGGCCCGGTCGCGCTCGTCCCGCCCGAGTTCGTGACCGCCCTCGAGGCAGCCGTGCGCCAGAAGGACGATCCGCTGACGCTGGACTTCGGCCTGCAGGTCTCGCGCTTCGATTTCCCCGGGCATCCGGCCACCACGGCCCAGACGCTGGCTGAAGTTGCCGTCGCCGCCGAGGACGCGGGCTTCACCAGCCTGTGGGTGATGGACCACTTCGTGCAGATCCCGCAGATCGGCCGGGAGTGGGAGGACATGCTCGAGAGCTACACGACGCTCGCCTACCTCGCCGGCGTGACCGAACGGATCCGGCTGGGCACGCTGGTCACCGGCGTCACGTACCGCAACATCGCCAACCTGGCCAAGATCGTGGCGACGCTCGACGTGCTCTCGGGCGGACGAGCGTTGTGCGGCCTCGGCGCCGCGTGGTTCGAGCGCGAGCACCGGCTCTATGGATGGGAGTTCGCGCCCCTGGCCGAACGCTATAAGCGCCTCGAGGATGCGCTCGAGCTCCTGCCGTTGATGTGGGGTCCCGGCTCGCCGCGCTACGAAGGCCGCACGATCACGGTGGACGAGGCGATCTGCTACCCACGCCCGCTGCAGGACCGCATCCCGATCCTGGTCGGCGGCTCCGGCGAGCGCCGAACACTGCGGCTCGTCGCCCGCCACGCCGACGCGTGCAACCTGTTTGGCGACCCCGACACCGTCCGCCACAAGATCACCGTCCTGCACGAGCACTGCGCGGCGGAGGGGCGCGACCCCGCGGCGATCACGATCACTCACCTCGCCGCCGCCCGCGTCGTCGATTCGGCCGAATCGCGCACCGGGCCCGGAGCGGCCACCGTGGAGGAGCACGTGGGCCGCTACCGCGAGCTCGCCGAGGCGGGCGTCCAGACCGCGATCGTCGGCCTCGGCGACGCCGACGGACCCGAGTCGGTGAGCCGCTTCCGCGATGTCATCGCCGCGTTTCGCGGCGACGCCTGAGCCCTAGCGTTCTTCGTGGGCTCGGTTCTATGCGGCCTCGGAGTAGGCCGGCTCCGCGCCCGCGGAGGCGCCCTCGGGTGCTACCTGCCGCTCGCCTCGCTCCGCCGGCTGCAGGAGCGTGACGCCGACGGCGATGCCGGCGGCCACGAGGCCAGCCCCGATGAGGAAGGCCAGGTGGTATCCGCTGGTGAGCGCGGACGCGGTGGCGTGCCCGGTATGGATCAGGTGGTGGCTGCGCGTGGCGGACAGCGTCGCGAGGACCGCGAGGCCCAGCGCACCGCCCACCTGCGCGGCAGTGTTGACGAGACCTGAGGCCAGCCCAGCGTCGCTGCGCGTCGCCCCCGACATCGCCAGCGTCATCAGCGCAGGGCCCGCGACGCCGATGCCGAAGCCGAACAGGATCATCACGGGCAGGACGTTTCGCACGTAGCTGCCGCCCACCGGAGCCTGTGCGAACAGGACGAGTCCGATCCCTATGAGCGCCAGGCCCGGGAGCAGCGTCCTCCGGGCGCCGAAGCGCATGGTCAGGCGCTCCGAGTAGCGGAGCGACATCACTCCCATCACGAGCGTCGCGGGCAGGAACGCGAGGCCTATCTTCAGCGCGTCGTACCCGAGCACGCGCTGGAGGTACAGGGCGCCGAGGAAGAACATTCCGAACATGCCGGCGACCGTCAGCGCCTGGATCAGGTTCGCACCGGACACGTTGCGCGACCGGAATATCCGAAGCGGTATGAGCGGGTTGCGCGCCGTCGCTTCGCGGACGATGAAGGCCGCCAGCAGCACCAGCGAAACGGCGCCGAACATCAACGTGCGGCCCGAGCCCCAGCCGTAGTCCGCCGCCGGCTTGACGATCGTGTACACGCCGAGCATCAGGGAGCTCGTGACCAGCGCGGCCCCCAGGACATCGGCGCCTCGACCGAACCCGATGCCCCGGTCTCGCTCGAGCAGCCGCTCGGCCAGGACCGCCGTCGCGATTCCGATCGGCAGGTTGACGAAGAAGATCCAATGCCAGTTGATCGACTGGGTAAGCACGCCGCCCGCCAGCAGCCCGATCGAACCGCCCGCGGAGGCGACGAAGCCGAACACGCCGATCGCCTTCGCCTGCTCCCGGGGCTGGGGGAACATCGTGACGATCATGCCCAGGATCACGGCGGAGGTCATCGCGCCGCCGACGCCCTGGAGGAAGCGGGCCGCGACGAGCACTTCCTGGCTCTGGGCCAGGCCGCACGCAAGGGACGCCGCCGTGAAGACGCCGAGGCCCGTCATGAAGACGCTCTTGCGTCCGAGGAGGTCGCCCAGGCGCCCGGCCAGTAGGAGTAGGCCGCCGAATGCGATCAGGTACGCGTTGACGACCCAGGCCAAGCTCGACTGCGAGAAACCGAGATCGCTCTGGATCGACGGCAGCGCCACGTTGACCACCGTGACGTCGAGGACGATCATCAGCATCCCCACGCAGAGCACGTAGAGCGCGATCCAGCGATTCCGGTCAGTCATGGGCTCCGCCATGCCGTCTTGCCCTCCTTGTCGGTTCCGATCCACAGTAGAGACGGGCGGCGCGCGCCAGACTCATCGCCGCCCGCCGGCACTCGGTCGGCCGGCGCCGGCGCAGGTGGGGACCCGGGTGGTGGGTTGTGGGTTCAAACTTGACGACGGCGTTAGTCAGATATATAAATCGGTGCCCGCGTCAGCGGAGTTCTGGCCGTGAGCACAATCGAGCACAAGCGTCCCGTCCGCCCCTACG
>DASZHF010000116.1:0-1852 GCA_035938095.1 Solirubrobacteraceae bacterium
TCACCGCCCGGGCCCGCGGCATCCTCGCCGACCCGGCCAGGTCAGAAGCCCACTTCGGGACGGCGCTCGCCGACCCCGCCGGGGACCAGTGGCCCCTCGAGCGGGCCCAGCTCCGCCTCGACTACGGCGAATGGCTGCGGCGCCGCCGCCGGATCAACGACGCCAAACCCATCCTGACCGACGCCCTGGAAACCTTCCAGCGGCTCGGGGCCCGGTCCTGGGCGCAGCGCGCCCAGGCCGAGCTCAGAGCGTCCGGGGTGGCCGTCACCGGCGCGCCCGCCGAACCCGACGCCCTCGGGGAACTCACCCCCCAGCAACGCCAGATCGTCCGCCTGGCCAGCGACGGCCTGACCGACCGCGAGATCGGCGACCGGCTGTTCCTGTCCCCGCGCACGGTCAGCTCGCACCTGTACCGGTCCTTTCCCAAGCTCGGGGTCGCCAGCCGCCACCAGCTACGCGACGTGATCACCCGCGCCGGCACGCCAGCTAATTGACTGGGAGCACCTCGAACGCCGGGTGTTTGGGGGCGATGGCCCGGATCTGGTCGTCGCTTGAGTCTGGCCCGGTGCCCTCGAAGAAGATCCCGACCTCTGCCTTCCATCTTCTGAGGTAGGCGCGCAGGACCGGTACCTTCTCATCGTCGGAGAGCTCCCGGCCGCGGAAGCCCTCCGTGCGCCTGCCCACGCGCAGCTCGCCGGTGCCGGCGGCGCGCAGGTTGCGCACCCACTGGCTTTCGCCGCGGGGTGCGACCAGGTAACGGCGGCCGTCGTGGGTGAGCAGGTTCACCGGCGTGGTCCGCCACTGTCCGCTCGTCCGGCCCTTCACGGCCAGGACCCGCGAGCCGAGAACGCTGATGCCTTGCTGGGTAAGGAAGGCCACCAGCCGATTGAAAACGTTGCGCGTGAACCAGCCGGGCGGACGGTAGTAATCGGGCATGCTGCCAGCGTAGCCAAGCAAGCGCCAGGGCACTCGCGCACGACTCGTCCCGGTCACGGGCAGGCGAGGAAGAGCCGCTCCTCCGTGGCCAGGTGGGGCGCCCACTCGAGGCGGCCCGCGCCTGCGAAGCGGAGGTACGCGCGGAGCGCGTCGCGCATCGCGTCGACGAACCCGTCGGCGCGGCGCGGCGCGAAGCCGTCCTCCCACCAGACGTTGAGCACCTCCACCCGGGCTCGGTCCCGGTCGATCCGCGGTTCGATCCGGGCGACGAAGCGGTCCCCGAAACAGATCGGGAGCACGTACCAGCCCCAACGGCGCTTGGCCGGCGGGAAAAAGCCCTCCCATACGTAGTCGAAGCCGAACAGGTTCGCCACGAGGGAGTTGTCCCACAGTAGCGAGTCGAACGGGGCGATGAACGCGGCGGAGGGCGCCGGCTCCGGCGGCGCCTGCAGCAGCGCGAGCTCCTGGGCCAGGACGAAGCGCTTGCCGCGCACGCCCTCGACCTCGACGGGCACGAGCGCGCCGAGCTCGACCAGCTCCTCGCGCAGCTCGTTGCGCCCCGGCCGCCCCGGGGCCGACTCCGGATTGGCGATGCGGTCGAACGTGCCGCCGGCGCCGCCGGCGCCGAGCAGCCCGTGGGCGCGGTACCGGGACAAGAGCTTGTGCCGGAGCGGCTCGCGCACCGGCACCTCGTGCGCGAGCAGCTCGGCCGGGAGCAGCCGTTCGAGGAGGTCGTAGTACCGGCGGTTGCCCTCGCGCCGGGCCAGGCCGATCGCGCCCGTGACGGTGTACGCCTCGAGCACGGCGCGCACGACGTTCTCCGGCATCCCGAACCAGTCCTTCGGCGCTCCGTGCTCGGGCTCGAAGTCGAGCGCCGACAGCGCGCCCTCCGCGCGGATCCGCCCGATTACGCGCT
>DASZHF010000117.1:0-33094 GCA_035938095.1 Solirubrobacteraceae bacterium
CGTGGGCCGGATCGGATCGGACGACCTGGTGCTGCGCTCACTCGAGAGCGAGGGCGTGGACGTCAGCGGCGTGGTCCGCGACGAAGGCGAGAGCGGCGTCGCCCTGATCATGGTCGAAGCCGGGGGCGAGAACCTGATCGCGGTGGCCCCGGGAGCCAATCGCCGGCTCGCGCCCGGCGACGTCGATGTGGGCGAGGCCGACGGCGTGATCTGCCAGCTCGAGATTCCGTTCGCGGCCGTGGAGGCGGCGGCTGCACAGGCGCCCTTCTTCTGCCTGAACGCCGCACCGGCGCGGGGGCGGATCGATCTCGATCCCGACCTGCTCGTCGTCAATCGGTACGAGTACGAGGTGACCGGATCCCGCGGACGGTTGGTCGCGGTCACCCTCGGCGCCGAGGGCGCGATGCTGATCGAAGACGGGCGCGAGGTCGCACGCGCCGCTCCGCCCGACGTGCGGGCCGTCGACGGCACCGCGGCAGGCGACGCTTTCTGCGCCGCCCTCGTCGTCTCGCTGCTCGAGGGCCTCGGACGCGACGAAGCACTCAAGCGGGCGTGCGCGGCGGGAGCGCTGGCGGCGTCACGCGCGGGCGCTCAGCCGTCGTTGCCCACCGCGGCCGAGGTCGACGCTTTGATCGCCGGATGACCACCCCGGTAATTCTCGACTGCGACCCCGGCCACGACGACGCCATCGCATTGCTGCTCGCACTGGCAAGTCCGGAACTCGAGCTGCTCGGCGTCACCACCGTGTCGGGGAACCAGACGGTGGACAAGACGACCGCGAACGCAATCCGTGTTCTCGACCATGTCGGTCGCGACGACATCCCGGTGGCCGCGGGCGCGACACGGCCGCTCGCGCGCGAGCAGCACGCGGCCGCCGCGGTACACGGGGAGAGCGGCCTCGACGGCCCCGATCTGCCACCGCCCTCGCGGCGCCCCGCGCCCGAGCACGCGATCGACTGGATCGCCCAAACCATCGAAGCGTCGCCGGCCCCCGTCACGCTCGTGCCCACCGGCCCGCTGACCAACATCGCGCTGCTCCTGGCTCGCTATCCCGGACTGGAGCGCCGGCTGAAGCGGATCGTGCTGATGGGCGGCGCCATCGGCGAAGGCAACACCACTCCGGCGGCGGAGTTCAACGTCTGGGCCGACCCCGAGGCGGCGCACCGGGTGCTCTCTAGCGGGCTCGACGTGACGATGGTCGGCCTCGACGTCACCCACCAGGCGCTGATGACGCAGGCCCACGCCGACCGGCTCGCCGGCGCAGGCCGCGCGGGCCGGCTGGTCGCCGACCTCTACGGCTTCTACGTGGAGTTTCACCGCCAGCGCTACGGCTGGGACGGCGTCCCCGTGCACGACGCCGTCGCCGTCGCGCACCTGATCGACCCCACGCTTCTCAGCATCAAACACTGCGGCGTGGTCGTCGACACCGGCCCCGAGCCCTCACGCGGGCGCACGCACGTCGACCGCTGGGGCCGGCCCGGCTGGACGCCGAACTGCCACGTCGCCGTGGACATCGACGCCGAGCGCTTCCTGGAGCTCCTGGTCGAGCGGATCACGCGGCTCGGGTAACAACCGCCACCCGCCTCGCGCCCGCCCTACACGGCCAGGGCCCGCTCCACGATCGCCGGGCCGTCCACGCCCCCCGGGAGGGTGCCGAACGCGCGGTGGCCCCCTGCGCCATCCACGCCGCCCAGCCGGGAGGCGCAGAACGCGTCGGCGACCACGGGCGGCGCGTGGCGCACCAACAAGCTCGCCTGCAGCGCCAGCGCCAACTCCTCCACCCGGCGGCGAGCGTGCCACTCGCGATCTCCTGTGGCGAGCTCGGCGAGCCCCTCCCTGACCCGAACCAGATGCGCCGCCAGGCGGGGCTCCGCCCCGGCGGCCAGCTCGCACTCGGCCAGCAAGGTCTCCAGCGCCTCGGGATCCCGGTCCAGAGCGCGCAGCACGTCGAGCGCGATCACGTTGCCCGACCCCTCCCAGACCGTCCCGATCTGGATGTCGCGGTAGAACTGTGCCATCGGCGCCTCCTCGACGTAGCCGTTGCCGCCCACGCACTCCAGCGCCTCCGCGGCCAGCGGCGCGCCCCGCTTGCACACCCAGTACTTGCACACGGCCAGCGCGACGCGACGGAACGCTTCCTCCTGCGGGTCGGTGGACTCGAACGCCCGCGCGAGGCGCATCGACGCCACCAGCGCCGCCTCGGACTCGAGCGCGAGGTCGGCCAGGACGTTGGTCATCGCCGGCTGATCGGCGAGCGGCGCGCCGAAGGCGTGGCGCTGGCGGGTGTGCCAGATCGCCTCGGCGACGACCCGGCGCATCATGCCCGCCACCCCCAGCATCGTGTCCAGCCGGGTCCAGATGATTTGCTCGATCATGAACGCCGTGCCGCGGCCCTCCTCGCCCAGGCGCCGCGCGGGCAGGTGGTCGAACTCGACCTCGGAGGAGGCCAGGCAGCGGCCTCCCAGCTTGTCCTTCAGGCGCTGGAGGCGGAACCCGGGGTGGGGGCGCTGGGCCACGAAGCAGGTGATCCCTCCGGGCGCCTGCGCGAGCGTGAAGAACATGTCGAAGATCGGGTGCGTGCAGAACCACTTGTGTCCGGTGAGCTCGTAGGTGCCGTCGCCGGCGGGCTCGGCCACGGTCGTGTTGGCGCGCAGGTCCGAGCCGCCCTGCTTCTCGGTCATCACCATCCCGGCCTGGGCGAAGCGCTCGTAGTCCGGGAGCGTCAGGCGGGGTTCCCACTCGGCGGCCAGCACGGGGTCCTGGCGGATGGTGGGGACGGCGGCGTAGTTGATCGACATCGGACAGCAGGGACCCGTGTCGAGCTGGTTGAGCAGGTAGAACAGCGCCGCGCGCACGACGTGCGCACCGGGGCGCGGGTCGCGCCAGGGCAGCGAGTTGACCTCGCGCTCGACTCCCAGGCGCAGCATCCAGTGCATGCTCGGGTCGTACTCGACTTGGTCGATGCGGTGCCCGAAGCGGTCGTGGGTGTGCAGGACGGGCACGTTGCGCTGCGCGCGGCGCGCGTGCTCGAGCGCCTCGGAGGACCCGACCACGCCGCCGAAGTCGCGTACGCGATCGAGTCCCCAGCTTCCGCCCTCCCGTAGCAGCGCCTCGGATAGGACGGCGTCGGCGTCGAAGAAGTTGTGGTCGGCCAGCGGGGCCGGCTGGTTGACGACCTCGTGGGTGGCGCCGGGTGCGAGCGGATTGCGGGTCGGGGTGGTGGCCATGGCTCTGTGCGCGACCGAGGCTCCGGCCCGGCCGCTTGCGCTCAGGCCACCCGGCTCTTGGCCCGGCGTTCGACGGCCAGAGCGCGAAGCTGGTCGTGCTCGACCTGGCGCTTGAGCTGTTGCAGCGAGCGTTTCAGGTGGCCCCGCACGGTGGGCGCCGCCAGCCGCTCGGCCACCCACCCCAGCAGCCCCGAGCCGGCCACGCCGTAGGAGAGGCGGAACTCCACGTGCGTGCGCCCGTGGGGACGGGCCCGCAGGCGCCAGCGCCCGCGCTGGTCGAGCCCCGTGACCGACGTCCAGGCCAGGTCTCCGGGCTCGTCCCACTCGACGACCTCGACCAGCCCCCCGACCTCGGCCGAGCCCACCCGCATCAGCGTCCGGTAGCGCGCGCCCAGCCCCTTGGGGTTCTTGCTCACGACCTCCCAGCGCGTCAGCCCGGCCATGAAGTGCAGGTAGCGCGAGGGGTCGGTGATCATCTCCCAAACAAGCTCCTGGGGAGCGGACACGTCTATCTGCGCCTGCACTCTCACGATGGCCTCCCCGGCGTCCTCACGATGGCCTCCCCGGCGGCGCTCGAGCTCCTCACCCGAGGATCGGAAGCTGGCGCTCGGCGGCCAGCGCGTCGAGGGTCTCCTGCATGAGGCGGATCACGTGCTCGTAGATCTCGTCGACGTCGGGGTCCGCGCCGAACTCCTCGCGCAGGTCGATGGGCGGCAGCACCTCGATCGTGATCTTGGCCGGCAACGGTATGTGCCCGAGGAAGTCGCCGACGTTCAGTCCCCACGGCAGCGCGAGCGACACGGGCAGCACCTTCAGGCGGAACAACCGATCGAGGCGCAGCACCCGGGCCAGCGTCTCCCCGCGCGAGAGGAAGATCGAGGTCTCCTGGCCTCCGATCGCAACCACCGGGACGAGCGGGACGTCCTCCTCCAGCGCCAGCCGGATGAAACCCTTGCGGCGGTTGAAGTCGACCCGGTTGCGCTCCCAGATCGGGCGGTGGACCTCGTAGTCGCCCCCCGGGTACACGAGCAGCGCAGCGCCGTCGCGCAGCGCCGTCTCGGCGTTCTCGGGCGACGCGGCCACCGTCCCGAACTTGCGCAGGAAGGCCAGCCCGGGCATCGAGAGCACGAGGTTGTGCGCGAGCTGGTAGAAGGCGCGCTCGACGCCGAAGTAGGCGTGGAAGGCGAGCGAGAACACGCCGGTGTCGGGCGTGAGGTTGCCGCCCGAGTGGTTACCGACGAGCAGCACCGGCCCCGTCTCGGGGATGTTGCCGAGCCCGCGCACCTCGCCCCGGAAGTAGATGCTGGCCAGCAGCCACAGGCGGGGGAGGTTCTCGCGGATGTAGTCGGGGTCGCGCTCGTCGAGGTCGGCGACCGGGATGCGGCTCTGCACCTGACCGGCGATCCCGCGCACGAGCCGCCCGGCCAGGCCCCCGTTGCCCTGCGCCCCGGGTCCGTCGCCCGTCAGCTCGTCCGCAGCGTCCTTGCGATGACCGTTGCTCGAGACCGCAGCGGCGCTGGCTGTCTCCTCGGTGGCCATGGCCTCAGTCTAAGGACTGGGGCCGCCCGGGCCCCCGCTCACGCCAGGGCCCCCGCGGTCGCCCGGACCCCGGCTGGGTCGCCCGGGCCCCCGCTCACGCCGCCTTGGGCAGCGCCGGCAGGCGGCGCAGCGCGTCCGAGCGCGCGAAGAAGCGCCGCAGCAGGCCGTTGGTCTGCTCGGGCCGCTCGACCTGGGGCACGTGCCCGCACCCCTGGAGCACAATCTGCTCGGCCCCCGGGAGCCACTCCGCCACGTGGCGCTTGAAGCCGGGGGGGACGAGCTTGTCGTGCGAGCCCCATATGAACAGCGTGGGGACCTCGAGCTCGGCCAGGCGGGGATAGAAGCCGCGGCGCCCGAACGGAGGCTCGAGGTAGATGTTCCGCGCGGCGGTCAGGAACGCGAAGCGCGCGCCCGCCGAGGAGTACACATTCTGGAACTCGTCCACCGCGATGTCCGCCATGGCCGGGTCCACCAGGTCCTGGTCCGCGAACAGGCCCCAGAACTGGGAGGCCACGGTGGCGCGGCGGAAGCGATGGGGGAGCAGCCCGAGCTCGGGCCGCAGCAGCCGCACCACCGGGTGCAGGCTGCGCCGGATGAACGCCACCGCCGGGCACAGGAGCCCCATCGCCCCGATCCGCTCGGGCGCCCGCAGCCCGGCCTCGATCGCGACCCGCCCGCCCATCGAGTTGCCGACCAGATGGGCCCGGTCGATGTCCAGGGCGTCGAGCATGTCGATCACGGTCTCGGCGAAGTAGCGCGCCGAGTAGGGGGCGGTCGCGGGCTTGGAGGACGAGCCGAACCCGGGCAGGTCCACGGCGTGGACGCGGTAGTCGCGGCTCAGGGCGGCGGCCGTGTCGAAGAACGAGGCCTTGGTGCTGCCCAGCCCGTGCAGGAGGACCACGTCCGGTCCCAACCCCATGGTCAGCGTGGACAGCCGCCGACCCGGGAGCTTGATGTCGTGAATGCGCAGCAGCGGCGCCCGCCCGTCCGGTCGCCTGAACAATCCCTCGAACCCCACCGCCCGATCCAGATTCCCGCGGGCGTAGAGGAGGCGCTGGGAGAACGCCTCGATTCCCGACAGGCGCCCCTCGCGCAGGCGCATCCAGGTCCGCGCGTCGGTGCCGATCACCACGTCGGGCTGGCGCCGGGTGATGCCCTTGCGCACCCGCGCCCCGTGCGTGGTGGCCCGAACCTCCCACGTGTGTCCCACGTCGCCGAGGCGGATGTGGTAGGTCGCGTCGAAGCCCGGCTCGGCGCCCAGATAGCGATCTGGGAGCGAGCGAAACGCCCGCTCGACCTCATCCATGAGGGGGGTGGTGTGACCCGACACCGCGCGAGCACCTTACCGGGCGCCCAGGCGCCTGCGGGAAACGATTTTGCCCAGCGTGCGGGTTGTCTTTGCCGATCCGAACATCTGTTCGGGTCGCCGCGGGCCCAATTTGCGCCCTGGTCCCCGAGGCCCGGCGATCGGGGCGCGGACCGGGGGGAGTCGCAGCCCTCCGCCCACCCGCCGGGTCGCTAGGGTCCGGCCTGCAAGTGCGCGAGATCCGCCTGCACGACACGCGGTCGGGGACCGTGCAGCCCCTGCGCCCGCGCGACCCGGGCCGGGCCTCGATCTACGCCTGCGGCCCCACCGTCTACGGCCAGATCCACGTCGGCAACGCTCGCCCCTACGTGGTCTTCTCGCTGCTGAAGCGGTTCCTCGAGCACGAGGGGCTGGCCACCACGCTGGTGATCAACATCACCGATGTCAACGACAAGATTTATGCGGCCGCTACCGCGGCCGGGGTTCCGAGTGCCGACCTGGCGACCGAGATGATCGCGCGCTACCGGGCCGACACCGACGCCATCGGCCTGGGCCGCCCCGATCACGAGCCGCTGGCCTCCCAGAGCATCGGGGAGATGATCGATCACATCCAGGCGCTGATCGAGGGCGGCCACGCCTATGCCGCCGACGGCGACGTCTTCTTCCGCGTGCGCAGCGACCCCGAATACGGCGCCCTCTCGCACCGGGTGATCGAGGATATGGACCAGGGCGAGGGGGTCGAGGGCGCCGAGCGCAAGCAGGACCCGCTCGACTTCGCGCTCTGGAAGGCGACCAAGCCCGACGAGGACACCGCGTGGGACTCGCCCTGGGGGAGGGGCCGCCCGGGCTGGCACATCGAGTGCTCGGTGATGGCCGAGCAGCTGCTGGGGCTCGAGTTCGACATCCACGGCGGCGGGTTGGACCTGCTCTTCCCCCACCACGAGAACGAGGCCGCCCAGACCCGCGCGGCGCGGGGGATCGAGCTGGCCCGGCTCTGGGTCCACAACGGGATGCTCCAGGTCGCCGGCCCGGCCGGCGAGAGCGAGAAGATGGCCAAGTCCGTCGGCAACATCGCCCCCCTGCACGAGGTGCTCGAGCAGTACGGGCGCGACGCGCTGATCATGTACTTCCTCGGCGGCCACTACCGGCAGCCGATCGCGTTCGGGCCCGGCCCCATGCACCAGGCCCAGGCCAACGTGGCCACGATCCGCGAGGCCGCCCGCCGCCTCCCGGCGGGTCCGTCGCCGCGGGACATGGAGGGCCTGCGCGAGGCGTTCTTCGACGCCCTGGCCGACGACTTCAACACCCCCGAGGCGCTGGCGGCGCTGTTTGGCTGGGTGCGCGAGGCCAACCGCCGCCTGGACGAGGCCGGCCCGGGCGATCCCCCGCCCGGCGACGCCGACCTGCGCGAGATGCTCGGCGTCCTGGGCCTCGAGAACCTGCTCGACGAGGTCACGCCCGGGGCGCCGCCCGAGGTCGCGAGCCTGGCCGCCGAGCGCCAGCAGGCCCGCGAGCGGGGCGACTTCGCGGCCGCCGACCGGCTCCGAGACGAGATCGCGGCCCACGGCTGGCAGGTCCGCGACGTCGCCGGCGGCTTCGAGCTCCTGCCCCGGTGATCGCCTTCCGGCGCGGTTCGCCGTGATCGTCTACGGCCGCAATCCCGTGCGCGAGGCGCTGCGCGGCCGCCGCCGCGACCAGGTCGGGCAGGTGTGGGCCACCGAGGGCGCCGCCCGCGAGCCCTGGCTGTCGGGGCTCGACCCGGTCCCCGCCCGCCCCGAGGAGCTCGAGCGCCTGTGCGGGTCGCGGGCCCACCAGGGGGTGTGCGCCGAGGTCGGCCCCTACCCCTACGTCGACGCGGACGAGCTCGTGGGCGCCGACGGCCTGGTCCTGGCCCTCGACCGCGTCCAAGACCCCCAGAACCTGGGCGCCATCTGCCGCACGGCCGAGTGCGCGGGGGCGCGTGGGCTGGTGCTACCCGAGCGCCGGTCCGTCGAGATCACCCCCGCGGCGTGCAAGGCGTCGGCCGGCGCCGTCGAGCACCTGGCCGTGGCCCAGGTCGGCAACCTGTCTGACTTCCTCAGTCACGCCAAGCGCCAGGGAGCCTGGTGCTACGGCGCCGCCGCGACCGGCGGGCGCCCGTACACCGCCGTCGACTTCGGCCCCCGGGTCGTGCTGGTGCTCGGGGGCGAGGGAGGCGGCCTGGGCCGGCGGGTGGCGGCCTCCTGCGACGAGCTGGTGACCATCCCGCTGCGCGGACGGCTGGAATCGCTGAACGTCGGGGCGGCCGCCGCCGTGCTCGTGTACGCGATCTTGCAACACGCCGATCCCGCCCGCCCGGCGCTTGACAGGGGTTCATAACTGTGCGATCTTCCGCAAACCGCATCACGCTGGACCTGAGGTTGAGAAAGCTCCAGGTCCGTATCGAGATGGCGCCCGGGGGAGGAGTGCGCCACTGAGCTGAACCGGTTCTCGCGTTTACGCCTGGGCCGGGGAAAGGAACGCTCGTGGCCCGTATCTCCGCAGCTGCTCAGGCTCAAGTTAACGTTGAGGATGGTTACCTCATCGCACTGGCCAAGCAGGGCGACGCCACTGCCTACGACCGCATCGTCCGCCGTTACTACGGCTTCGTGCGCCTGAAGGCATCCTCGTACTTCCTCGCCGGCGGCGACAGCGACGATCTCATCCAGGAGGGCCTGGTCGGCCTCTACAAGGCGGTCCGGGACTTCCGCACCGACCGCGAGTCGAGCTTTCGCAACTTCGCCGAGCTGTGCATCACCCGCCAGATCATCACGGCGGTCAAGACCGCGACCCGCAACAAGCACACGCCGCTGAACCAGTACGTCTCCTTCTCGGCGGCGCCCGCCGCCAACGGCGACGACTCGCCCAGCCTGGACGAGGTGCTGCCCGGTCCCTCGGTTCACGACCCGATCCATCAGGTCATCTCCTCCGAAGAGCTGCGCTCGCTGGTGGGCTGCCTGTCCACGGCGCTGTCCGAGCTCGAGTCGCGCGTCCTGTCGCTGTACCTGGACGGCCTCTCCTACGAAGAGGTGGGCCAGCGGCTGGGGTGCGACACCAAGACGGTCGACAACGCGCTCCAGCGGGTCAAGCGCAAGGTGGGCACCCACCTCCAGGCGCGCAACGTGATGCTTTAGGCATTGGCCCGGGGTCGCGGCGATCTGCACAGGAGAGGCGGTTGGCCAAGAACGCGAAGAAGGCGCTGGAGGTGGTCCAGGCCCATATGGCCGCCGAGGACCGCCAGGACGTCGAGGCGACGCTGGCCACGTTCACCGATGACTGCTACTACCGCGTCCCGGGGCTGGGCGTCTCGCTGCGGGGCAAGGGGCAGATCCGGGCCTGGTACGAGGAGACGTTCGCGGCCATCCCGGACTTTCGCAACTCCGGCGAGCACTACTACCCCTCCGACGGGACCGTCTTCTTCGAAGGCCTGATGGAGGGCACCCACCTGGGGACCTGGGCCGGGTGGGTCGCGACGGGCCGGCGGTTCTCGGCGCCGCTCCTGGTCCGCATCCCGATCGCGCCGGACGGGCTGATCGAGGCCGAGATCGTCTACTTCGACGCGGCCAGCCTGTTCATGTCGCTCGGCATCCTCCCGACTCGCGGGAGCACGGCCGAGCGGGCCATGCAGCGGGCCCACCGGCTCCGCATGAGGCTGCGGCCGCGCACCGGCCGCGCGTGAGGCGCCGGCCGCGCGCCGGCCGCTGAGAGACCGGACGCGCCAGGATGTGCCGGTGCCCCAGGGCGACAGCCATTCCTGTCCGAAGATCGTCGGCCACGCGGGCGGAGGCGCGCTGGCGCCCAGGAACACGATCGCGGGCATCCTGGCGGGCCTGGCCGCGGGCGTCGACGTGGTCGAGCTCGACGTTCGGCGAGCTTCGCCTCACCGCACTCTGCTCGATCGTCTCCGCCGGCGGGCGGCCGGACCGCGCCCGGCTGGCCTGGTGCTGGCTCACGACCAGCACCAGGCGCGGCCCGGCCGGGCGCTCGCGTTTGACGAGGCGCTGTCGTTCCTGGCCCGGAGCTCTCCTCGATCGACCGAGCTGTTGATCGACCTCAAGGCCGATGACATCGAGGAGGAGGTCGTCGCCGCCCTGGACCTCGCCGGCCTGACCGAACGGGCGATCGTCTGTGCCGGGTCCGTGGACATCCTGCGCCGCCTGCGCCAGGGCCATCGCGAGGTCCGCCGGGCGTGGTCGGTTGAGAACTCGCGCCAGGCGGCGGCCGCGGGGCTGGGTCCCGACGAACGCGACGCGCCCGGGCACGCGGCGGCCGCCGTTCGGCAGGGCCTGGCGGAGCTGCTCAGCGTGCACCGCTCGCTGGCCACCCCGGCGTTCATCGACGCGGTTCACGACGCGGGCGGGCTGGTCTATGCGTGGGACGTGAACCGCCGGCGCGATGCCGAGGCGCTCGTCGCCGCCGGCGTGGACGGGTTGATCGGCGACGACCCGCTGTTGTTGCGGTCCGCCTGCGATGATTCCTCGCCGGCGCCATGGACTTCGAACTGACCGACCGCTGCAAGGAGTTCCAGGAGCGCCTGCTCGCGTTCATGGAGGAGCGGATCTACCCCTCCGAGGCGGTCTACGAGGAGCAGCTTCGCGATTCGGGCGATCCGCATGCCCAGCCTGCGGTCATGGAGGAGCTCAAGGAGGAGGCGCGGTCGCGGGGGCTGTGGAACCTGTTTCACCCCGACCCCAGGTGGGGGCCGGGGCTGAGCAACGTCGAGTACGCGCCCCTGGCCGAGATGCTGGGGCGCACGCACATCGGGTCCGAGGCGTGCAACTCCTCGGCGCCCGACACCGGCAACATGGAGGTGCTGTCGCTGTTCGGCTCCCCCGACCAGCAGGAGCGCTGGCTGCGACCGCTGCTGGACGGAGAGATCCGCTCCGGGTTCGCCATGACCGAGCCCGACGTGGCCAGCTCGGATGCGACGAACATCGCGCTGCGCATAGAGCGCGACGGCGACGGCTACGTCCTCAACGGTCGCAAGTGGTGGATCTCGGGCGTGCTGCACCCCCACTGCCGGATCTTGATCGTGATGGGCAAGACCAACCCCGACGGTCCCATGCACCAGCAGCAGAGCATGATCCTGGTCCCGCTCGACACCCCGGGACTGACCGTGCTCCGGGGGCTCCCGGTGTTCGGCTACCAGGACCAGGAGGGCCACGCCGAGCTGCGCTTCGAGGACGTTCGCGTGCCGGCCGAGAACCTGATCGCGGGCGAGGGGCAGGGGTTCATGATCGCCCAGGCCCGCCTGGGCCCGGGGCGGATCCACCACTGCATGCGGGCCATCGGGGCCGCGGAGCGGGCGCTCGAGCTGATGTGCCGGCGCGCGACCGAGCGCGTGACGTTCGGTCAGCCGGTCGCCATGCGGGCCAACATCCAGGACTGGATCGCCGAGTCGCGGATCGAGATCGAGATGGCCCGCCTGCTCACCATGAAGACGGCGTGGCTGATGGACACGGTTGGTAACAAGCACGCGCGCACCGAGATCGCCGCCATCAAGGTCGCCGCCCCCCAGGTCGCGCTGAAGGTCATCGACCGCGCGATCCAGGTCCACGGCGGCGGCGGGGTGTCCGACGACTTCCCGCTCGCCTACATGTACGCCCACCTGCGCACGCTGCGCCTGGCAGACGGTCCCGACGAGGTACACAAGCTCAGCATCGCCCGGCGCGAGCTTCGCCGCCACGCCGAGCCCGGTGGAGATCAGCGCGCGGAGACCGGCAGGGACAAGCGCGCGGAGGGCGACGGGGATAAGCGCGCGGGGGGCGACGGGGATAAGCGCGCGGGGACCGATGGGGATCAGCGCGAGAGCCTCGTCGAGCAGACGAGCCGGAGCTGAGGGCCGAGGGTGACCGAGCCGGCTGGCCAACGCTGAGTGAGGGTCCCAGCGTGATCGAGCCGGCCGGCCGTGGGCGCAACCCCTTCGACATGTCGGGGGTGCAGCGCGGCGCCGACGGTGTCGCTCGGTACACGGGCCGTCCGGACTCGCTCGTGCACATGCTGCGCGCGAGCGTCGACCGGGACCCGGATGGCCGCGCCGTCGTCGAGGTCGGCGGCGACGGAGTGACCTACTCGCAGCTGTGGGAGCGCTCGGCGCGCGTGGCCGGGGGACTGCGCGCGGGCGGCGTGCAGCGCGGCGACCGCGTGGCGCTGAGGATGCCCAATGGGATCGACTGGGTGCTGGCCTTCTTCGGGGCCCAGATGGCGGGGGGCGTCGTGGTCCCGGTGAACATGCGCTTCAAGGAGTCCGAGGTGACCTACGTGGTCGAGGACTCCGGCGCTCGCTTTCAGTTCACGCCCGACGCGCCCTTGCCCGATGGCGATCCGCTCGTGGTCGAGGACCTCGCTGCGGACGACCTGGCGGCCATCTTCTACACGAGCGGAACCACCGGCTTCCCCAAGGGCGCGATGACCTCGCACGAGAACTTCATGTCCAATACCGAGAGCTGTATCCGCTGCGTCGGGATCGACCGCGACCGGGGGAGCGAGGTCAGCACGCTCGTCTCCGTGCCCCTGTTCCACGTCACCGGTTGCAACAGCCAGCTCATCCCGCTCCTCGAGGTGGGCGGGGTGGTCGAGATCCTGACCAACCCCCTGGACATCGACGGGTTCTTCCGAGCGGTGAGCGAGGACCGGGTCAACATGCTGGTCTCGGTCCCGGCCATCTACTACGTGGTCATGCAGCACCCCCGCTTCGCCGAGCTCGACGTCAGCAGCGTGCGCTGGATCTCCTACGGCGGAGCGCCGATCGCCGAGAGCTTGGTGCGCAGCATCGAGGAGCACTTCCCCAACGCCCGGGTGGGGAACGGGTTCGGGCTCACCGAGACCGCGTCGCTGGTGTCCTACCTGCCCCACGAGGAGGCCGCCGAGCACGCCGACTCGGTCGGGTTCGCGGTGCCCGTGGACGACGTGGCCATCGCCCAGCCCGACGCCCGCACCGGCGTGGGCGAGCTGCTGGTGCTCGGTCCCAACGTCGTGCGGGGCTACTGGAACAAGCCCGACGCCACCGCCGAGACCTTCGCCGAGGGCTGGCTGCACACCGGAGATCTGGCCCGCATAGACGAAGACGGCCTGATCTACATCGTCGACCGCATCAAGGACATGATCAACCGCGGCGGCGAGAACATCTACTCGATCGAGGTCGAGAGCGCGCTGGCCGGCGCCCCCGGGGTCGGCGAGGCCGCTGTGATCGCGGTCCCCGACTCGATGATGGGGGAGAAGGTGGGCGCGGTGCTCGTACCGGCGGCCGGGCAGCAGCTGGACGTCCCTGCCGTGATCGAGTACGTGGGCAAGCGGCTCGCCGATTTCAAGGTCCCGCAGTACGTCGCCGTCCGCACCGACCCGCTCCCGCGCAACCCGGGAGGCAAGGTGCTCAAGCGCGAGCTGCGCGAGGAAACCGACTGGGGCCCGGCACTCCGGTGACCGTGCACAGTGCAAGAGGCGGACCGGGGCTCGCGCTCCGGTAGTTGAGTACCGTAAGAGGAGGCCGTATGGCGACCGTGGAGACCGTGCAGGGGCCGATCGACGACGAGCAGCTGGGGACGGTGCTGATCCACGAGCACGTGCGCTTCCGCGACGAGGCCGTCGCCGAGCAGTGGCCCGATCGATACGACGCCGACGCCGAGCTGAGCGCCGCGGTGGACGCGGTCCGGGCCGCTGCCGATCGCGGCGTGCGCACGATCTGTGACCCGACCGCGATGTTCGGCGGGCGCGACGTGCGCTTCATGCAACGCGTGGCCCAGGAGACCGGAGTCCAGATCGTCGCCTGCACCGGCATCTACACCTATGACTATCTCCCCCACTACTTCGAGAACCGGGACATCGACCACATGGCCGAGCTGTTCGTGTCCGACATCCGCACCGGCATCCAGGGCACCGACGCCAAGGCCGGCTTCCTGAAGTGCGCGGCCGATGCGGCGGGCGTGAACGAGCACGTCGAGAAGGTCCACCGCGCCATTGCGCGCGCCAGCCGGGAGACGGGCGCTCCGATCATGGCCCACTCGCGGCCCGCGAGCGACACCGGTCCGCGCCAGGTCGCGATCTTCGAGGAGGAGGGCGTCGACCCGGCGAAGGTGCAGATCGCCCACACCGGGGATACCGACGACCTCGACTACATCCAGCGCCTGCTCGACCGGGGCGTGTTCATCGGGATGGACCGCTACGGGCTGGAGATGTTCCTGCCCATGCAGCAGCGCAACGCCACCGTGGCCGAGCTGCTGCGGCGCGGACACGCCGACCGGATGGTGATCTCGCAGGACTACTGCGCCACGATCGACTGGTTCCCGCCCGAGGCCGAGGAGATCTTCTACGACCAGGGCGCGGTGCGCCGGGACTGGAGCATGACTCTGGTCTTCGACGAGGTCCTGCCCGCGCTGCGCGCAGACGGCGTCTTCACCGACGAGCACTTCCAAACCATCTTCGTCGAGAACCCCCGCCGCTGGCTGACCGGCTGAAGCCGGCTGACCCGCGCTGAACCCGGCTGAAGCGGGCTGACCGGCTGAAGCGGGCGGGCCGCTAGATCCAGCCCTGCTCGGTGGCGCGCAGCACGGCCTGCGCGCGATCCTCCACCTCGAGCTTGGAGTACGCGCTGTGGAGGTGACTCCTCACGGTGCTCATCGAGATGCCGTGCTCCTCGGCGATATCGGCATAGCGCTTCGCATTGGCCAGGCTGCGGATGATCTCCGTCTCGCGCGCCGATAGCGGCGAGGGATCCGACCGCCGGCGCTTGCTGCCGCCCGTGTGGGGCAGCTCGAATAGGGCGTTGCGAAGCGCTTGGGGGTGAAGGCCGCTGGCATAGCCGAGGCTCAACATGCGGTTGCGGTCCACCGCCCCGCCCTGTGCATGGTGCACGAGCATGTCGGCCAGGCGAACCCACGCGGCGTCGCCGGCGGTCTCCGCCTGGTGGTGTTCGGAGACGGCGCGGACGAGCCGGTCGGGAAGCCCCCAGCGCCGCAGGAGCAGGGCCCCGACGGTCGGGTGGTCGACTCCGAGCGCGCGTTGCTCGCGGATTATCCGCGCCTCCGGCGTGCGCGCCTCTCCCAGAATCTCGCGCGGATAGTCAGGGCGAGCGCGCAAGAACACGAGCTTGCCGACGTCGTGCAGCAGCGCCGGCACCAGGACTTCGTCCGGCCTGAGCGTTTCGCCCGCCAGCTTCATCGCGGCGCGACCCACCGCGAGCGCGTGTGTCCTGAAGCGCTGCAAGGCCGTCTCCCAGGAGGACCCGCGCCACGAGAACTCCGATAGCGGGAGGTCGTGGACGGCCTGCAGGACTCCCTCGGCCCCGAGCGCCTGGACCGCCTCGGGAATGGTCACGATCGCGGCCTTCGAGCCCTCCGGGTGCGCCCGCCGTAGAATCGCGATGGTTAGTCCGACATCGTCCTCGACCGCCGCCGCGATTTCGCCCGGGGTCGCGCCGGCGGCCTCCGTGACCGCGAGCAGGCGGTCGTGGGCCGGAGCGAGCGCCGGGATGACGTCGAGCTCCTCGACCACTTCCGCGAGGTCGCGCGCGATCCGCCTGGACGCGGGAAATCGCCGCCCAGCGACGCGCTTGGCCGAGCCGTAGCCAGCTTGACCATCCTCCGACTCGCGCGCTGGTCCTTTCCCGGTCCCCACTGCCGCATAAAGCTCCTCCAGCGCACCGAATAGGGCATCGACGACATCGGGGTCGAACTGGGATCCACGTCCCTCGGTCACCTGGGCCAGCGCGGCCTCGGCTCCGATGCCGCGCCGGTGCGGGCGGTCGCTCGCCATGGCGACGAAGGCGTCGCAGACGGCGATCACACGGCTGGACAGCGGGATCGCGGAGCGCTGGAGTCCATCCGGGTAGCCCTCGCCGTCCCAGCGCTCGTGGTGAAACTTGACCGCTTCGGCGACGCTGGCCAGCGCCGGCAGCTGCGCCAGGAGCTCGTGGCCCAGGTCGGGATGACGGCTGATGACCTCCCAGTCCTCGGCCGCGAGCGGGCCCTCGTTTCTGACGACCGAATCCGGGAGCGCGATCATGCCCACGTCTCGAAGCCGCACGGCCAGCAGCAGGTCTGCCGCAGCCCCCGCGTCGAGCCCGACTCGCGCCCCGACGGCGGCGGTCAGGCTGCGCATCGCCGAGGAAGCCCGACCTTCGGGCGCGCGCACGGCCAACGCTACCTCGAGCGCGAGGCACGCTGCCTGCTGGACATCGACCAGGGTTGCTTCGGCGGGGGCCGCACGGGCCTCACCTAGCGGGACCGCGTCGTCAACTACCTCGAGCACGTCGATCCTCTCCCGCCGGGGCCGCCTGCCATGGCGCGAAGTGTCGTCCTCTCGAGCCGCATCGCGCGGCGTGCGTTCAAGGTCGCCGAGGTGTTGGTCCTAAAAGCTGCACAAAAGCTGCGCGGGCTGGGAGCCGCGTTTCATCCGGACTCGCGGCGAGCTCGTCGAGTTGACAGGCTGCGGCGAGCCAGCCGCGCCGTCCGAGCCCGGAGCGCGGCTTGGCTAAGCGCCGGCCCCGGCGCGAGCCGCGAATGCGTCTTGAAGAGTGCGCAACCCGGTGTCAGGATCGACGACAGGCCGGATCTCGACATCCGCGAACAGCGTGAACGGGTGCTCGGCGATAATCCGCTGGAGCTCTGCGGAATCGTCGATGTCGATAACCCCGAAGCCGCCGCCTCCGATGAAGAACTCCATCGTCTCCATCCGGTCGCGGTAGCGGCCCACCCACTCCGCCATTCCCTGCATGAGCTGCGGCATCAGATCGGGCGGCGGGGCGTTCCTGGGGCGGTAGATGACGGCCACGCGCATTTGTACCTCCGGTGGGTCGGTCAGGACGGGACCCCGAAGAATCTAAGCTCGGCCGCGCCCGCAGTCAATGCCGCCGTAACCTCGGGGCAACACGACCTCGACGGACGGCCGGCGCCCGATCAGTACCCGTATCTCCGCGGCGCCGGCGCCGGGGCTGGCGTCGCGCCCGAGCTTCGACGTGTCACGATCGCGGACCAGGTGCCCACGTCGCGGACGCCCTGCCCATTTGTGTCACCAGGGTTCTGATCCTGGGCGAAGGTGTAGAGCGGCAGGTTCTGGAACGTCACCTGGTCGCTGCCGTCCGGACGCATGATCGTCCCGAGCGAGGCGATGCCGGTGGGCTTGGCGCCCGCCGCCACGCTCAGCGGATGCCAGAGCTGTAGACACGCGGACGTGCAGATGAATCGCCCGTTGCGCTCGGCGGTGAGCCGGTAGAGGGTGAGGCCCTGGGCGGTGACCAGGATCGTCCCCCCGAGCCCCGCGTTCGGCGCGGTCTTGACCGTCGCGTTGGTAGCGCCAGAGCCGCTGCCGGACCCGTATGACCCACCACCGCAGGCGGCCAACAGAAGTGATGCCGCGACTGCGGGCACGAACAGCTTGGCGATCCGACGCATTTCAGGCTCCTGACTGCAATGGACAAGGTGGGGCGCTGACCGTGTGAAGTCAGCGCCACCAACTAAGACGTCCCGCAATCGGCAGTTCTTCCCGCCGATCCTCGGCGCAATCGCGATCGCGCCGCCGCGGCGGGTTGACTAGCGTTCCACAGGTGACGGTCAAATGGGGAATCCTGTCCACCGCGCGGATCAACCGCCTGTTGATCGCGGGGGCGCGCGGGTCGCCTGAGGCGGAGATCGTGGCCGTCGCCAGCCGCGACCGGCCGCGGGCCGATAGTTACGCGCGCGAACACGGGATCGAGCGGGCGCACGGCAGCTACGAGGCCCTGCTCGCGGATCCCGAAGTAGAGGTCGTCTACATATCGCTGCCCAACTCGATGCACGCCGAGTGGTCGGTGCGCGCCCTCGAGGCCGGCAAGCACGTCCTATGCGAGAAGCCGCTCAGCCGCCGATCGACGGATGTGGATCGAGCGTTCGATGCCGCCGAGCGCCACGGCAAGGTGTTGATGGAGGCGTTCATGTACCGCCACAATCCGCAGACGCTTCGGTTGATCGAGCTGATTGGCCAGGGCGCGGTCGGACGCCTCCGCGTGATTCGCTCGGCGTTCAGCTTCGCCGGGCTCGATCCGTCGGACGTCCGCCTCAGTAGCGCGCTCGACGGCGGAGCCCTGATGGACGTCGGCTGCTACTGCGTCAATGCCGCCAGGCTGATCGCCGGCGAGCCGCAGCGCGTAAGCGCCGAGCAGGTGATCGGCGGCGACGGCGTCGACATCGCGTTCGCTGCGACGATGCGCTTTGGCGATGACGTCCTGGGCCATTTCGACGCGGGAGTCGCGCTCGCGCCGCGGGATGAGCTCGAGGTCGTGGGCGAGGATGGATCACTGTTCCTCGACGATCCGTGGCATTGCCGCGTTCCCGTGATCGAGCTTCGCCGCGAGAACGATGTCGAGCGGATCGAGGTTCCGGTGGTCGACTCCTACCGGCTCGAAGCCGAGAACATGTCGCTCGCGATTCGCGGCGAGGCGGCGCCGCTGCTTGGCCGTGACGACGCCGCCGGGCAGGCTCGCGCGATCGAGGCGCTGTTCGAGGCGGCTGGCAGCGGGCGCACGGTGACGCTCGGCTAAGGCTGGGGCTGCCAGAACGCTTCCCCGGACCTGCAACGAGCGTTCTCCAATCGCAAGGCGGTGGCCGGACCAGCGGGGATCGTGCGACGCGATTGACACGAGCGATCGTCTTCCGCTAAAACGAAATAGCAAATAGCCCGTCTTGCTCGCGCTCCAAAGGGCTCACTGAGCGGCCCTGCTTCGAGGGTGGGTGCCCGCGCCATGGGATCGAAGACTCAACACACTCTCTCCACCGGGCCGACGCTCGCCGATCAGGCCTACCGGGCGCTGCGCGAGGAGATCATCAGCGGCGCGCTGACGCCGGGGGAGCGCCTCACGGAGCGCCAGCTCGCCGAACGGCTGGGTGTCAGCCCGACACCAGTCCGCGAGGCGCTGCAGCGGCTCGAGCACGAGCATCTCATTCAACGCACGGATACGCGGCGGATCACGGTCGCCGAGCCATCCGTGCGCCGTCTATACGAACTGACGGTGATCGAGGCGGCGCTCCGTGGCGTCGGGGCCCGGCTGGCGGCCGAGAATGCAACGGAGAAGGAACTTGTCGCGATCGAGCAGGCCCTGGCGGCGTTCACCAAAACACCGACGCCTGAGCGCGTACTCGCCGCGGCTCGAAAGCTGCACGAGCTGATAGATCAGGCGTCCCATAACCAGACCCTGACGACGATGATCGCCACTGCCACGGCGTTCGATTTGCAGTTCCGGCTCGACACCCTTCCTGAAATCTTCGGAACCAACCGGAGGATGGCGCTCGACCGCCACCGCGAGCACAGCAAGATCGTGGCCGCTATCAAGGCCCGTGATGGGGAGACCGCGGAAACGCTGATGCGCCAGCACATCCTCAGGGCTACGGGCGCGTTCCTCCAGGCCAGCGCGGACCGCGAGCCCGGCTAGCGCGCGCGGCCGAGGGCCACCGGTCCGGGTAGGCCGCAGGCCGGCGGGCAGAGCGGCGATGCTGGCGGGCCGGGTGGGGATGACGGTGGCGGACTCGACGGCGGCGAGCCGGTCGTCGATGCGCACGTAACCTTCGCGTCGGCCGTCTCCTTCGTGCCGTCCGAGTAGGTCGCCTCGGCGTGAAACGGCCATACCCCGCCGGAGCACCCGGTCGAAACGAAGGGCGCGTAGGTCGAGGTCGCCTGGGCCACACGCGCAGAGCCCTTCCGGGCCTTCTTCGGCTTGCTCTTTGCGCAGCGGCGGAGCGCGGCGCGGCGCTTGCGGCTCTTCTTGATGCGTCGCGCCTTGGCCTGGCAGCTGCGCGACTGCACGGTGTGAGTACCGGCGGTCGGCGAGCCGGGCATCGTTGAGGCCGCCGAACCGGTCTGCTCGTTCCAGATGAAGGCGACCGAGTTAATCCGAACTTCGACGCCTGCCTGCGCGCCGCTGGCCAGCGTGGAGAAGTCCCAGGTGATGACGGGTCCATAGGGTGCCGCCCCCCGACCGAGTGCTCCGTCGACGACGACGCCCGCCTCCTGCGGACTGGTGACGTGGACCCAGGCGCGGACGGCGTTGTCACCGATCTTGAAGATGTAGCCCTGATCGGACGTGGTACTGAAGACCAGGGCGGGAACGTAGGCCGTTGCTGTGACGTTCCCGAGCACCGAGGAGTCTGGGCAGCTGGGCTTCTTGTCCCCGTGAACAACCTTCGAGGACGGGCAGGTCGCGTAATGCTCGAGGGTGGCGGCAAAGTCGACCGGCATCGACTCGACCAGCTTGACCGCGGCCGAGTTGGCGTTCCCGCCGGGCCCGGGGTCCATCTTGTCGAGACCGATGGTCGTGGTGTGTGGCTGCGGGCTCTGAGCGGACCCCGGGTCGGGCGGAGTCACCTTGGCCGTCAAGGTGGATGCCTGGGCAGCAGCCGCTCCGACTGCCTGCAGCGCCAGAGCCGTGCACGCGGCTCGGGTGATGGTCGTCCTCAACATTGATCTCTCCCGTCTGTCCCCAATTGGTGTGTCCCTGCCTGACCCTCGATCTGCGGCGGCCTCGTTACACCTCGCCCCGTCCCACCACCACGCACGCCGAGGGCTCGATGGCGGCCCGCAGCTGCGTTCCTGATACCTGGCGCGCGCTCAGCGCGACGAGCTTTATCCCGCCGACGGTCAGCTCGTACTCGTAGTGGTCGCCGAGAAACGACACGTCACCGACTGCGACGTCGAAGACGTTCGGGCTCTCAGTGCCGGCGTCGCCATTTGCGATCCCTGCGCTGATGAGCTTGACCGATTCTGGTCTTATCGCTATGCCGACTGGCGAGCTCACCTCGGGCGCGTCGTCGACCGCGACGACCAGCCGGGGGCCATCCTTCCCCAGTGCAACTTCGACGGTTCCGTTTGAGCCGCGGCTGGCGACGACCCCATCCAAGTAGTTGCAGCGTCCGAGAAAGGAGGCCACGAATCGATTGGCGGGCCGGTGGTAGATCTGCTCCGGTGTGCCGACCTGCTGTACCCGTCCCTGGTCCATCACCAGAATGCGGTTGCTCATCGCCATCGCTTCGTCCTGGTCGTGGGTCACGAACAGGGTCGTCAGCCCGAGCTGGTGCTGGAGATGCTTCAGCCACGAGCGGGCGCGCTCGCGCAGCTTGGCGTCCAGGTTCGAGAATGGCTCGTCCAGCAGCAGGACCGATGGCTGGTAGACCAGCGCCCGCGCGAGGGCGACGCGCTGTCGCTGACCGCCCGAGAGCTGGTGGGGATAGCGCTCGGCGAGCTCTCCGAGCTCGACCAGGTCGAGTATTTCCGCGACCCGGGCCCGTCGATCCGTGCGGCCGAAGCGACGAATCCGGAGCGGGAAGGCCACGTTCTCGGCGACCGTCATGTGCGGCCAGACGGCGTAGGACTGAAAGACCATGCCGAGGTTGCGACGTTCGGCTGGAAGGTGAGCGTTGCGACGCGTGTCCACCAGGGTCGTCTCCCCGCAGCGGATTTCGCCCTGGTCGGGCTTGAGGAATCCGGCGACCGACAGCAGCGTGCTCGTCTTGCCGCAGCCGCTTGGCCCCAGTAGCGTGAACAGCTCCCCGTCGGCGACGGTGAAGCTCACACCGTCGAGCGCGATGGCGGCTCCGAAGCGCTTCGTCAGGCCTTTAACGCTGATTTCAGGCACGCTGGTGGCCTGTCCGCGTCATGCGAGCGAACACCAGCGCACTCGTCCCCAGGACGACGACGCTGATGGCGAGCTGGACTACCGCCAGAGCCGCGACGGGGCCTTGGATACCGCGAGCGTAGGAGCGCAGCATCTCGACACCCATGAGCTCGGTGCCCGGCTTGGTGAGAAAGATGGCGGCCTCGTAATCGTTGATGATCGCCACGAAGAGCACCGCCAGCGAGCCAAGGATTGCCGGTCGCAGTAGGGGAAGCACCACCCGCCGGCTGGTCTCCCACCAGCTTGCGCCCGCGATCCGGGCGGCGTCATCGAGCTCCGTCGCGATTCGCGTCAGCGACGGGTACATGACCATGTAGGCGAGCGGGATCCCCCGAACCGCGAGCGCTATGCCCTCCCCGGCGAGGTTGTTTCGTACCCATGCCCCCGGCGGAACGAAAAACAGAAACGACCAGAAAAATGCCAACGAGATGATGATCCCCGGCACCGAACGCGGGTAGAGCATCAGGAACCGAAGCGACTGCCTGATGAGAAAACGCGACCGGTGCGCGACCAATGTCGCCATGGCGATCAGCCCGGTCGTTGCCGCAGCTCCCGCGCTTGCCACTATCAGGCTGTTGAAGATCGACTGCTTCAGAGTCGGGTCCTGGAACGCCGCGCGGAAGTTGCCCAGGGTGAGTAGGTGAAACGGTGAAATGAGCGGAGTCAGGATGCTCACGAACGACGCGAGGATCACACCGCCGACCGGGGCGAACGTGGTGACCGCCAGGTAAGCGAGGATGAGCAGTGTCAGCGGCGCGCGCCATAGGCGCAAGGGCAGCGGTTCGGCCATGCCGCTCCTCGATGCGCTGATGAAGCGATCCTCGCTACCCAGCAGCAGCCGCCGTAGCAGGATCAGCGTGGTAGCAGCGACGAGGAAGAGCACGGCTCCCGCACTGACCGATGCCGGGTCGGGCGTGGAAGCGTTGCTCCAAGTGTCATACAGGTAGCTCGCGATGAACTGAACGTTGTGCTGGGCGCCCAAGAAAATCGGAATGCCGAGCTGCTCGAGCGAGAGCGTGAAGATCAACAACGCCGCCCCGAGTAGCGCCGGGCGAAGCATCGGGATGGTGATACGCGACAGCACGCGGACCGTCGAGGCTCCGGCGCTCCTGGCGGCCTCTTCGAGAGCGCCGTCCGCGCCGCGCAGAGCGGCGCGCACCGTGATCAGCGCGATCGGCATCGAGACGGCCGCGCCCATGACGCCCATCCCGACCGGCCGGCCCAGATCCCATGGCAGGTGCAGGGTCCCGGTGACGAAGCTCGTCAGGTAGCCACCGTCGCCGTACAGCGTCGTCCACCCGAGGATCACACCGAGCGGCGGCAACAGCAGCGGCAGCATGGCGATGGCGCCCAGCCAGCGGCGCCCTGGGAGATCGGTCCGCTCGCACAGGACCGCGATCCCGGCGCCCACGGTCACCGCGATCGCGGTCACGGTGCCAGCGAACTCGACCGTGTTGCGCACCGCTGTCCAGAACGCCGGGTCCGACAGCAATTGCCGGTAACCCTGCAGCGTGAAGCTTCCTCCGGACTCATACAGGGGCCTGCTGCGCACCGAGGCGTAGAGCAATGGCAGCAGCGGCACCACGACGAGCGCGGCCGTGACGAGCCAAACCAACCCCTGGGTCGTGTCCTCGCGCAGCCGCTCCCCCCACCGGGCGGGAACGGTGGGCACCGTGGTCAACGGGGATGAGAGCGTCGCGCCCGGCATCAGTTAGCGGATTGGGTTCTCATGCCGGCGACCCGGCATGAGAACCACAGTCACCTTGCCCGCGCCTACCGGAAGTCCCGACGCCAGCGCTTCACGAACGCCGCGTGATCCTTGGCGATCGAGCCGTGGAATGGCACGAGGAACGTGTTCCTCGTTTGACTCTGCACCGAGGACAGCGAGTTCGCACAGCTGACACCGCTGCGATAGGCCGTGAAGCCGGCCGCGCACATGACCTGCTGGCCGCCCGCGCTAAACGCCCAGTTCAGGAAGGTCTTCGCATTGTTCGGGCTTGCCGCCCCCTTGGTAATCGCCACGCCGCGCGGGATCAACGGAGTGAAGTCGGTCATGTAGAACCATCCCGCAACCTTGCCTGGCTCGCCCTTGAGAGCATCGCGGACCAGACCCGACTCGAAGAACGCGTAGTTGGACGCCCCGGTGACGACCTGCGTCGCAATGGCGGTGCCGTCCGCCTGTGCCTTGGAGCTCGGCCCGAGGGTGTCCACGTTGTACCAGCCGTACTTGTGTACGAGGCCCCAGAAGGCCGAGTAGCCGAAGTCGTTACTGACGTTGTACGTCGCGATCTTCCCCTTGAACAGGTTCGGGTACTTCTGGAGGTCGACCACCAGGTCGTGGAAGCTGTGCGGTATGGCGTTGGCCGGCAGGTTGACCTTGTTGTACATCGACACCGCGGGGTCGGGTGAGAACACGAACACGCCCGGGTACTGCTTGAAGAAGCCCGGATATGAGTGCTGGTCGGTCGGCGTCCAGTTCAACGCGATGTCCTTGTTCTTGCCCCAGTTCACCGGCGAGCTGGCGATGATTATGTCCGCGGTCCGCGCGTGCTGAGCGTGCTCCGCCCGATACTTGGAGAACGAGACGCTGTCCCCCTGATCGGAGTAGCTCACCTTGATCTGCGGATAGGCCTTGGCGAAGGCATCGAGCACGGGCTTGAACTGCGCTGGCGGCGGATTGCCATAGATCACGAGCCCGCTCTCTGTCGCCGCCGAGGTTGCGGTCGTGGCGGGAGCGGCGAAAACGGTCTGACTAATTCCGGCGAGCGCTGCCGCCAAGACGGCGGCCGCTCCTAGACCCAGCATCAACTTCGATCTCATGGTCTCTCTCCTCACTGCAGTTGCAATTTGCTATGTCAAACGTGAACCTGGCGTCGCGATCAAAATCCGGGCGGGCACTCCTCTAGCTCGAGTTACGGTGAGCGCCGACCCAGAGCAGCGTTCCGGTCGCGCCCAGGACGTGCTGGCGCATCAGGTCTTCGGCGCGCTCGCCGTCTCGCGCGCGGAGCGCGTCGACTATCTGACCGTGCTCGTGGTGGCGATCGAGCGCCGACTTCGGATTGGGCCCGAAGATCTCGGTGATCGTGTCGAGGCGAAACTGCCAGTCGAACGCCGTGGCGGTGGCGATCATGGTGATCAGCGTCTCGCTGTGCGACGCCTCGTCGATCAGTTCGTGCAGCCTTCGAGCGGCCGCCAGGGCGCGCTCGGGTGACGCGGTCAGCTCCGTGAACTCGGCATGGGCCTGCTCGATCGCGACCAGCTCGTCGTCGGTGGCATTCTCGGCGGCCAGTCGGGCGCCGGCGCCCCGCAGCGCCGCCTCGATCAGAGTCAGCTGGTAAAGCCTGGTGGGCGACGGCTGGGCGACTTGGATGCGACGGGTGTCGGTTCGGGTGATCAGGTGCTCGTGCTCCAGCCGCTGCAGCGCTTCCCGAACGGGCGTCGGGCTGACCCGCAGTCGCTCGGCGAGATGACGCTCGGTCAGTCTCTCTCCGGGCCTGAGCCGGCCCGAGATGATCTCTCGGCGCAGCGCTCGATACGCCTGATCGCCAAGCGTCGGACCACTGGAAAGAGGCGGTCGTGTCGCGCTCATGGCTGCGGTACCTCGATCTCGAGCAACGGTGCGTATTGCTGCCCGCCGTGCATATCGGCGTCCCCAAAGTCGCCCTGTATTCGGGGTCGCGGAATCGAGAACTTGAACGCCAAGGCCTGGTCGCACTCGAACGCATCCACGTCCTCCACGTGGAGGCCGTAAAGCTCCGCGAATCGCTCGGCTGTGAGCACGCCCGACCGCTTGACGTGCTCGTACGGTGGTGCCGCCGAGAACATGACGTCGAAGGTCAGCCAGAACGGTCCCGCGTTCTTGCTGCGAATCAGGCTCGCGCACTCCCAAAGCCTCACAGTCCCACCTGGGTGAGCGCGGACTGACGACCCGGTGACGCCGCGACGTTGACGTTCTCGAGTCGATGAACCGCCTGGCCTTCGGCCGGGAGCAGGACGTGGTTGAGGCAGAAGCGGTAGAGCGGGCCCACCTCGACCCAAGCCGGACTGTGCAAGCAGGCAAAACCCGTTATCGCGCCCTTCCACTCGGGGATCGGAGCGTGCAGCAGAGGCTGGCGGCAGAGCTTTGCCATCTCAGTGGCCTCGTCCTGGGATGGCGCGAGCGTCGTGCACACGATCCCCACTTCGTGACCGGGCCTGCGCAACGGCTCCAGATCGCCCATCACCGCGTCGCGCCCGTAAACGTGAAATCCGAGCCGGTAGCGGCGGTCGTCGATCTCGACCCCCATCACGCGCTCGATCGATCCGATGACGTAGCGGCGGATGTTCTCCTGCCAGGTATCGAGCTGGGAGATGATCAGTGGATCTCTGACGCCGCCCACGATCATCGCCTGGTAGCCGACGAGCTCCGCTCCTTCGAGCTTGACCGAATAGTCATCAGCCGCCACAAACCGGCTGCCCGTGACGCGGACCGTGACGTCGTCTTCCTGTTCGTAGGTGCTGGCGGTGATGTCGAGGGTTCCCGACGGTTCTCTGAACAGGTACGGGTGCGCCGTCTCGTAGAGGCTGTGCGCAGCGACGCTTTGGGGCGTGCACCGCAAGTCGGCGCCGACTGGACAAACGGAGAACGAATCGCCTCGCAAGGTGACGACCATCACGCCGGCGCCCAGGTTCTCACAGGCCAAGGTCCCGCATTCCACGACCTTCCCTGCATGCCAGGCCAGCCCGGGCGCGAATCCCTTCATCAGCGGCAACGCTGCATACAACGCGGCATCACTGCAACGACCAGCGATGACGAACTGCGGATCGGTGACTAGCGCATCCTGGAGCGCCTCGACACCGATCATGCCAACCACTCGCTCGCAGCCGGCGAGAGTGTCTGGCTCGAGCTCTGGCGAGTGCCGGAGCGGCCGGATGCGCCCCGCCGCCAGGCTTTCGGCCAGGTAGGCCGTGTCCTGCTCGCAGTAGATCGCCACACCGCGAAGGTCTTCATGTAGGTCTTGCGCGATGTCCTCGACGATTCCGAGCACCCAGTCGACGTGGATGTCTGCCCCGGCAGTGCCGCACGACCCCACGATCACTGGGACGCGCGCGCGGAGGCCGGCACGCAGCATCAGGGACAGGTCGCGCTTCACCGCCGCCTTCGAGAACGCGGTCGCGCCACTGCCCAACGCAAATGCGCCCGCGTCGGTGGTCCCCGCATCTGCCGCGATGAACTGCGGGTCGTAATCGAGGGCCGCCAGCAGTGACGGGCCGTCGACGCCGCCGCCGAGCGCTCCGATGGCCGCGACGTATCTCATCTCCTCCACAGCTGACCCAGTCCCTCTGGTGGTGCCGTCCACCTACCGCTGTTTGCTATTTGCTATGGCAATCTACCGCGGCTGTGGACGCTTGTCAAGGCGATGCGCCGCGGGCGCACCTGGAACACTGGAATTCAAGCCGGGAGACGAGGCGAGAGGCGGAGACGGCGAAGCAGGATCTCGGGCGGGCCGATCGTGGGAGCCTGCACACGTGGGACGGCGAGCTTCCGCCAGGGCCCGTGCTCGGTGGCGAACGCCAGCTGATATCCGGCGTCGGCGACCGCCCGCTCGACTCGGCGATCGTGCCATCCGTCGGGATAGGCCAGGGTGAGGCAGGGCTCTCCGGTGAGTGCCTCCACCGCCTCACGCGAGGCGGTCAGCTCGTGACGCAGGTCGCCGTCGCTCAACTCACGCAGATCAGGGTGAGACAAGGAGTGCGACGCGAGCTCCATTCCGGCCCCGTGCAGCGACCGAGCCTCGGCCTCGGTCATCACCACTCCGGACGGGCCGAGCTCGGGCTTGCGGTTGCCGAAGGCTGCGGGACAGACGAAGAATGTGGCGCGAACGCCGAGGCGCGCCAGCACCGGAGCGACAGTGGTCAGTCCATCGCGCCAACCGTCGTCGAACGTCAGTACGGCGAGGCCCGCGGGCGGAGCGCTGCGGCGCCAGTGACCGGCCAGCTCGCCCGCGGTGACGAACCGATATCCACGCTCGCGTAGCAGCTCGATGTGCGCCTCGAATTGCGCGGGCGGAGTGATCATCGCGCCACCATCGCTTCCCACTCCCGAGACCTCGCCGTCGCCCAGCAGCTGCCCGACGCAGTGGTAGAAGACGACGCGAGTGGGGGGCCTGGAGCCGGCTGCCGTCATGCGGCGAGATCCTCGCACCTCGCGCCGCCTTGTGCCGGCGCCCGCTCAGCTATGCGGCGTCCCCAGGGTGAGCTCCCGGGCATCACAGGGCCCCGAACTACCGCATCCGGCGAGAATCATGATCATCCCGGTTAGTGATTTCGTCCATGCTTCCCAAGTGCACTGAGTCGGCTAAACGGTCGAGGGAGGGCTGAGGTGGCGAGCAGGGGCATCCCCGCTCGCGCGGGGCTTGCGGCGGTGCACGCAACCAGGTGGACCGGCCGGGCCGTAAGGGGCCAGGTGGTCAAGCGCGTTGGCGGTCCGGCTCGGGCCCGCGTGATCACGCTGTTCGGGGCAGTGCTCGCGTTGAACGGCGCCGACACCGCAACGGTCGGGTCGGTAGCGCCACAGCTCGAGCGATCTCTGCACATCGGTAACACCAAGATCGGCCTGCTCACCTCCGTCGCACTCCTGGTGGGCGCGGTGTTCACGATCCCAGTCGGCCTGCTCGTCGATCGGGTCAAGCGGTTGCCGATGCTCTCGATAAGCATCGCGCTGTGGAGCATCGCCTCGATCGCAAGCGCGTTCTCCACCAGCTACTCCAACCTGCTGCTCACACGCCTGCTGCTCGGTGCGGTAACGGCTACCGCCGGCCCAGCGATCGCATCGCTCACCGGCGACTACTTCCCGGCCGAGGAGCGAGGCCGCGTATACGCATACATCCTCGGCGGCGAAATCGCTGGGACCGCCGCCGGCTTTATCGTCAGCGGCACCGTCGCCAGCTTGATCAGCTGGCGCGCTGCGTTCCTGTTGCTTGGGATCCCGGGCTTCTTCCTCGCGCGGGAGCTGTACCGAACCGTGCCCGAGCCGCTCCGCGGAGGCCAGAGCCGCCTCGCGCCGGGCGTGCTGGACCTCAAGCAGGCGGTCGCGGAGGCTGGGTCGCGGCCCCAGGCAGAGGCAGTGCCGGCCGAGGAACCCGGAGCGCACCCGCGAGAGATCGCCCAGGAGGAAGCGCAGCGGCGCGGCGTGCAACCCGATCCGAGGCTGGTGTTAGAGGAGGATCCGCGCGCGCTCGGGCTGGTCGCGGCCGTGCGCTACATCCTCTCGATCCCGACGAACATCCTCATGATCATCAGTTCATCGCTGGGCTACTTCTACTTCGCCGGACTGTCGACGTTTGCGCTGTTGTTCGTGCGCGGTCACTACCACGTCGGCCAGGCGAGCGCCGAGCTCGTGCTGGCCCTGCTCGTGGTAGGCGCGCTGATCGGGACGTTGGTGAGTGGACGCGTGACCGACCTCCTGCTGCGCCGAGGTTTCCTGGAGGTGCGGGTCTGGGTTCCGGCCCTCTGCTACATCGGCGCCGCCGTGCTTCTGGTCCCGGGCATCCTCGGTAGCCACCTCACGCCCGCGATCTGGTTCGACGTCGGCGGCGCGACCCTGCTGTCGGCCGCCAATCCGCCACTCGATGCTGCGAGGCTCGACATCATGCCGGCTGGGTTGTGGGGCCGCGCTGAGAGCACCCGCACGGTGCTGCGGTCACTTGCCCAGGCGCTCGCGCCGCTGGTGTTCGGCGGCCTGGCGGACCTGATCGCCGGAATCGCGCCTCAGCAGGCTCCGATCGGGACTCACCCGGGAGTCATTTCTCCAGGCTCGGCGAGGGGCCTCGAGATCAGCTTCCTGCTGCTTCTGGGTACGCTCGTTGCGGGCGGCGTCTTCCTACTGCGTGCGCGCTACACATATCCGCGCGACGTGGCCACGGCGGCGGCCTCGCATCAGGGCTCACAGTAAGCGGTGAGCCTCGCCGGCTGGTAGCCCGACGACCCGGTTCCGATGAAAGGCGCACGTTCGCAATGGCGACACATACGGCCGACGGGTTCAGCCGACCTCCCACTTCAAGTGCTTGCAGCGCCTGGACACCACTGCTGCTCGACCCTCGGGCGAATGCGGCTACTTTTTGAGCGGTGGCACTAGCGGTCCGGGAATTGAGAAGGTGGGGAGAGCGGTGAGTGCCGGCAGGCTCATGCTTTGCTTGCGGCCTTCAACGGCGATCACGCGGTCGGCGCTCGGACTGATCCTGCTGGGCGCCGGTATGACGGCCTTTCTTGCTCCGGGGTCGGTGGCCGCCGCGAGGATTCATACGCCAATCATCCACGTCCTGTCGAACCGTGCGGATCTGATCTCCGGCGGAGACGCGCTCGTCTCGGTCGATCTGCCTAGCGGGACTAACCCCAGCGCCGTCCACATGAGGCTGAACGGCCGCGACGTCACGAGCGAGTTCGCGAAGCGCCCAAATGGTCGCTACGAGGGCCTCGTCACGAACCTGAGGGACGGGCAGAACGTGCTATCCGCGCGCGTGCCTAACGGCGCGACCCACCGGATCACGATCACCAACCACCCCAACGGGGGACCGGTGCTCTCCGGCCCCCAGCTCCAACCCTGGATCTGCCAGTCGACCGCGGTCGACGCGCACTGCAACGAGCGGCCCAGCTACAGCTACGTCTACTACAGCACGCAGGGTTCGGTGAAACCCTACGAGCCGGCCCCTCGTCTCGCGGCTTGAATTCCAGTGTTCCAGGTGCGCCCGGACTCGGTCGGGTTCGCGGTGCCTCCCAGGGGAAAGTGATCTACGGCGGGCAGCCCCTCGGGTCGGCGCCGCCGGGATCGGGGACGGGCTGGACCAGCCCGTCGTTTAACAGCTGGCTCGGTCGATAGACGCAGCGCCGGGCGCGCGACCGCAACCCGCCGACGACGACACGGTCTTCGGCGCCGCGACCGCCACGCCGATCAGACACGTGTGCCGCAGGCACCTCCGCCTGAGGCATGTTTGACCGCGTGGCGCGTGGTGTCCCTAAAGACTCACGCCCGTCGCGCAGTTTTGGATCCGGCTGAGTGTCTGGACGCGCGTGGTACGAACGTCACCGTGCGGCTGGTGAAGTAGCCGGGCGTGCCGTCGCCGGCCAGTTGTGAGGCCTCGGTGTACTGCTGGTTGGTGTGCGCAGGGCCGAGGTCGACGGTGAAGTGCAGGCGTCCCGCGTGGTCAGGCCTGAGCACGCTCACTCGACCAGACGTGACGACCTCGACGGCGGTCAGCCCCGGGAAGAAAGGCGGAGTCGTCACGTTGGTTCTCCCGGAGCCGACCAGCGTCAGTCCGCCGCGTCCGGCCTGTTGGATCTGCAGGAACTCGAGTGCCCGCGCCGGATCGGCGTCGACTCGCCAGCCCCATACTGCGAAGTGCGGCTCGATCGAACGGTAGGTGATGGCGGATGGGTCCGGGCGGGGATGGGCGAACACGCGCTCCAAACCGGGAAGTGAGTCGGTGAACTCGCGCCTGAAGTTCAGGGTGTCGTGACACCCTGTGCCGTAGTCCTTCCACACATGCGAAACGCCCAGCGCCAGGAGCTGCTGGTGGAAGTCGGTGCTCGTCTGGAAGATGCCGGCCTCCTCCGTGCAGCCAACCGCGCTAGTGGGATCCGTTCCCTCAATGGTCGTGGTGGGCACGCCCTCGGCGGTGCGAACCTGCAGGGCGACATCGCGGAGGTTGGTGGCCAGGTCGGTCGGGTTGTGGCCTCGCCACCGGACCTCCTCGGTGGCATACGAGCCGTAGATCGCGTCCGGTAGGCCGCCCTGGAGCAGAGGGCCCGCGCTTACGATGGCGATCGCCGGGGCGTAGTTGCTGTCGACGAACCCCGACATGCTCGAGGCGGCGGCGAATAAGTCCGGGTGGCGCGCGGCGTAGGTCATCACGCCGTAGCCGCCCATCGACTCGCCGATCAGGGCCCGCCCGCCGCGACTCGCGCTGGTTCGAAACCGCGCGTCGATCAGCGGGATCAGCTGATCGATGTCGTAGGTCTCATACATCGGCGGGCCGCCCGCACCGCCGTTATACCAGTCGCTGTAATAGCCGGACTGCCCCCCGTCCGGGGCGACCACGATCGACGGAAACCCGCCGATGAGGTCGCCAAACCACGCGCTAAAGCGCGTCTGATCGCCCTGCATTCCGTGCAAGTAGTACGTAACCGGCCAACGACGCGCGGGATCCGAGTCATAGCCCGCGGGCAGGAACACCTGCACGCGGGTCGGCGCCGTAAACGCCGGCGTCGCGATCGTCAGCGTGATGACCCGCGGACCCGTCCTCTGCTCGGCGACGATCCGCGCGCCGTCATAGCTATCGGCAAGCGAAAGCGGAACGCATGCCGGGGCGCATAACCAGAGCACGGCCAGGGCGACAAGCCCGCATCCGCGTGTGATCACGCGCGCCATCGATATCTCCCTCACTGCTCGCCTGCCCCTCTGCCCGGATCCGGCCAAAGACGATCCTACGCGACGGCGCCATCGAGGGTCGCGCCAATCAGAACTGCGCTGCCCGGGTTCGCAGGCTCACGACGTGATCGGTGTGTGGCCCGGCTGCTCGGCGACGCGATCGAGCCACGCGCGGATGGCGGGATACCCCGCCAGGTTGAATCCCCCCTCGTCCGCTACATGGGTGTAGGCGTAGAGGGAGATGTCAGCGATCGTGAAGCGCTCGCCGACATGGAACGAGCAGTTGGACAAGTGGCGTTCCATGGCGTCGAGTGCGGCATAGCCCGCGTGACGCCTGGCCTCCACCTCGGCGTCCGCGGGAGGAGCGCCTGAGTAGGCGACCCAGAAACGCACGACCGCGATGTTGGGTTCGTGGCTGTACTGCTCGAAGAACAGCCATTGGAGCACCTGGGCGCGTTCGTATGGATCTTCGGGCAGGTATGGCGTCCCCGCGGCGAAGTAGAAGAGGATCGCATTGGACTCCGCCAGCGGCCGACCGTCATCGAGCACGAGGGTTGGTACCCGCAGCGCCGGATTCAAGTCCCCGAGAAGCTCGAGACGGTTCGAGCGGTCCACGACGTCGACCTCGCGCCGCTCGTAGTCCACGCCAAGGTGGGCTAGCAGCAGCCGGACCTTGTAACAGTTGCCCGAACCCTGGGAGTTGTAGAGCAGCACCGCCGGAACTCTACGAGTGGTCGAGGCCCTGAGCATCGCGGCAAGGGGATCCCTTACATACACGGCCTGTGATCCAGCAGGGGCATCACGATCGCCTCGGAACACAGCGGCACGAGATCCTTGGGTGGGCCCGAAGCCCGTGCCGATCCGAGGTCGGGTATTCAGCGCCTGGTCTCGTACCTGGTCAGGAGCACGCCGTCGGGAAACGTCCGGGTCTCCACCAGGTTCAGGTTCACCCAGTTGTCCAGGGC
>DASZHF010000118.1:0-21457 GCA_035938095.1 Solirubrobacteraceae bacterium
ACCTGATGAAGGTGATCATCGTCGAGGTCACCCGCGCCGCCAACTCGTTCGGCCAGACGCATCTCGACGTGATCCGCGAGGCCTATCAGCTGATCGCCGACATCGTCAGTAAGGCTCAGAAGGTGGGCACGTTCAAGACCAGCGTGACCCCGCAGTTCGCGGCCCTGGCCTTCTACGGAGCAATCGAGCAGGTGCTGTCGGGTTGGATCTTCGACTTTCTGCCCCAGGGGGAGGCCGAGTTCGAGCAGGCCAAGCGTTTCGTCGTGGAAACGATCTGCGACGGGCTCGACGCCTCGGCAGTGGACACCACGGCCGCCGGCTGACGGGCGCCCGCGCTCCGGACTGGACGCGTCCGCCGTGGGCTGACTGAGGCGGTCCAGGCGGCGATGTCGCCCCGCGGACAGCCGTGGCGGTGATCTGATTGACTGCCGCGAGTGCAGAACGACCTCGCCAAGCGGCTGATGTGGTCGGGCCTGCTGGCCGGGCTGGGCGCGCTTGCGAGCATCGCCACACAGCGGGCCGCGGCCATGATCTGGCTTCGCGTTTTCGGTGAGGATCCGCCCGAGTGACCGAAGACGTGCCGCCCGCGGTGTCCGGAGCCGTCCCACCCGCGTGGGAGGTGCCTGCGACGGTGCCCGACCACCCCGTGTGGGAGGTGCCGCCGGCCGCGGCTGCCGGGCAGGACGCGCCTGGTTCCGCGTCGGGAGGCGGCAGCCATCCCGAGATCGGAGTCGGCCTGGCGTTCGTCGGCGGCCTGGCCACCGCGATCATCCTCAAGCGCCTTGGCTCCTGACGGCGAACAGCCCCAGAACATCGCCACCGCGATAACCGACGTCTCCGAGCGCGTCAGCCTGCTCGTGCGCGAGGAGATCGAGCTGGCCAAAGCCGAGATCACACAGAAGGTCACCCGCCTGATCAAAGGCGCGGTCGTCGGGATGGCGGCCGGCATATTCGTGGTCACCGCGCTGCTGTTCTTCCTGCACGGTCTCTCGTGGTTGGCATGGTTTGAGCTGTTCGGGGGGACCAACGAGTTCTACTGGGGGTTCATCATCGTCGGCGGCGCATTGCTCCTCCTCGGCGCCCTCGCCGGCTACACCGCCGCGCGCGCGTTCCGCTCCAGCACGCCCCCAACGCCGGCGATGGCCATCGACGAGGCCAAGAAGATCCGGGAGACCGTCACCTCCTCGGACGGAGGACGCTGATGCCCGAGCGCACTCCTGAGGAGATCCGCGAGTCGATAGAGGCCAACCGCGCGCAGCTGGCGGTCTCGCTGCACCGCCTGCGGGGCGAGGTGACCGAGCTCACCGATTGGCGCAAGCAGCTGCGCCGCCACCGAACCCAGGTGCTGATCGGCGCTGCGGTCGCAGGCTTCGTGGTGGGTGGGGGAGTCGCGGCGCTGAGTGGGTTGTTCAGACGGCGCTCTCGCTAGGGGAGCGGTCCGGGTCGTCTCAAGCGGCCAGCAGTCTTCTCGGGATGCCCCCGACCCCGATCAGTCCCGGACCGGTGTAGGCGCCAATCACCGGGCCGACCTCGGAGACGAACAACGGCTCGGACCCGAACATCTCCCTACCCCGTTCGAGAAGCCGTTCCGCTTGATCGGGCGCCTGGATGTGCTGAACGATCCAGGCATCGGCCCCGTCGCGCTTCCGCGAGCCCATGTACTCCACCATGCGCTCGAAGGCGCGAGCCGCCGTGCGGACGCGCTCGACCGGGGTGATCTCAGCCCCCAGCGAGAGGATCGGCTTGACCTTCAGCGCCCCGCCCAGCCAGGCCTGGGCCCTCCCGATGCGCCCCCCGCGCTGGAGGAACTCGAGCGTGTCCACACAGAACCAGATCTCGAGCAGCGAGCGAGCCTCGCGCGCTCGCTGGAGCACCTCGTCGCGGCCGGCACCCGCCCGGGCGCTCGCGGCGGCGGCCAGGACCAGGGCGCCGAGACCGCCGCACGCGGTCTCGCCGTCTAGTACCGCGATTCGATCGACTGTCCCGCGCTCCTCGATCAGCTGGGCGGCCTGGGAGGCCGCTCCGAACGTGCCCGAGATGCCGCCCGACAGGTGAATCGAGACGATGTCGCGACCCTCGGCAATGAGCGGTTCGTAGACGGCCAGGAAGTCACCGATCGAGGGTTGCGAGGTGGTGGGCATGTCGGGCCCGCGCCGCAGGCGCGCGTAGAAGTCGTCGAAGTTCGACATGTCCGACTCGCGCACCGGGCCCTCGCCCCAGTTGAAGTACAGGCTCACCTGGTGGACATCGTTCGCCTCCAGGAGCTCGCGCGGCATGTAGTGCGTCGAGTCGGTGACGATCGCCACGGCGGCCATCGGGGCGTGACCCTACCAGGGGGTCCCTCACCTGATGGCGGTCTCGTGCCCTGGCCGGCGGGTCCCTGCTCCCACGGCGCTGGGCCCCTTCATAGACTGACCCGCCGTGAGCACCACGCTAGTCACCGGGGGAGCCGGCTTCCTGGGGTCCCACGTCGTGCGCCAGCTCGTCGCGCGCGGCGATGCGGTGCGCGTCGCCGTCCGCGAGCGCACCCGCCTGGACAACCTCAGGGAACTCGAGTACGAGGCGGCCAGGTGCGACATCCTCGACCGGGCCGCGGTGCGGCGGGCCATGCGGGGGGTCACGCGACTGTTCCATGTGGCGGGACTGACGAACCTGCGGGCATCGCCGGAGCAGTTGTTCCGCGCCAACGTGTTGGCCACGCGCATCGTGCTCGAAGAGGCGCTGCGCGCGGGCGTGACCCGCGTCGTCTTCACCTCCTCGGTGGCGGCGATCGGTCCGGCGCCGCGTGGCTCGACGGCCGACGAGGCGCAGGCGTTCCGTCTCGAGGGCCAAGGGATCGCCTACGTCAGCGCCAAGCGCGAGGCCGAGGCCGAGGCGCTGCGGCTGGCCGCCCAGGGCCTTCCGGTCGTGATCGTCAATCCCGCCCATGTGTTCGGACGGGGCGACCTGAACCGGTCCTCGACGACCCTCGTCCTTCGTTTCCTGCGCCGCGAGCTACCCGCTTACGTCGACGGCGCCCTGAACATCGTCGACGTGGACGACGTGGCCAGCGGCCATCTCCTGGCCGACGAGCGCGGAGCGGTGGGGGAGCGCTACATCCTGGGCAACCGGAACTTCACCCTGGACCGGCTCTTCGCGGACCTCGGGCGCCTGTCCGGGGTGGCCCCGCCGGCGGTCAAGCTGCCGCTGCCCGCTGCCTACGCGCTGGCCACCGCCGCCGAACGACTCCCGGGCCGGGCGCTGGTGACCGTGGATGAGGTGCGGGCGCTGTCGCTGTGGTGGGCCTACCGGTCCAACAAGGCCAAGCGCGAGCTGGGCTGGAAGCCGTCGCACCACGAGGACACGCTGGAGAGCACGATCGCCTGGTACCGGGAGCGCGAAGGCGAGAGGCTCGCTCCCATCGGCAGCCGCCAGCCGCTGCCCCTGCGGGTGGCCGGGTTCGCACTCCGCCAGGCGGAGGGGGTCGTGAGCCGCCTGGTGCCCTAACCGCCCCGACCAGCCAGGTCAGATCGCTACTCTCGGCCGGTGCCCAGCTTCTATCGCTGTCCGACACCGACCGATTGGCTGTGTCCGTGTGGACGCGTGGCCCGGGAGCTGCGCCGCCACGGGGTGGAGGCCGAGGAGATCCGGGTGCCTTACCGGCGCACGCAGCGCAAGGAGGTGGTGGCGCTCAGCGGTCAGCGTCACGTTCCGCTGCTGATCCTCGACGGCGAGGCGATCTGCGACTCGCGCCGCATCGTCGAACACCTGCGCTGGCAGGCGCGGGAAAAAGGGCAGGCCGTCCCCCGCACGATCGTTTAGGGTCGGCAGACCGATGAAATCCTCCTGCGCAACACGAGCTACCAGAGGGCCGCTGGCGACCGGCGCGCTAAGGGCCTGCGGGCTGGCGACCGCGTGCGGCCTGGCGCTGGTCTGCTGGACGGGGTCCGCGTGGGCGGGGGACCCGATCATGCCCCTGTCCCAGGTTCACAGCGGCATGTCCTGCACGGGCTACTCAGTGGTTCAGGGGACCGCCATCAGCTCGTTCAACGCGAGCGTGGTCGACGTGCTCAACAGCAACGGGAGCGCGTCGGCCGGGGTCCAGGGAGCGTCGATCCTGGTGCGGGTGTCGGGTCCGGCGGTGGACAGCACGGGGGTGGGGGAGGGGTTCTCGGGCTCTCCCGTGTACTGCCCGGATAGCCAGGGCGTCCAGCGGAACATCGGCGCGGTGGCCGAGGGGGTGGGCGACGTCTCGAACAAGCTTGCCCTGCTGACCCCGATCGAGGCCATCCTCGGCGAGCCGGTGGTGCCCCCGGCGAGCGCCCGCAGCGACAGCTCGGTCACGCGCTCCGCGCACGCGCTCACCGAGCCCCTGACGGTGAGCGGCGTCTCGCCGTCGGTGGCCGCGCTCTTCCAGACCGCCGCCGCACGGGCCGGGCGGACCCTGTACGCCACGCCGGGCACGGCCCGCACGGCCTACCCGGTGCAGACTCTGCGACCGGGCTCCTCCGTGGCCGTCGGGCTGTCCAGCGGCGACATCGCGACGGGGGCGATCGGCACGGTGGCCTACACCGACGGCAACAACGTGTGGGCCTTCGGTCACCCGCTCGACTCGGCCGGCAGGCGTTCGCTGCTGCTCGAGGACGCGTATGTCTACACGGTGATCAATAACCCGCTGAGCAGCTCCGGCAACGTCACGACGTTCAAGCTGGCCGCCCCGGGGCACGATCTGGGGACGCTCACCAACGATGGCCTGAACGCGGTCGTCGGTCAGGTGGGCGCGCTGCCCCCGCGCTTCCCGCTCCAAGTGGTGGCGCACAGCACGGACAGCGGCGCGGCGCTGACGCTCAACGACACGCTGGCGGACGAGTCCGCGATCGGGCAGCCCACCGGCGTGTCCTCGCTGTCGCTGGTGACGCCACTCGCGACCGCCCAGGCCGCGACCCTGACCCTGCACGGCGCGCCGGCGCAGCAGAGCGGCTCGATGTGCTTGCAGATCAACGTCCAGGAGAGCAAGGTCCCGCTGGGTTTCTGCAACAGCTACGTGCTGGACGGGACCAGCGACCTGAGCGGTACCTCACCCCAGGACAACACGATGACGCCGTACCTCGACGACCTGGGGACGGCGCTGCAGAACGTCGACAGCTTCAAGCTCGGCATCCTCCATGTAACGAATGTGAAGGTGACCCTCCAACTGGGACACGGCGTGCGCGAGGGCTACATGCTCGCCGCCCGCGGGCCCCGGCAGGCGGTCGCGCCGGGGCACGTGGCCAAGGTCGCCGTACTGGTCCAGGTGGTCCGCGGGGCGCGCACCGCGAGGGTCATCTCGGTGCGCGTGCCTCGTCACGCGAGGCGGGGCACCTATCTACTGCGGCTGAGCGGGACGCCCGCTGACAGCGCCGGGAACGGGGCGATCTCGACGCTGGTGGCCTTGTTGAGCCCGAGCGCGGGTGGGCAGGCCGGCGCCGGCGTGGGCGACGCGGGCCCGCCCACGGTGGACGCGCTCCAACATCAGATCGCCGCCATCCACCGCTTCGACGGCGTCAGGGCCCGGTTCGTGCGGGGGTCGGCTGGGGCGGCGGGCGCCGCGGCCAAGCGGCGCGGCGGGTCGAGCGGCGGCGGGGGTGGGTCGTCGAAGTCGAAGGGGCGAAACGGGGGCGGCGGGGTGCCGGTCTATCGCGACCCCAGCCTGCGGCTCAGCGGAACCGCGGTGGCCGCTATCAGGATCCGCTGAGCGGTCCCGGCTTAGCGGTCCCGGCTAGGCCCTGAGCGGTCCCGGCCAGGTCAGGGCAGGCGATTCTCGACCTGGAGCGGGGCGGGCCCCGGACTGTCGCTTGCCGGCGCATCGGAGGCACCGGGCTCACCGGGGCCGCTCTCGATACCGAGCGCCGTGGCCAGCTCTCCGGACTCGTACATCTCGGTCACGATGTCGCACCCGCCGACCAGCTCCCCGTTGAGGAACAGCTGAGGAATGGTGGGCCACTGAGACAGCGCTGAGAGCTCCTGGCGGATGCGGGGGTCGGGCAGCACGTCGACCGCGGCGAAGCTGGCCCCGAGCGTCTGGAGTGCTCCAACCGTGCGGGCCGAGAACCCGCATGCGGGCTGCTCCGGGGTCCCCTTCATGAACAGAAGCACCGGGTGCTGGCTGATGGCCTCGGCGATCGCCTCGCGGATCGGGTTCGTGGCCTCGGCGGGCCCGTCGCTGTCAGCGGGCGGCAGGGTCTGGGCGAGCGGCTGGGTCTGGGGTTCGGTCATCGGCTCCTCATTCAGTCTTGGTTTTGAGCGACAGCGCGTGTATGGGTCCCCCGATCTCGTCTCCGAATACGGCGTAGACCAACCGGTGCTGCTCGATGCGACTGAGTCCATCGAACGCGGCGGCGGTCACGGTGGCCTGGAAATGGTCCCCGCCGCCCGTGAAGTCCTCCACCTCGGCGCGCGCGCCGGGAATCCCGTCCTCGATCCGCCGTTTGATCTGCTCCGAATCGGGCATCAACCAGAGGCTAGCTCACCCGGAGCGGGCGCTACACTTTGGAAAGCATTGACCGTGACGGGGCCCTCCGGGCCGAAGCGGTCGCTGGCGTCGAAGCCCCACGGATACTGCCGATAACACCACACATGGTCACGATCACCGACAAGGGCGCAGAGAAGGTTCGCGAGTTCCTGTCCGCTCAGAAGGCCGACGTCTCAACGTCGGGTTTGAGGGTCGGAGTCCGGGGCGGGGGATGCTCCGGCTTCCAGTACCAGCTTGCCTTCGACGTCCAGCGCGACGGCGATGAGGTGTTCGAGAGTCAGGGGCTCCGGGTGCTGGTCGACCGGGCCAGCCTGCCCTACATCAGCGGCTCGATCATCGACTACCAGGACACTCTCCAGGGCGCCGGCTTCCAGGTGAACAACCCCAACGTGATCGCCGCCTGTGGATGTGGCTCCTCGTTCCGCGTGGCCGACGAGGAGCAGGTCTCCGCAGTCTGAGGCTGGGCGGCCGGGTGGTCCCGGTCCGCTGGGCGGTATTCCCGGCCGGCGTGTGCGTTTCAGCCCGAGTGCGTCCCTCGGCTAGCGCTCGTGCGCGAGCGCAACGTCGTGTCCCGGCCATCGCACTGGTCGCGGTGGCGCTCGCGGCGCTGGTCTCCGGGTGCGGGGCTGGGCAGCGCCACGCGCGGCCCGCGGCCTCCGGCCCCAGGTCGCCGGCGACCCACGCGCGGGCGCCCAGGCCGGCGCCGCCGCCCCGAGCCCTGGCCATCGGTCTGACCGAAGCCAACCCGGATCTGCTGTGGGCGCCGCAGGCGCGAGCTCACGTCCCGGCCGGGCTCCAGCTCTGGCGCGAGCGCCTGCTCGCGCTGAGGCCCGACTACGTACGCATACACGTCGACTGGTCTCAGGTTCAGCCGCGCGCCGACACCCCTCCGCGCTGGGACGCCCCGCAGAGTGGATGCCAGCGCGGTGAGCCTCCCTGCGTCCCGTACCGGGGCATCGCCGAGGAGCTGGCCGCGATCGCCTCCGAGCAGAGGGTCCAGAGCGGCTTCGTGCCGGTCGTCGACCTCTCCGGAGTGCCCGCCTGGGCGGCGCGCGGACCGTCGGGCTGCGAGCCACCCGGCATCCAGCCGCGGTCGCGAGCGATCGCGCCCACCGCGATCCCGGCCTACCGGGCGCTGATCAGCTCCCTGCTCGAGCTCGGGCGCCGTTACGGCCTCGCGCTTCCCTACTGGAGTCCGTGGAACGAGCCCAACCATCCGTTCTTCCTCAGCCCGCAGCGGGCGCGCTGCTCGAGGGCGGCGCCGACGGTCTCGCCCCACATCTACGCCGAGCTCGTTCGCGCGATGGCCAGCGAGCTCGCCGCGGCGCCGGGCGAGCACCACCTGGTGCTGGGCGAGCTGGCCGGCATCCCCCACTCGGGCGGGCCCCACAGCACCGGCATTCCCGAGTTCGTGCGCGCCCTGCCCCGCGACGTCGTCTGCGCCTCGAACCTGTGGGCCGTGCACGACTACGCCCGGGCGGGTGGCGCGGCGGGCGCGCCTGACTCCGTGCGGCGACTCGAGCGGGCGCTCGCGGAGCGCGCGGCGTGTGCCCGCCACGCCCGCATTTGGATCACCGAGACCGGGGACGGGAGCCCGCACCTCGGCCACGCACGCTCGGCCGTGCCGCGCGACCGGCGGGCGGGCTGCCGCGCGCTGGCCGGCGCGCTCGTGCGCTGGAGCCGGGACTCGCGGGTAAAGGCGGTCTTCCAGTACACCTTTCGGGAGGACAGCGCCTTCCCGGTGGGCCTGGCCGACGAACGCCTCACGGCCCTGCGCCCCGCCTACTACCTCTGGTCCGAATGGGCCCGAGCGCCTTCGCGCAAGGATCCCCCGGGTCCGCCCGCTCAGTGCGCGTAGGCGTATCTTCGCCCGCCATGGCCCTGCCCCAGTCGCTGCGACATCTCGCGCCGGTGCGCTTGCGAGACGACGTGCGGGTGCGCGCCCTGGCGGTCGGGAGCGGTCTGATCCCGCCGCGGACCATGCACTCGCGCGAGGAGGCGGAGCTGCTCGCCCGCCTGGCGGCCCAGGCCCGGCGGATCGTGGAGATCGGCGTGTACGAGGGCTCGTCGGCGGCCGTGCTAGTGGCGGCGATGCCCGCCGCCGCAGAGCTGCATTTGATCGACCCCTTCGGTCACCATCCGAGCGCGCTGCCCGCCGGCTGGGGCGCGACGCAGTGGGCCAGCCGTCGGGTGGTGGCTCGCGCACAGCGGCGAGCCCGGTCGCCCGGCGGGGGGGACGGGGCGCAGCCGCGAGCGGGGCGCGTGACCTGGCACGTCTCGCTGAGCGAGCACGTGGCGTCGGACTGGACCGATCCGGTCGATCTCGTATTCGTCGACGGGGACCACAGCGAGGAGGCGTGCGAGCTCGACTGGGTCAAGTGGAGCCCGTTCGTCGCGCCGGCGGGTCATCTCGCCTTCCACGACGCGCGGGCGGACCGCCCGGACGGGCGCGGCCTCCCCGGTCCGACCGCGGTTGTCGCGCGGCACTTTCGCGGCGCACACTCGGAACCCGGCTGGCGCCTGGTCACCGAGGTGGATCGCACGGTGGTGGTGCAGCGGGCCCGCTAGGCGGGCACGGCCGCAAGGGACCGCCACAGGTACAGGCAGGCGGTCGTGCGATGCGGGCGCCAGGGCTCGGCCAACGCTTCCATCTCGGCCGGACCGGGCAGCTCGGCAAGCTGGTAGGCGCCTTCGATCGCCCGCCTGATGCCCAGGTCACCAACGGCCAGCACGTCGGGACGCTGGAGCTGGAACATCAGGAACATGTGCGCGCTCCACGTCCCCAGTCCCTTCACTGCCACCAGCTCGTCGACGACCTGCTCATCGGACAGCTCCGCCAGGCGGTCGAGCTTGAGCTCGCCCTGCACGACGTGCTCGGCCAGCGAGCGCAGGTAGCCCACCTTCGCGTGCGACAGCCCGGCGGCCGCGCGCAACTCCTCCGGGTCGGAGGCCAGGATCTCGGCCGGCGTGGGGGGACGACCGCCGAAGCGCTCGAGCAGGCGGCCGTAGATGGCGCGAGCGGCCCGGGTGGAGAGCTGCTGGCCCACGATGGCGCGCACCAGCGCCCCGTACCGGTCGCCCAATGCTGGTCGCGAGGGATCGCGGCCCGGCTTGACCACTCCGACGCGATCGATGATCGCGGCCAGCACCGGATCCGCTGCCCGCAGATGCCTGACCGCCGCGGCCGAGTCGACGCCCCCTCGAGGGCGGCGGGGCCTGGTCGCGGGGCCGGCGGCGGCAGGCGCGGGTGCGACCGGGCCGGAGCCCTGGCGCGACCGGGAGGACGGCGGGGTCAGGGCTGCCCCTCGACCGCGCCGGGCACGCCGGTGTTGGTCGAGTACTTGGGCTGGATCTTCATCTCGGGGCGGATCTGGTGAACGGCCTGGGCGACCGCGATCGCGGCCTCGGCGAAGCCCGTGGCGATCAGCTTGAGCTTGCCGTCGAAGATCGTGATGTCTCCGCACGCCCACACGCCCCGAAGGTCGGTGTGCATCACCTGGTCGACGACGATCGCGCCCTTGGAGATCTCCAGTCCCCAATCCTTGAGCGGGCCCAGAGCCGTCTTGAACCCCAGCTGCAGCAGGATGGCGTCGACCTCGAGCTCGATCTCGTGGGCCTCGTCCTCGGAGTGGAACAGCACCACCCGCTCGACCGACCCGTTGCCGGAGACTTCCTTGATCTGGAACGGCACGTGCAGGGCGACGTCGCCTCGATCGGCGGCCTCGAGCACCTGTCCGACCGTCACCTCGTGTGCGCGGAAGCCCTCACGCCGGTGCGCGAGGCTCACGTGCTCGGCGGTGTCTAACAGGTTGATCACCCAGTCGATGGCCGAGTCGCCGCCGCCGACGATGAGCACGCGCTTGCCCGCGAACACCGATTTCTCTCCGACGATGTAGTGGGCCCCGCGTCCCTCCCAAGGGGACATGTCATAGCCGGGCAGCTTCTTGGGCTCGAAGGCCCCGTGCCCCCCGGCGATGATCACCGTGCGCGAGCTCAGGCGGCCGTGCTCGGTGTCGAGCACGACGAGCTCGCGCTCGGGGTCCTCGGGGTCGGGCTCCCACGAGATCTGCTCCGCGGTGGTCTCCAGGTGCACGGGCACGTCGAATTGCTCGAGGGTCTGCACGCGCAGCTGCTCGACGAGGTCCTTGGCCAGGACGCGCGGGAACCCGGGCACGTCGAATACCCACTTCTCCGGGTACAGCGTCGTGAGCTGACCACCGAGCTCGGGCAGCGAGTCGATGATGCGTGCCGACGCCTCGCGCATACCGGCCCAGAACGCGGCGCTCAGCCCCACCGGACCGGCTCCGATCACGGTTATGTCGCGCACCTCCTCGAAGTCGCGCGCGAGGTCCTCGGGTCGCGTGGTCATCGGACCATCATGACGCACCGGCCGCCGCCGGCTCGAGGGCCAGCGTCTCCCCGTCGAGCGCGTTCAGGGCCCGCTTAACCGACGTCGAGATGCACGTGAGCACGGGCGTGTCGCGCCGCGTGAAGGCTGAGGCGTCCGTGCCCCGGAGCCGCTGGACGAGGTCCAGGAAGCGCGCGGGGTCGTCGGTCTCGAAGGCGACCACGAACTCCTGGTCGTCGAGCCCGAACGAGTAGCTGGTGTTGAGGTCGATCTCGGGGTACTCGCGGCCCACGCGGATGTGCTCGGCCATGATCCGCTGGCGCTCCTCGGCGGGCAGCCGGTACCACTCGCGCGTCTTGACGAACGGGTAGACGAACAGGTACTTGGCGTGCGCGGGCCTGACCTCCAGGCGCGACTCGTCCGAGTACTCCGACGGCTTGGTCATGGCCAGGAACGAGTGGGGGATGGTGGCCCAGCCCATCAGCCCGCTCTGGGCCAGGACGACATGAAACTCGTGCAGGTGGTCGAGGCTGAGGGCTTGGGAGAGCAGCATCATGTCGCAGTCGCCCCGGGTGCCCACGAGCGAGAACGCGCGCAGCAGGTGATCCTGGGCGAAGTCCTCGCAGGCGGCGACGAACTCGCGCTTGTCGGCGGCGCGCCGGTCGCCGTCCAGGCGCCGCCAGGCGGGGTCGATCTTCAGGAAGGTGTACTTGACGAAGTGACGTTCGCGCACGGTCGGGAGGGTGGCCGGCCTGGTGAGAGGCGCTCGAAACGGTCGGCCTCGGTCAGGGGTGAAAGAACGGTGAGCCTGGCCTTGCCGGCAGCGGATCCGCTGCCCGGCTTCATCAAGAGTATAGGCCGGGGTCAGCCGCTCCCGGACGGGTCGGCGCGCCCGCTACCCTGTGAAACAGGTGTCCAGAGGGGGCCTGGGCAGCGGCCAGCGTCCCAGGTAAAGTGGGGAGCATGCGCGTCGCGCTGGTCTCGCCGTACTCCTGGACGTATCCCGGAGGCGTTACCCGCCACATCGAGTCCCTCGCCACCCAGCTCGGCGTGATGGGCCACGAGGTGCGCGTCCTGGCTCCCGTGGACCCCGACGATCGCCGGGCCCGGTTGCTACACGGCGGGGCCCGGCCGGAGCGACGGCCGATCGACCCGCACCTCGTCTCGCTCGGACGAACAATCGGCATCGGCGCCAACGGTGCCGTCTCGAACGTAGCTCTCACCCCGTACGCCGTGTCCACCCTGCGCCGCGAGCTCAGGCACGGTGGCTTCGACATCGTGCACATGCACGAGCCCGTCGTGCCGATGTCGGGCTGGGACGCGCTCGGGTTCTCGGGCGCCGCCCTGGTGGGCACGTTCCACAGCTACTCCACGAACCGCCTGACCAACGGGGCCGGCAACCTGGTCGGTGCCGCGCGCCGCATGAATCATCTGCATGCACGAATCGCCGTCTCCGGAGCGGCGGCGTGGACCGCCCGGCGGTTCTTCGGCGGGCGCTATCACGTGATCCCCAATGGGGTGGACCTGAGTCCGCTACCCGAGCGCCCGGCTCCGAGTGGGGACGAGGGCCTGCGCATCGTGTTCGTCGGGCAGGCGGTGGATCGCAAGGGACTTCCCGTGCTCCTGCGGGCCTTCGAAGCCCTGCGTGAGCACGTTCCCGCCTCTCTGACGATCATCGGCGCAGACCGCGAAGAGGTGGCGCCGCTCCTGCTCGACGAAGCGGATGTGACCGCCCTGGGCAAGGTCGACGATGAAACCAAGCGCGCGCGCCTGCGCGAAGCCGACGTGCTGGCCGCGCCCTCGCTCGGGGGCGAGAGCTTTGGCATGGTCCTCACGGAGGCGTTCGCGGCGGGGACGGCGGTCGTGGCCTCGGACATCCCCGGTTATGCGGGTGTGGTCCACGATGGCCACGACGGCCTGCTCGTGCCCGCGGGCGACGCCACCGCACTGGCCGAGGCGCTGCGCGGCCTGGCGTTGAGCCCCGAGCGGTGTCGCGCGATGGGAGAAGCCGCGGCGCAGAGCGCGCGCCGCTACGCATGGCCGCAGGTGGCCGCCGAGGTGCTCGAGGTCTACCACGCCGCCCAGCGCGCGCCCCAGCCCGAAGGAGCCGTGGCGCGGGCGGCGGTGCGGGCCGGCCTCCGCCCCGCCGACGGCGCCCCGCGGGTCCGGGGGCGGCGCCTTCCGAGCCTCGAGCGGCCCCCGGCCGCTCGCCGCCGCCCGGGGCTCGCACTGGCGCGCCGGGTGGCGATGCTGCTCGCCGCGGCCGGCGGCGTGCTGCTGGCGTTGATCGCGCTGGAGCGGATCGGCTTGGCGCGCATCGCGGAGAGCCTGGTGGCGTCGAGCCCGGGCCTGGTGCTGGTCGGCCTGGGCCTGATGTGCCTGGCGATGATCATGCGCGGGTTCGCGTGGCACGCCATCCTTCGGGCCGCTCTCCCGCGCGTTCGGGTCAGACGAAGGGACGCCATGCGCGGGACGTTCATCGGCGTGCTCATGTCAGCCACGCTGCCCGCTCGGCTCGGCGAGCCCTCGCGCGCGCTGATCCTGGCCCGCCGCGTCGGCCGGCCGCGCGAGACGCTTCCGGTGGTGCTGGGGACACTCGTGTCACAGACCTTGCTCAACCTCGTCGCCCTGGCCGGGCTCGGGGTCGCGATGTTCTCCAGCGTGAACCTGTTCGATGGCCGCCATGACGCGCTGATGTTCACCGCGGTGGGGCCGGTGGCGATCGCCCTGCTGGTGCTGCTCGCACCGCTGCTCGTGCCGCGTCTCTCGCGCCGAGGCGAGCGCGAGCGCTCTTCTCGCGCCCGCATGATCGTGACCCGCGTGCGGGGGGCACTGACCCGGGTCCGCGACGGACTGAGTGTCTTTCGCCAGCCTCGTCGGGCCGCGGCGGCGACGGCGGCTCAGCTGGGAGCGTGGGGGCTGCAGCTGCTGGCCTGTTACGTGCTCCTGGCCGCCTTCGGGCTCGACCACCGCGCCGGCTTGGGCGCCGCCGCGGCGGTGTTGTTCGCCGTGAACCTCACCGCCGTCCTGCCCGCTACCCCGGCGAACCTCGGCGTCTTCCAGGCGGCGTGCGTCGTGGTGCTGACCGGCGCCTACCACGTGTCCTCGGCCAGCGCACTGGGCTATGGGATCGTCCTGCAGGCAGTCGAGATCGCGGCGGCCGTGTTGATGGGTATGCCCGCCCTGCTCAACGAGGGTCTCTCGTGGCGCGACATGCGGGTGCGAACGATCAATGCCTCGCCCGTGAAGCTCCCGGCGGTTCCGCAGACGTCGCGCTCGGCTGGCCGCCAGGCCAAGGCCCGCATCTAGACAGCACAGCCCGGCGCGCCCGTCCAGAACTGCCGCCACTTGACTTAAGCGCGCGCGGCCCCGCGCCGACAGCGGGGTCATGGCGAAGATCGCAACCGGAGCCGTGGTGCTGGGGTGGGGAGCCGCCGTGCTTTTCTACGCGGCGGACGGCCATCCGGCGCTGCGCCCGGGGCTCGACGGCGTCGGGTTCGTGATCGCACTGCTTCTGGCCGGCGGTCTTCTGCTCGCGGGGAGCCGAACGCTGGCCCGCGGGCTGCGCGAGCGCTGAGCTAACGCCCGGCGCTCGGGGAACCGCCGCCCGCCATCGCAGGCTCGCTCTCGTCCTGACCCTCGCTCGAGCCGTCGTCGGGGTCCTCGTCGGGCAGGGTGTCGTTGCGCTTCAGCCGCGTGGGATCCTTGTCCGTGCCGGCGATCACCTCGTCTCCCGCCCGTTCGGCGGGCAGGAGGCGCCCGCTCTTCATGCCGAAGTACACCGCCTGCGGGTGGTGGGCGATGATCGCCACCGTCGACTGCTCGGGCTCGAGGGCAAAGCCGCCCGACAGCTTGAGCCCGATCGAGGGCGCGTCGAGGATCCGGAAGAGCTTCTCGTGCTCGGACTGCTCAGGACAGGCCGGGTAGCCCCAGGCCCAGCGCCGGCCCTGGTCGGCCGCGATGCCGAGGTCCTGCCGCACGCGCGCGTGCAGCCATTCGGCCATACCCTCGGCCGACTGCACTCCCAGACCGTGGACGAACAGCTGCTCGGCGAACTCCCCCTCGGACTCCAGGCGCCCGGTGAGCTCGGTTACCAGCGGACCCGCGGTGACCGCCTGCAGCGCAACCACGTCGAGTTCGGCTGGCGCGCGTCCGTCCACCGCCGGACGGTAGAAGTCCGCGATGCACAGACGGTCGTGACCGGGCTGGCGGGGGAAGACGAACCGCTCGAGCACCGTCTCGCGATCCTCGGGGTCGAGCACGACGACGTCGTTGCCGTCGGCATAGCACGGGAAGTACGCCAGCAGCGCGCGGGGCTGCAGGTAGTCCTGCTCTCGCCACATGCGCTCCAGCCGGGGCCGGAAGTCGTCGGCCACCAGCCGCCGCCAGGCGTCGCCTTTCACGCCGCGCCCGCCCCAGTGCAGCTTGAACAACACATGCGTGTCCAGGTGGGGATAGACCTGCTCGAGATCGACCTCGATCTCGCGTACGCCCCAGTACGGCGGCTCCGGCACGGGGACATCGGTGCGCGCCCCCGAGCGCACCGAGGCGTCGTCGGTGGGCAGCTCCTCGGGTTCGGGCCCCTTCTCGCGCAACCGCTGCGCCGCCTCGCGCGTCTGCTCGACCAACTGCTCGCGGGCCGTGTCGTCGACGAGCTGGTCCATCTTGGCCAGGCCCTCGAACGCGTCCTTGCAGTAGAAGACGCCGGGCTCGTACACCTCGTCTGACTCCCGCCCGCCCGGGTACAGCGCGCGCAGTCCGAAGTCGCGGTTGATCGCGGCGCCCCCGATGAGCAACGGGTACGCCAGGCCCTGGGAGTGCAGCTCCTGAATGCACAGCGGCATCTGCTTGGAGGTGGAGACCAGCAGCGCGCTCAGGCCGATGGCCGAGGCGTCGTGCTCGCGCGCTGCGTCGAGGATGGTGCCGATGGGGACCTGCTTGCCCAGGTCGACGACCGTGTAGCCGTTGTTGGTGAGGATCGTGTTGACCAGCGACTTCCCGATGTCGTGCACGTCTCCGAACACGGTGGCCAGCACGACCGTCCCCTTGGTGTAGCCCTCGATCCGGTCCAAGTACTTCTCCAGCTGCGCCACGGCGCGCTTCATGACCTCGGCCGACTGCAGGACGAAGGGAAGGATGAGCTCGCCGGCGCCGAACTTGTCGCCCACCTCCTTCATGGCGGGCAGGAGCACGTCGTTGAGCGTCGGTACCGCGCCGATCTTCTCGACGCTGCGGTCGATCCAGTCCTCCACGCCCTCCTTGCGCCGCCTCAGGATCTGGAAGTGCAGCGCCTCCTCGGGCTCCATGCCCTCGGTGGGGTCGCCCACCGTCGCCGCCTCCTCCTCGCCCTTTGACTCGAAGTGGGCGATGAAGCGCTCGAGCGCGTCCTCGGAGCGGTTGAAGACGAGGTCGTCCGCGAGCTTGCGCTCCTCGGCCGGGATCTCGGGGTAGGGGTTGATGTGGTTGGGGTTGACCATCGCCAGGTCCAGCCCGGCCTCCACGCAGTGGTGCAGGAACACCGAGTTGAGCACGGCGCGGGCTGGGGGGGAGACGCCGAAGGAGACGTTGGAGACTCCCAGTGAGGTCTTCACCCCCGGGACCTCCGCCTTGATGCGGCGGATGCCCTCGATCGTCTCGATTGCCGACGGTCGCCACTCCTCGTCCCCGGTGGTGAGCGTGAAGGTGAGCGCGTCGAAGATCAGCACCTCGGGATCCAGGCCGTGCTCGTCGCAGGCCAGGTCGCGGATGCGCTGGGCGACCTCGACCTTGCGCTGCGCGGTCTTGGCCATGCCCTCCTCGTCGATCGTCAGCGCGATCATCGCCGCTCCGTGCGCCAGCGCGAGCGGCACGACGCGGTCGAGCTTGTCGCGGCCGGCCTCGAGGTTGATCGAGTTGACGATGGCGCGACCGGGGATTTGCTCCAGCGCGGTCTGGATGACTTCGGGCTCGGTCGAGTCCACCTGGATCGGAGCCGGCTGGGTCAGCGAGACGCGTTTGACCACCTGGCGCATCTGCTCGTCCTCGTCCTGGCGCTCGGTCAGGGCTACGCATACGTCGAGGATGTGGGCACCGCCCTGCACCTGGTCCTCGGCGATCTGCGCGAGACCGTCGTAGTCGTCGCTGAGCAGGAGCTCCTTGGCCCGTCGCGACCCTTGACTGTTGACGCGCTCACCGACCATCGTGGGACGCGGCTCCTGGACCAGCGGCGTGGCCGCGATCATCGATGACAGGTGCGGTGGCCGCGGCGCGGGCCGCGACCCCACCGGGTGCGACGCGCAGCGCTCACGGATGGCGGCGATGTGCTCGGGCGTGGTTCCGCAGCAGCCGCCGACGATCGAGACTCCGAAGCGCTCCACGAATTCACCCAGGACGTCCGCCAGCGGCCCGGGCTTCTCGGGGAAGATCGTCTCGCCGTCTGGTCCCTGCAACGGCAGACCCGCGTTGGGAATGCAGTGGACCGGGACCGGGCAGTGCTCGCCCAGGAAGCGGATGGCGTCGCGCATGTCCTCGGGTCCGGTCGAGCAGTTGAGCCCGATGACGTCCACGCGCAGCGCCTCCAGGGTGGCCAGGACCGCGGAGATGTCGGTGCCCAGCAGCATCTTGCCCCCCTGGGGGAGGAGCGACACCGAGGTCTGGATGGGCAGCGTGCGTCCCGTGAGCGTGAACGCTTCGCGCGCGCCGAACACCGCCGCCTTGACCTCGAGGATGTCCTGGGCGGTCTCGATGATGAGCAGGTCGGCGCCGCCCTCGATCAGCCCCCGCGCCTGCTCGGTGAAGATCTCCACCAGCTCGCGGAACGTGATCTGCCCCAGCGTGGGGTCGTCGGAGGCGGGCAGCTGCCCGGTGGGCCCGATCGAGCCCGCGACGAAGCGCCGCTCGCCGGCGGCCCGGCGCGCGATCGCGGCGGCCTTGGTGTTTATCTCGAGCGTGTGGTCGGCCAGGCCCCATTCCTCGAGCTTCAGCCGGCTGGCCTGGAAGGTGTCGGTCTCGACCACCTCGGCCCCGGCCTCGAGCATCGAGGAGTGGACGCCCTCGATGACGTCGGGGCGGTGCAGGACGAGCGCCTCGTGGCATTTGCCCTGTAGCCCCCCATAGTCCTCCGGCGTCAGATCGAACTGCTCGAGCGTCGCCCCCATGCCGCCGTCGTAGACGAGCACGCGGGAGCGGACGGCTTCGCGGAAGTCGCGCATCCACGTCGATGCTACCAGCGATTCGGGCCAACCTTGACATAGCTTTGGCAATGTTGGGAGAGCGTGAACGGGACCCGGCGTCCCCCCGCCCCGGCCCGCCGCCCGGGCCGGGTCAGGCGCCTGATTTGGGCGCTGCGCTCTGGTAGGGTCACGCGCTCGCGGGGAGTCAATGCGGGCAAGCGGAAATGGAGGGCACGTGACCGCAACAGATCAGCGCGCCGCGACCGGCGAGCGGCCGAGTGCCGCGACCGACGAACGCGCCGCGACCCCCGAGCCGCTCAGTGGCGTCGTTCCGCTCCTGTTCGGCAAGCGAGTGATCCTGTCGTCCGGGCAGGCGGCCCAGTTCACGGGGACCGAGACCGAGCTGGACATGAAGCCCGACGCACAACAGAGCGACGTGAACGCCAAGGAGAACATCGCGCCCGTCGACTGGGAGGCGAGTGCCGGGCCGGCGGAGGTCTTTGCCCCGCTCTTGTTCGGTCAGCGCGCGCCGCTGTCGCCGCTACAGGCGGCCCAGTACGCGGCGACCGAGACCGAGCTTGACGTGAAGAAGAGCGATGCGAATGCCAAGGAGAACATCTCTCCGGTGGCGTGGCGTACACGAGATGACGGAGAAACCCGTGACCAGCCCACAGCGATCGCCGAACCTCCCGCCGGCACGATCCCGCTTCTGTTCCGCCGGCGGGTGCTGCTGTCGTCCCGGCAGGCGGCCCAGTTCCGGGGGACCGAGACCGAGCTGGACATGAAGCCCGACATCAGCGACGTCCACGCCAAGGAGAACATCGTCCGGGTCGCGTGGGAAGCCGAGCCGGCCCAGCCGAATCGGGCCGCACCAATGCTGTTTCTCCGGCGCGCGCCACTCCAACGCGCACAGGCCCTCCAGTACGCCGGCACAGACACCGAGCTCGACCAGAAGGGGGGCAGCGACATCGACACCAAGGAGAACATCGTCCCGGTGTCCCACCGACCCGTCGCGCCCTCACGGCGCGCCTCCCGGGGGGCGACGATCGAAACGGCGAGGGGCAGAACACCGCTTCTGTTCCGCAAGCGGATGCCGCTAGCTCGCAGGCAAACCACCCAGTACGCCGGCACCGACACCGAGCTCGACACCAAGCTCGCGCTCGTCGGCCTGCTTCCCATGTGGAAGGCGCTTTTGACCGGAAGGAGAACCTGGCCGCCATCAGCCGGAGGAGAGCTTTGACCGTTCAGCTCAAGGAGAACATTGTCGCCATCTCCTGGAAGTAGCTCCGGGAATCGCCAGGCCGGCGACGCAACTCCCGACCAGCCGGTCAACGGCTTCGAGGTGCTCGAGAAGCTCGCGGCGTTACCGATCAGCACCTGGAACTACAAGGGCGAGGATCCGGCCATCCGCCACCTGGGGCCGATGGCGCAGGACTTCGCGGCATCCTTCGGACTGGGCGCCGACGATCGCACGATTAACATGCTCGATGCGAACGGAGTCGCCATGGTGGCCATTCAGGCGCTGTACCGCCGCGTCCAGCAGCTGGAAGCAGAGATCTCTGAGCTCCGGTCCCCGTCCTGATCGCCCGGTCCGAGCACTCCCCACGCCGCCTGCCCGGCGGGCGCGCGATGGCTAGATGAGCCCCGACTCGCCAGGCGTGGTGCTGGTCGTCACGCACGACGACGACGACCACGCCCCGGCCGTCCTCGATGAGCTGCACCGCCGCGGGGCGGCCGTCGTCCGGTTCAACACCGAGAGCTACCCGGAGCGCTCGAGCGTCCGGCTGGAGCTCTCGGGCGACCGGCTTGACCCGCGCTTCGGGCTCGAGGACGGTGAGCTCGCGGGGGCCGACGTCGGGGCGGTCTGGTATCGACATCTCAAGCTCCCGGTCGCCCGGCAGGTGGAGGACGGGGAGGCCAGAGTGCTCGCCGAGGCCGAGCTCCGCGCAACGATCGAGGGCGCGCTGCTGTGCCTCGACGCCTACTGGCTCAACCATCCCGACGCCAACCGTCTGGCGCGCCACAAGCCGCTGCAACTCGCGCTCGCCCTGGAGGAGGGCTTCACCGTCCCCGAGACCCGCGTCACCGCCGACCCCGAGGAGATCCGCGGTCTGTACCGGGACTGGGGCGGGAGGATGGTGGCCAAGCTGGTCGGGGGGCAGCTACCGGTCACCGCGGTCGAGGACCAGTACGTCGTGTACACGACGCTGCTCGGCGAGGACGATCTGAGGTCGGACGCCGCGCTCTCGGCTTGTCCCGCCATCTACCAGCGCTACGTCGAGAAGGAATTCGAGTTGAGACTGACGGTCGTCGGAGACGCGGTGTTCGCGGCCCGCATCTACTCCCAGCAGAGCGACGGGGGAAGCATCGACTGGCGCCGCGCGAAACGCACCTCGGTTCGCTACGAGGTCGAAGCCGTCGACGCCGCGTTGGAGAAGCGATGCCTGGCGCTGGCTCGGCGGCTCGGCCTTGGCTTCGCGGGACTCGACCTGATCGTCACTCCCGACGGCGAGACGGTCTTCCTGGAGGTCAACGCCGCCGGACAGTGGGCCTGGCTCCAGGAGGCGACCGGACTGCCCATCGCGGCGGCGATCGCAGACACGCTCATCGCGGGCGGCCGGGCCGCGCGGGCGCGCGGCCCGGGGCGCTCCATCGACCGGGACTGGACTCCGGCCTTGCCGTGAGCGACGGTCGCCCCCCGCCGCCCCCGGGCCCCTATCTGGTGGCGGGCCTGGCGCGTGCGGGTCGGGCCGCGGTCGACGCCCTCCAGCGGGGCACACGCGACCCCGTCCTGGCGTGGGATTGTGCGACCGATCGCGAGCATCGTCGGGCTGCTGCCGCGCTGCGGAAACGCGGGGTCGAGGTTTGGCTGGGAGGCGACGGTGTGGATGTCCTCGAACACGGGGCGCCTGTCGCCGCGCTGGTCAAGAGCCCCGGCGTCGGCTTCGACTCGCCTCTGATCGAGCGGGCACAGGAGCGTGGCCTCTGCGTCCTCGATGAGCTGGAGCTCGGCTGGCGGCTGTCGAGAGCCCCGATCGTGGCCGTGACCGGCACGAACGGCAAGTCCACGACCTGCGCGCTCGCCGTCGCGGTGCTCGAGGCGGGTGGCCACCGGGTACAGCTGGCGGGCAACACCGATTTTGGCCCGCCGCTGTCGGCAGTGCCTCCAGGGGGCTGGGTGGTGTGCGAGGTCTCCAGCTTCCAGCTCGAGGGAAGCTCATCGTTCTTGCCCGACGTGGCCGTGTTCACCAACCTCACGACCGAGCACCTCGACCGCCACGGGACCATGGAGCGCTACGGCGAGCTCAAGCGCCGCATGTTCGTCCGGGGCAAGCGAACCGCGCTCATGTGCGTGGTCAACCTCGACGACCCCTTCGGTCGTGCCCTCGTTGCCGACATACGAGCGGCGGGCGGGCGAGTCCTCTCCTACGGCCGGGCGTCGGAGGCCGACTTCCGCATCGTCGAGGC
>DASZHF010000119.1:0-14750 GCA_035938095.1 Solirubrobacteraceae bacterium
CGGCGCGGGACCGGGGAGGAGCGCCGGGTCCGGGCGGCCGACCTCACCGACGCCTTCCGGCGGCTACGCGAGCGGGCGGCCGAAGGCACTCGCGAGTTCCCGCCCCCCGACGCTCCATCCTGGATGCCCCAGGCCCCGCGCACGGGGTCCGCGCCACCGCCCCTGAGATACCCCGAGCCGCCCCCGCCTCCCATCGGGCCTCCGGGGCCGGCGATCGCATCCACGCCCCGCGGCGCACCCCCGTCACCGGTGGCGCCCAAGGCTCCGGCGCCACGCGAACCCCTGGCGGCCCCGCGCACTCCGCCCGCACCACCGGAACCCCCGGCCGCCCCGCCGGAGCCGCCAGCGGCCCGGGGAACTCCCGCCGCGTCTCTGCCCGCGACGGCTTCTCCGCCCCGCGCCGAGGCCCCGCTTTCCTCCCTTCCACGCGAGGTAGGCCGCGAGCGCCAGCCATGGCTCACCTCGGCCCTCGTCGATATGGCTCAGGCGGACGATTCCCGGCCCGCCGGCCGGCTGCTGATCGAATTGCTGCCCCTCCAGGGCCTGTTCGTCAAGCGGCAACTGACTTACGAGCTCGAGGTCGAGGAGTTGGGCGAGTTTCGGGTGACGATCTCGGACGGGCGGGCGTCGGTGGAACCGCGCGGCTCGAAGGAGGAGTCCGGGCCAGGCGAGGTGGACTTCCAGCTCAGCGGCAGAATCGCCGACCTGGCTCCGCTGGTGGGCGGATCCCCGCCTCGCCGCCTACCCGGAGTCCGGGTGACGGGCCGGCGCCGGCGGCTCCGGCACCTCCTGCGTCGCCTGCGGCGGCCGGTCGCCCTCGTCGACCTGGCTCGCGCCGACGTGCAGCCCGAACCTGGCCTTCTGCTGCGCGCCGTGGTCAACGGCATCGATCCGGCGTGGACGGACGGCCACGAGTTCTCCGTCGTCTATGCGATCGAGGGTGCCGGGGACGGCGAGGAGGAGCGGCGCTTTCACGTCGAGGTCCATCGCGGCGAGCCGGTCCGGGTGATCGAGGGCACCGCCGAGCGCGGGGGCGAGCTCGAGGTGTCGGCCGCCCTGCGCGTCCCGCGCCCGGCGCTCGTCGCCCTGCTGGCTGGTCTCCCGCTCCCGGCGGGCCAGCGGGCCGAGGTCGAGGGCGACGGCGGCCGGATCGTGTTGCTGGGCGAGTGGATCGAGCGCGCCCAACGGCGCTCCGGCGGCCGGCGCTGAGCAGCGCCGGGCGCCCCGTTTTGTGGACATCCGGAAACTGGGCTAAAGCGCCTGGCGGCATCCGCCCGGACACCTAGGATTGGTTTCCGGTGAGCTACCCCGCCTGCGCGCATCTGCACGTCCACTCTGAGTACTCGCTGCTCGACGGCGCCTGCAAGGTCGAGGAGCTCGCCGCCAGGGCGGCCGACTTCGGTCAGCCGGCGCTCGGCCTAACGGATCACGGCGTCATGAACGGTGCGGTCGAGCTCCACGAAGCGTGCCGCCGGCACGGCATCAAGCCCATCGTCGGCTGCGAGATCTATCTCGTCGAGGACCACGCGGCCGTACCGGTGGGGCGCACCGAGCGCCACCACCTGACGCTGCTGGCGGAGTCGGGGATCGGCTACCGGAACTTGATCAAGCTTTCCTCGGCCGGGTTCCTGGATGGTCTTCAGCGCGGCAAGCCGACGCTCGACATGGCCCAGCTCGAGCGCCACAGCGATGGTGTCATCGCCCTGACGGGCTGCCTCGCCTCGCGCTTCTGCTCACGGCTCGTCGAGGGCCGGGAACCCGAGGCGCGCGCCCACGCCGATGAGCTGTTGCAGATCTTCGGCCCCGAGAGCGTGTACTTCGAGCTTCAGCGCAACGGGCTGGCTCCCCAGGAGCAGGCCAACGAGGGCATCGTGCGCATCGCCCGCGAGGTGGGTCGGCCGCTCGTGGCCACCGGCGACGTTCACTACCTCCGCCGCGAGGACCACGATCACCACCGCGCCCTGCTGTGCGTCCAGACGAAGAGCACGCTCGCCGCCCCCAAGCTCACGTTCGAGACCAACGAGTTCTTCCTGCGCAACAACGCCGAGATGGCGGACGCGTTCGCGCCCTGGCCCGAGGCCCTGGCGTCCACGCTCGAGATCGCCGAGCGTTGTGATGTGTCGCTCGAGCTCGGGGGCCAGCTGATCCCTCGCTACCCCACCCCGGATGGCGAGAGCGAGGCCGAGTTCCTGCGCGCTCGCGTCGAGGAGGGGCTGCGCTTGCGCTACGGCGACCCGCCGCCCTCTGAAGCGATCGAGCGCATGACCTCCGAGCTCGGGGTCATCGAGCGGATGGGCTTCAGCTCCTACTTTCTGATCGTTTGGGACTTCGTCCGCTACGCCAAGGAGAACGGCATCGCGGTGGGTCCCGGCCGGGGATCGGCGGCCGGTTCGCTGGTGTCCTACTGCCTCTCGATCACCGACGTGGATCCGCTGCGGTACGGGCTGCTCTTCGAGCGTTTCCTCAACCCCGAGCGCGTTTCGATGCCCGACATCGACATCGACTTCTCGGTCCGCGGCCGCGAGCGGGTGATGCGTTACGTGACCGACAAGTACGGACGCGACTCGGTGGCGCAGATCGTCACCTTCGGGAAGATGTTCCCTCGAGCGGCCACGCGCGACGCGGCGCGTGTGCTGGGTCACGACTACGGGGCAGGCGACCGCCTGGCCAAGCTCATCCCCGACCCGATCATGGGCCGCGCCCCTTCCTTCGAGGAATGCCTGTCCGCCGGACAGCCGCTGCGCCAGGCTTACGACGAGGATCCCACCGCTCGCCAGATAATCGATGTGGCGCGCGGGCTGGAGGGGATCGTCCGCAACTCCTCGATACACGCCGCGGCCGTCGTGATCGCCGACCGCCCTCTGACCGACATCGTGCCCCTGCAGATGGCCGACGCGGGCACTGACGAGCAGGGACAGCGCATCTATCGGATGGTGACCCAGTTCTCGATGAAGCCCATCGAGCAAATCGGATTGCTGAAGATGGACTTCCTCGGGCTGCGCAACCTCGACGTCATCGAAGACGCGCTGGACATCATCGAGCGCTCGACGGGCCGGCGCCCGGACATGACGACTCTGCCCCTGGACGATCCCAAGACCTACGAGATGCTCGGGCGCGGCGACTCGATCGGGGTGTTCCAGTTCGAGTCCGAGGGCATGCGCGAGGCGTTGCGCAAGGTGCAGCCCACCGAGTTCGACGACCTGGTGGCGCTGAACGCGCTGTACCGGCCCGGCGCCATGGACCAGATTCCCACGTACGCGCGTGGCAAGCGCGACCCCGAATCGGTCAAGTACCCCGATCCGCGACTGCGTCCGATCATCGAACCCTCGAAGGGCGTGATCCTCTACCAGGAGCAGGCCATGCAGATCGCGACCGAGATCGCCGGCTTCTCCGGGGCCAAGGCCGACAACCTGCGCAAGGCGATCGGGAAGAAGAACCGCGAGGAGATGGCGCGGCTGAAGCCGGAGTTCTTCTCCGGCTGTCGCGCGTCGCAGACGAGCGAGCAGGTGATCGAGTGGCTATGGGCGACCAACGAGCGCAGCGCCGACTACTCGTTCAACCGCAGCCACGCCGCGTGCTATGCGCTGATCGCCTACCGGACGGCTTGGCTGAAAGCGAACCACCCCGCCGAGTACATGGCCGCGCTGATCTCGTCGGTCATGTCGACCAAGGACAAGGTCCCGTTCTTCGTCGCTCGGTGCGAGGAGATGGGGATCGAGATCCTGCCGCCCGATGTCAACTTGTCAGACCACGAGTTCACGGTGGTCGAGGGGAACATCCGCTTCGGCCTGGACGCGGTCAAGGGCGTGGGCTACCAGGCCGTCGAGGCGATCAAGGCATCTCGCGAGCAGGGTGGGCCCTTCACCTCGCTGTGGGACTTCTGCGCCCGGGTCGACTTCCGTGCCGTCAACCGCAAGGCGATCGAGGCGCTGATCAAGTGCGGCGCGTTCGGTTCCACGGCCGCTTCTCGCAAGGGCATGCTCGCCGTGCTCGACCAGGCCCAGAGCGCCGGCCAGAAGGCTCAGCACGATGCGCTCATCGGGCAGGCGTCGATCTTCGATCTGGGCCCGAGCAACGGTGCCGCCAACGGAGCCGGCGGCGCCTCGGGCGGGCTGCCCGCCCTCAGTCACCCGCCGATTCCCCTCGAGGAGTTCGATCAGACGCAGTTGCTGGCGGTCGAGAAGGAGGCCATCGGCCTGTTCATCTCCGCCCACCCGCTCAAGCGCGTGCGCGAGGCGCTGCGGGCGGCGGTCGATTGCTCGATCGCGGCGCTGGCCGAGCGGGCCGACAAGGACTGGCTGACCGTCGGCGGCATCATCTCCCAGGCCAAGAAGATCAGGACGCGCAACGGGGACCCGATGATGTTCGCCACGCTCGACGATCTGGAAGGCTCCGTGGAGGTCCTGGTGTTCGGCAACGCGCTCTCCGAGTACGGGGGCTCGCTGGGAGTCGATCAGGTGGTGCTGATCCGGGGACGAGTGGATCACAAGGAGGCGGGCAGGACCTGCCTGGTGGCGCAGACCGTAGAGCCGTTCCGGCCCAGCGACGAGGACATCGAACGGGCCCGAGTGGCTGCCGCGGCGACCGTGGAGATCTTGCCCGTCCACGTCCGGCTCGACGCGGCCGCGCTCCCGGCCTCGATCATCGACGAGCTCAAGCAGGTGCTGGTGAGCTTTCCCGGGGAGTCCGAGGTGGTGCTCGAGATGAACACCCGGACCGGGCTGCGGCGACTACGCCTGGGGCCCGAGTACCGGGTGTGCTCGACCCCCGGACTGCACGCCGAGCTGGCCCACGTCCTGGGACCGCGGGCCGCCCCCGCGGCGTAGCCCTACGCGGTCCGCTCGGCCCGCGCCGCGAGGCCACGCTCGCGCAGGGCGAGCGCCAGGAGGACCTCGTCGCGGCCGACGCCGATGCGCCGATCCGGTCCGGGGGTCTCCAGGACACACGGAAGCCGGCCCAAGCGCGGCTCCGACAGGAACACCGCGCATCCGTCCTCGCCCAGTTCCCCCTGGCCGAGGTAGGCGTGGCGGTCGAGGTTGGACCCCAGCGCCCCCTGCGAATCGTTGAGGTGCAGCGATCCGACCCGCTCGAGCCCGACCTGGGCGTCGCATTCGTCGAGCACGGCGGCCAGGGTCTCGGGCTCGCGGATCTCGTATCCGGAGGCAAACAGGTGGCACGAGTCCAGGCAGACCCCCAATCGCGCGCTCCCGCCCGCCGCTTCCACCAGGCGCGCCAGCTCCTCGAACGAGCGCCCCAAGGTGCCGCCGGCGCCCGCCGTGTTCTCGAGGTACAACGGGCAGCGCTCGGACTCGGCGAGCGCCTGCGCGACCACCCTTCCGCAGCGCCCGATCGCCTCCGGCACCGAGCCCGTCTTGGCCGAACCGGCGTGCAGGACCACGGCGTGCGCGCCGATCGCGTCTCCAACCCGCAGCGACTGGATCAGGGAGGTCAACGATTTGCGCGAAATCTCGGGATCGTCGCTGGCGCAGTTGAGCAGATACACGGCGTGGATCAACACCGCCTCGATCGGAGACCCCTCGAGCTCGGCTCGCGCCGCGGCCAGATCCTCCTCGCTGTAGGCGGTCGGCCGCCACATGCGCGGCGACTGGTTGAAGATCTGGATGGCCGTGCAGTCACGCTCCACGCCCCGCTGAACCGCGCGGACGAGCCCTCCGGCCTGGGAGACGTGGGCGCCAACTAGCATCCGGGGAGGACCATGCGCGTTCGCTTCGCTCCTTCGCCGACCGGCGCCCTGCACATCGGCGGGGCGCGCACGGCCTTGTTCAACTGGCTGCTCGCGCGCCAATCCGGCGGCGCGCTGGTGCTGCGGATCGAAGATACCGATCGGGAGCGCTCGACCCCGGAGAACGTCGCGCAGATCATCGACGCGCTGAACTGGCTCGAGCTCGACTGGGACGAGGGGCCGATCTATCAGTCCGAGCGCGCCGACCGGCACCGCGAGGCGCTGGAGCGGCTGCTGGCGGACGGCCACGCGTACCGATCGACGGCTCGCCCGGAAGACGTTCTCGCCTACAAGCAGCGCCACGGATCCGAGCAGGGCTTTCGGGGGGAACCCGAGCCGGAGGGCGCCGTTCGGTTGCGGTTGTCGGACGAGGGGGAGACGGTCGTGCACGACCTCGTCATGGGGGACGTGACCACCGCGCATCGCCACCTCGACGATCCCGTGATCGCCCGCGCGGATGGCACGCCTCTCTACAACCTCGCCGTCGCCGTCGATGACCTCGACGCGGGGATCACCCACGTCGTGCGCGGGAACGATCACCTGGCCAACACCCCCAAGCAGATCGTCGTCATGGAGGCGCTCGGAGGCACCATCCCGGCCTACGCCCATCTGCCCCTCCTGCACGGGCCCGACGGTCGCAAGCTCTCCAAGCGTCACGGGGCCGCCTCCGTACAGGAGCTGCGCGATGCCGGCTACCTCCCGGAGGCCGTACGCAACTACCTCGCCCTGCTGGGCTGGGGCACCGAGGACGACACGACGATCCTCTCGACCCCGGAGCTCATCGAGCGCTTCGACCTGCGGCGCGTGAGCCGCAACCCGGCGCGCTTCGACGAGCAGAAGCTGCGCTGGCTGAACGGTCGCTATCTACGTGAGCTCGAGCTCGGCGATCTCACCGAGCGCCTGGAGCGCTTCACCGGACGACAGGATCTCGAGCCCGCCGCGGCAATCGCCCAGGAGAAGATGCAGACGTTGGCCGATTTCTGGCCGTTGGTCGGTCCCCTGGTGGAGGGTCCGGTCGACGATCCCGCGGCGCGGAAGCGGTGGCTGAACGAGCAGGGGCTGGCCGCGCTCGCGGACGCCCGGGAGGCCCTGGGCGCCGCCGAGCCCTTCGACGCCGGGTCGGTCGAACGCGCCCTGCGAGAGGTGGTGGAGCGCCGAGCGGCCAAGCCCGGTGAGATCTTCCAGCCGCTGCGCGTAGCGCTGACGGGGACTACCGTATCTCCTGGCATATTCGAGAGCGTCGCGCTGCTGGGCAGGGACGAGACTCTCGCTCGCATCGACGCCACGCTAAATGGCCATCTCCGGTCCTAGGTCCGATGACGAACGCCCCGAGAGGCTCGGGGCCGATCCTGGACCGCCGGGCCGGGAGCCGGTCGAGAACCCCGGAGTACCGGGGCCTGGCGGGCCCGGCTCCGAGGCCGAGGAGATAGGGAAATCCGCTCTCAATCATCCGTCCACGGCTGCCGATAAGGGATTCGAAGGGGCACGTCGCCTCTCCGACCTCCTAGTCACTCCACGCGCCACCTACCTATCTCGGAGCAACCCAGTCACCATGGCTTCCACCGCGTCCAAGGCCCAGATCCCCGAGCCCACTCCCGGGGCGGGCGAGAACGCCGAGAGCCGTCCCGGCCCCAACGAGGGTCACGGGCGCAGGCTTACCGCAGCGTTTGAAGCGCTGGAGGCTTTTCCGGCGCTCGTCGAGTCGCGCAACCGCCTGCTCGCGCTCGTCAGCCAGGACCCGATCTCGTCCTCCGAGGTGGTCGAGGCGGTCGAGTCCGACGTGGCGCTCATCATCGCCGTGCTGCGGCTGGCCAACCAGGTCGAGGGCCGCACCCGCGGTCGCGTCGACAGCATCGTTCAGGCCGTAGATCTGCTCAGCCCCGAGGCGGTGCAGGCCCTGGCCAAGCGGACCCGCACTTTCGACTTCTTCGAGCGCACCACCGTGTGGGACGCAGCGCCCGAGCGCTTCCGGCTACACGGCCTCGCCACCCAGCGCGCGGCCGAGCGAGTCGCCGTCGAGGTCGGCTACGAGAACCGCGACCGGCTGATGGTGACCTCGCTGCTGCACGACATCGGCAAGCTCGTGCTCATGCACGCCTACCCCGGATACCCGAGCCAGGTGCACCAGGGCGCCCGGACTCCCGAGGAGCGAGTTCACCGCGAGCGCCGCGAGTTGGGCGTCGACCACGCGCTGGTGGGCGGAGTGCTCGCCCGCCGGTGGGGTCTGCCCAAGAGCATCGCGTCGGTGATCGAGCGCCACCACTCTGATGACGCCACCGGTGAGGCGGCCTTCGTCCGCCTGGCGGACATGCTCGCCCACTACGCTCAGGGCGGCTCGGTGTCCCCCGCGGAGCTGCTGCGGGTGTCGCGAGTGGTGGGGCTGGTTCCCGGCGACCTGCGCCGCGTGATGTACGACCTGCCCAACCCCGTCAACGGGCGCCAGCGCCAGATCGACCCCTGCCCGCTCTCGACTCGCGAGACCGAGGTGCTCAAGCGCCTCGCCGAGGGCAAGGTCTACAAGCAGATCGCCGCAGAGCTCATGCTCTCCACCAGTACCGTGCGGACCCACCTGCACAACATCTACGGGAAGCTGGGTGCGGTCGACCGCGCCCAAGCGGTCCTGATCGCCACCGAGCGCGGCTGGCTGTAGTTCCCAGGCGACCGCGCCGGTCGCCACCACGAAGCGCCAACACCGTCTCGCCCACGGCGCGACTGCTCGTGGCGCGGGCCGGGATCGGGCGGGGCCGCCCGCAGGCGTCGAACCCGTGCCCTACGATCGGGTCGCCCGGCCAGGGCGCCGGCGCGGCGGCCGCTGTCCGGCCCACCCCATGATCTCCATCACCGCCAAGTCACCGTACGCCGTGCTCGCTCTCGCCGAGCTCGCCCGTTCGAGCGGTGGCGAGCCGATACCCATCGGTGAGCTGGCGCGCCGTCGCGACGTTCCTCCGCAGTTTCTCGAGCAGCTGTTCGCGGTCCTTCGCCGGGCCGGAATCCTCAAGTCGCAGCGAGGGGTTAAGGGCGGCTACACCTTTGCCCGCGAGCCCTCGAAGGTGACCGTGCTCGAGGTCGTCGAACTGCTCGACGGACCTCTGGGCGCGGGCTCGGCCGGCGTGTTCGCCGAGGCGGCCGCCGCCGCTCGAGCGGTGCTCGAACGCACGACCATTGCCGATGTGGTCGAGCGCGAGGCGCGCGAGTCCGGCGCGGCGATGTACTACATCTAGCTGGATGGGTGGCACGTAAGGGACCGACGTTGAGGGTCAGCGTGGTAATCAGCACGCTCGATCGTGGCGATAGCGTCGGGCGAACGCTCGTGGCGCTCCGCTATCAGCGCCATCGCGAGTTCGAAGTTCTCGTGGTCGAGGGCCCCGCGCACGCCGGGGAGCGAACACCCCTCGCTGACCACGGGCCCGAGACCCGCGTGGTTCGTTGCCCCGTCGCCAACATCTCGCACTCGCGCAACTTGGGGATCGCAAAGGCGAGCGGCGACATTGTCGCCTTCCTCGACGATGACGCTGTTCCCGAGCCGGCCTGGCTCGAGCGCCTAGTCGCCGCCTACGACGATCCTCGCGTGGTCGGTGCCGGGGGAATCGTGCTCGATCCCAGCGCCTGCCGAGTCCAGTACCAGTATTCGTTCTGCGACCGCCTGGGTGAGCCGGCCTTCGACACCCGTCCCCCGGCAGAGGAGCACATGACGCCCGGCGCCGATCCCTTTGCCTACCTGCAGGGGACCAACATGAGCTTTCGGCGTGACGCGTTGGTCCAGATCGGCGGCTTCGATGAGGAGTACGACTACCTGTACGACGAGGTTGACGCATGCTTGCGCCTGATCGACCGAGGCGGCCTGCTTCGCCCCCTGCCGGACGCCGCAGTTCAGCACCTGTATCTCCCCAGCCGGATTCGCCGGAGCGACGGCTTGTGGCGTGATCCATTCTCGCTGGTCAAGAACCGGCACTACTTCGCGCTCCGGTATGGACAGACAGGGCGCACTCCCGATGAAGTGTGGGCGGCGCTCGACACCTATGTCGCCGAGCTGAGCCGCGTGGCGGACACCGCGCGCGCCGACAACCGATTCAGCGCCCAGGAGCACGAGTATTTCCTGGCCCGGCTGAAGCGTGGAGTCGAGGTTGGCCGGCGGCGCGGCCTGGCTCAGGACGGGCGCGGCCGGCGGCTCCCGCCGGCCGCCCGAGCGGACTTCCGGCGCTACGGAGTCCGGCACAGCGGTCCGGTTCCCCTGAGGATCTGCCTGCTCTCGCCCGAACATCCTCCCGAAGACATCGGCGGCGTTGGGCGCGTGACATCCGAGACCGCGCGCGCCCTGGCCGCGCGGGGGCAGGAGGTGCACGTTCTCACGCGTACCTCAGGCGAGGGCCGGGTGGCGTTCGAGGATGGGATATGGCGGCATCACGTCGCCGTGAACGATCGCCATCTCCCCGGCCTGGAGGGATGGGGGTCGGCCGACGACCTTTATGCCGCCGTCGCGAAGTACCACGAGGTCGTGCGCCTGCACGAGCGTGCGCCTGTCGACATCGTGGTCGCCCCCCTCTGGAGGGCGGAGGGGCTGATCTGCGTGCTGGATGGGCGCTTTCCCACCGTGACCAGACTCGTGACTCCGATGAAGACGATCGCGCGGATGCACCCTTCGTTTGCCCTGAATCCGCAAGTCCAAGGACTCATCCGGCTCGAGAAGGCGGTGCTCGAGCGCTCCCGGTACGCACTCGCCGCGAGCCGCGCGGTGGTCGCGGAGGTCGAGTCGGAGTATGGATCTCTGGACGCCAGGATCGCGTTGCTCGCTCTCGGGGTGGCCGATCGTAGGGCCCCGAACGCCTCACCGCCGCCGGGCGGGTCCGATCAAGTCCAGCGATCCGGTGAAGACCCGGATCTGCGCATCGAGGTGCTGTTCGTTGGCCGGCTAGAACGCCGCAAGGGCGTCGACGTCCTACTGGCCGCGGCTCGGCAGCTCCTGCCTGACTGCCCCGGACTCAGCTTCACGCTAGTGGGACCAGACACTCCGAACACCGAGCTTGAAGCGACCTACCGAGAGGCGTTCTGGCGCGAGACGCAGGGCGAGCCGGCGTTACGCGAGCGCGTCTACTTCGCCGGGCCCGTGGATGACCAGGAGTTGTGGGATCTGTACCAGCGCGCCGCGATCTTCTGCGCGCCGTCACGTTACGAGTCGTTCGGCAACGTTCTCATCGAGGCTTTGATGTTCGGCAAGCCGGTCGTGGCATGCCGGGCGGGCGGAATGCCGGAAGTGATCGAAGATGCTCGGAACGGGTTTCTCGCCGAGCCGGGCGACGTGCCCTCTCTGGTGTACTGCCTGCGCCGCTTGATCGATGACGCAGACCTCAGAGAGATCTTCGGTCAGCGATCCCGAGCGAGGTACCTGACTCACTACACACTCGACCAGGCCGTGAGCGGACTGATCACGATCTCCCGTGACATCGCCGACGAGCACCGAGGGAGTCGCGCCGCCGATCCAAGCCTGGCCCCTGCCATCGCCGAGCTGCTGAAAGCGGTGGCGCAGCTGGACGGCGTCGACGCGGCCGTCGCCGCCCGCAGTCTGCTCGACGGCTCCAGTTACCCGATCGATTACCGGGGCCGCATCGATGAGCTGTTCGACGCACCGTCAGCTGACTTTCTCGACGGTGTCTACCGGATCGTGCTTGGGCGCGAGCCCGATCCTCGCGGTCGCGTAGCGGGGCTGCGCTACCTGGATGGCGGGGGCGACCGGTTGAGGATGGTCGTGCAACTGTGTCAGTCAGCCGAGGCGCGACGACGAGGTGTCCCCACCGGCTGGCTTGGGGATCTCGCGGCGCAGCGGCTCAGTGACCTTCCCGCGCTCGTGAGGCAGGCTTGGCCGCTGCCGGACGAGAGCTTCGTCCGGACAGTCTTCGAGGCCGTCCTGGGTCGTGAGCCCGAGGAGGAGGCGACGACGTCCTATACGCGCGCCCTGACATCCGGGCGCGATCGCCGGGAGGTCCTGCGCCTGATACTCGACTCCGAGGAGGCCCGGGCCCGACTGGTGCCGACAGACTGGCTGAGCGAGTCTCGCGGACCTGCCTAGAAGCTTGATTTGGGCCGGCGGGCTAGGCGCCGTTCGAGGACCGTTCGATCGCAGGCCAGATAAGTGCGCCGAACCCTCAGGCGGCGCCCGCTCGCGGTGCGCACGTCGATTCTGACGCGCACGGTGGCCACACCAGGGAGAGGGATCACGATCGGGTGCGAGAGACCTCGGCCGTGCAGCGAGCGAACGCGCTTGCCGTTCACGTACGCGGTGGCCGACCGCAGCCGGACGGTGCGGCGGTGCTTGATGCGGACCCTCACCGAGCGCCGCGGCGGGCACGCCGCTCCCGGGCGCGGTCCGGAGAGCGCGACCGTCACGCCGGAGCTCGGCGTCGCTGAAGGTTGCTCGCCACAGCTGGGCGTAGAGCCCGGCCCGCCTGCCGTGATCGTCACGTGGACGGTCGTATGGCCGGGGCAGTCGCGCAGGGCGAGCAACTGACTACCGAGGCCGCCTGCGACCTCGGCGCCGCTGACGGTCACGGCGTAGCGTTTACCAAAGAAGCGGCCGGGGACGAAGATCTCCGTCGGCTCGGACGAACCCGCGAAGCTTCGCCCGTCCGGACCCTTGGTGGAGTAGGTGTAGTCGAAGCGGCGCTTGGCGGCGTCGAACGAGTAGGCCCCCGGGGTACCAGCGGTGACCTGGGGGTAGGCCCGCACCAGCGCGTTCAACAGCGGCTGGTTGAGGTTGTCGGGAGTCGGCGGTTGGCGCATGTTCAGGAGGATGTTCTGGCTCGGGATCTGGGTCCCGTCGTACTCGTTTATGTACGCCCAGAAGTGCCACCCGATCCCGTGCTGGTCGGCGGCGTCGGCGACGCGGCCGGCGACCGCCGGATCGTCGGTGGCGCCGAACTCCGTCATCAGCAGGGCGTCGCCGGTCTGGGCGCTGTGCGCCTCGGCGTTCTGAATCGGCAGCGGCTCGCCGGTCTTCTGGCACGCTCCGACCAGGTCCGGGAAGGCTGGCAGCCCGGGCGCAGCGCCGAGACAGTAGTCGTGGAAGCTGAAGCCGCTGTTGGTGTCGTTCGAGCCACCCTCGGTGGTGTTGGCGCCGAAGTCGAACAGCAGGTTGGGCTCGTAGAAGACCAGGTGGCGGCGATCCGCAGAGCGCACCGCACGCACCGCCGCGCGCGTGAACGGAGTCAGCGCGGTGGCGTCGAAACCGGCGGCCGGGGGACACCCGGCGGGGCTGGCGCAGGTCGGATACTGGGAGCCCGGCCAGGGCTCGTTGAAGATGTCGTAGCCGAGCAGGCGGTCGTCCGGCGCCAGCGCCGCTGCCAGGAGACCGAGCCCGGCCTCGTAGTGGTCCTGCAGCAACCTCCCGTCCGGGGCCGCGACGTTGGCCCAGAAGTTGTCGAACGCCCGCTGGACGGCCGGATCCCCCGGATAGTTACCGGGGTAGGGAAACGGAGTGTTCGGGGCGCCGTTGTCGATGGCCATCCAGTCAGGCATCCCGTTGCCGCCGTAGCGCTGCGTGTAGATGTCCTGGTGGACGTCGGCCAGCGTGAAGATCCCGTAGCGGGAGAGCGCGGCGACGTCGTTCGCGACGCCGGTCAGGAAAGCCCGGTCGTAGATCCCCGGTTGCGGTTCGATCGCTCCGTAGTCGAACCCCAGCCGAATCGTGTTGAAGCCCTCGCTGGAGAGGAAGGCTGCGTCGTCGGCGTCGAAGCCGAGCTGCGACGGCAGGTGGGGTGCGCCCTTGGCGACAACGTTGAACCCGTGCAGGATGACGGTGCGTCCGGCCGCGTCGGTGATCCACCGGCCGGCGTGGGACAGCGGAGGCGCCGGGGATGCCGGCGCCGGCCCGGAGGTCGTCCCAGCAATGGCAAACGCCGCGGATGCGGCCAGCACCAGCGCGCGAATCCGGTGACCGCGTGTGTGCGGATGTTCGTGCACCGTCTCCCGCTGCCTCGATTCACATTCCGCGACGATTCACCGGCCCTCCCCGGGCCGTCCGCCAATCTACACCGGCACGTTGAGCGACGGGCCGGGTGCAGGCCGGCGGATGCGGGCTACCGCTCCGGTCGTCGCCGATCTCATACGATCCGCGCTTCCCGCACCTAGGGAGGCTGGGGGCCGTGGAGCTGTGTCTGATGATCGAGGGCCAGGAGGGCGTGACCTGGCCGCAGTGGGTGGCGCTGGCTCGTGCCTGCGAGGAGCATCGGATCCCGGCGCTGTTTCGGTCCGATCACTACCTCAACCTGGATGGCCTGCATCCCGAGCGCGGCTCGCTGGACGCGCTGGCGACGCTTAATGCGCTGGCGGCGATCACGTCGACCCTGCGGCTGGGCACGCTGGTCTCGCCGGTCACCTTCCGTCATCCCTCGGCGCTCGCCAAGGCCGTCACCACGGCCGATCACGTTTCCGGGGGGCGGATCGAGCTCGGTCTCGGCGCCGGCTGGCACGAGCGAGAGCACGAGGCCTACGGCTTCCCGTTCCCACCCACGCGGGCGCGCATGGACCTCCTCGAGGAGCAGCTGCAGGTCGTCCTCGGCCACTGGTCAGACGAGCCGTTCGACTTCGACGGCAGGCACTACAAGCTGCGTGGCCTCGACGCCCAGCCCAAGCCCATCCAGCGCCCGCGCCCGCCGCTCATCATCGGCGGGAGCGCCGGCCCGCGCAGCGCCGCTCTGGCGGCTCGCTTCGCCGACGAGTACAACACCCCCTTCCCGACGCTCGACGACGTCCGTCAACGCCGTGCCCGCATAGACGAGGCGTGCGAACGCGCCGGTCGCGAGCCGCTGCGCTTCTCGATCATGACTTTCGTGCTCGTGGGGGCCAACCGCGACGACGTCCAGGACCGCGTGCGCCGCCTCGGCGAGCTTCGCGGTGCTCCCGTCAATCCGGACGAGCTGCCCCCGAGCTGGATCTTGGGAACCGTGGATGAGGCGGCCGAGCAGCTCGCGGCGCTGCGTGGCGCCGGCGTCGATCGCGTCATGTGCCAGCACCT
>DASZHF010000120.1:0-9709 GCA_035938095.1 Solirubrobacteraceae bacterium
GGTGAGGATCGTGCCCTCGGCGGGATCGCGCACCGACTCATACGCGCGATCAGACGCGTGGGCCAGGGCCGCGCCGATCAGCGCCGGGTCGACCAGCTGACCGGGCCGGCTCACCAGTTCTTCCGCGGCGCCCCGGATCAGTTGCGAGAGGATGACCCCACTGTTACCCCGGGCCCCCAACAGCGCTGCCCGGGCGACGGACTCGACTATCTCATCGCGCCCGATCTCGTCGATCGTACCCTCCCCCCCGCCCGCGAGCCGATCGAGCTCGGTCAGGACCGCCTTGAGGGTGAGCACCATGTTGTCGCCGGTATCCCCGTCGGCCACGGGGAACACGTTGAGGTCGTTGACCTCTTCCCGGCGAGACTCCAGGTGGGCCAGCGCGGCCTCGACCACGGCACGGAAGCGCTGGAGATTGGGGTCCGAGACCTGTCGCGAGCGCCGCCCGTCGATCGGGTCCGGCACCCCTGTCGACCCGGGACCTGCGGCCAGGTTCGGCACATCTCTCGAGCCCAGCCCGTTGGTGTGGCCCGACGCCTCGGTCGGGTCCGCCACCTCTTTGGGGTCCGCCACCTGTCTCGAGCCCGACTCGTTTCGCGTGGCGTCCCGGTCGCCGCTCAGAGCGCCTTCGTCACCTTGCCGGCCTTCAGGCAACGCGTGCACACGTATACGCGGCGCGGGGTGGCACCGTCGAGGATTCGGACCTTCTGCAAGTTGGGTTCAAAGCGTCGCTTCGAGGCCACCATCGAGTGGCTGCGACTGTGGCCGAAAGCGGGACCCTTCCGGCAAGAATGACAGACCTTCGCCATGCGGGCGAGACTATCAGGAGGCCTCCAAGCCATCGCCAGGGACGCCGCGAAGGACTCGCTCGGGACGCCGGGCCAGCAGCTCACTCAGGAGGCCGCGAAGCGCTCGCGCAGCGCGGCCATCGCGAGCACCGTCTCGGCGGCATGACGCCCCTGGTCCCGCCTGGCGCCGCCGGCGCGCGCGAGCGCCTGTTCGAGGTTCTCCACCGTGAGCACCCCGAAGGCGCACGGCACGCCGGTGCGCAGCGCCACGTCCTGGATGCCGCGCGCCGCCTCCGAGCACACGTAGACGTAGTGGTCGGTCTCCCCGCGGATGACCGCGCCCAGGCAGGCGACTCCGGCGTAACGCCCCGATTGCGCCGCGTACTGGGCTCCCAATGGCAGCTCGAAGGCGCCGGGGACGTCGAACACGTCGACCTCGGACGCACCCCCCTGGGCAAACGCCTCACGCGCGCCGGCCACCAGGCGCTCGGCTAGATCCTCGTAGAAGCGCGCGACGACGATCGCGTAGCGGTCGCTCACCCGCCGTCCTGCCCCGGGTCTCCCGATCCCCCGTCTCCCGCGCCCGCCTCGGGCCGCCCGGCCTCTTCGACTGCGCGCGACTCGCCTTCCGCTGGCTTTACTCCGGCGTCGCGGGACTCGCCCCCCGATGAGAGCTCGTGGCGCAGAAGTTCGGAGTCCACGTTGAGCCCCTGGTGATGCAGTGTGTGCCCCATGCGCTCCGCCTTCGTGCGCAGATAGCTCTCGTTGTGGGAATTGGGGACGTGCTGGATCGGGATCTGGGCCGTGACCGACAGCCCGTAGCCCTCGAGCCCGCGGATCTTCTTGGGATTGTTGGTGAGGATGCGGATCGAGCTCAGCCCCAGGTCGGCCAGGATCTGGGCTCCGATCCCGTAGTCGCGCAGGTCGGCGGGCAATCCGAGCCGCAGGTTGGCGTCGACGGTGTCCAGCCCGTCCTCCTGGAGCCGGTAGGCCCGCAGCTTGTTGAGCAAGCCGATGCCCCGGCCCTCCTGCGAGAGGTACAGGAGCACCCCCTGGCCCTCGCGGTCGATCATCGCCAGCGCCGACTCGAGCTGCTCGCCGCAGTCGCAGCGCAGGGAGTGAAAGACATCTCCGGTCAGGCATTCCGAGTGCACGCGCACGAGCACGTCCGGCTGTCCGGCGACCTGGCCCTTGACCAGCGCGACATGGTGCTTGTCGTCGATAAGGGATCGATACCCGACGGCCTCGAACTCGCCGAAGGTCGTCGGCAGTCGCGTCGCAACCACGCGCTCGACGAGCTTGTCGTGGGCCCGCCGGTAGCCGATCAGGTCGGCCACCGTGATCATCTTCAGTCCGTGGCGGGCGCAGTAGCGCTCGAGGTCGGGGACGCGCGCCATGGTCCCGTCGTCGTTCATGACCTCGCAAATGACTCCGGAGGGGTTCAGGCCAGCGAGGCGCGCGAGGTCGACCGCGGCCTCGGTCTGTCCCGCCCGCTCCAGCACGCCCCCCGAGCGCGACTTGAGCGGAAACACGTGCCCGGGCTGGACCAGGTCGTGCGGACGGGTCTCGGGGTCGATCGCCACCTGGATGGTGTGCGCGCGATCGTGGGCCGAGATGCCCGTGGTGACGCCTTCTCGCGCCTCGATCGACACCGTGAACGGCGTCTCGAACGAAGACTCGTTCTTGGCCGCCATGAGGTCGAGACCGAGCTCGTCGCAGCGCTCGGCCGTGAGCGACAGGCAGATGAGCCCGCGGCCCTCCTTGGCCATGAAGTTGATGGCATCGTGCGTAACGAACTGCGCCGCCATCGTCAGGTCGCCCTCGTTCTCACGATCGGCGTCGTCGCAGACCACGACCATCTTGCCTTCGCGGATGTCCTCGAGGGCCTCCTCGATGGTGGAAAACGGAGACAGAACTCGGGGGGGCGCACTCATCGGACACCTCCGGTGGTTTGAGCCGCGGTCTCGCGAATGTGGTTGACCAACGCGAGCTTCTCGACGTACTTGGCCAACAGGTCGACCTCGAGATTGACCCGCGCGCCCGCCGCAGCGTTGCTCAGCGTCGTGCGCTCGAGGGTCTCGGGGATGAGCGACACGTCGAACCCGCTGTCGTCAACCCGTGCCACGGTAAGGCTGACGCCGTCCACGGCGATCGATCCCTTCTCGACGACGTAGCGCAACAGCTCCGGGTCCGCCGACACTGTCATCACCGTGGCCAGGCCGTCGGGGCGCGACGCGGTCACCGTGCCCAGACCGTCCACATGGCCCTGCACGATGTGCCCACCGAGGGGCGCTCCGGCGCGCACCGGAAGCTCGAGGTTCACCGGGGCGCCGCCGGTCAGCTGGCCCAGGTTCGTGCGACTCAGCGTCTCGTGCACGACGTCCGCGGTGAACGCCTCCTCGTCGCTCGAACGTACCGTCAGGCACACGCCGTTGAGCGCAACCGAGTCGCCCGGGGCGAGCTCGGTGGCCAGCGCGGCTTGCACGGCCACGGTGGCGCCGTCCGCGCTGGTCCGCAGCGCGCTGACCCGCCCGCGATCGGCGATCAGACCGGTGAACAACTCGATCCCACCTTCCTCACGCTCACCACTGGCGCATCCGGGCCGAGATGAGCAGGTCCTCACCCACGCGCTCGCACTCCAGGTCCTGAGCGTGCAGTGCGTCGGCGATGCGGTCGACGCCCTCACCCTCGAGCGGATTGGGCGCGGCGCGGCCACCCAAGACCAGGGGCGCGAGGAACAGGCGGATTTCGTCGACCTCTCCTGCGTCCAGGAACGCGCCAGCCAGATGCGGTCCACCCTCGAGCATCATCGCCGCGACCCCCTGGGCGCCGAGCTGCTCGAGCGCGGAACGCGCCCGCGCCGGCTCGTTGCCACCGGTGGCCACGATGATCTGCGCCCCCGCCGCTTCGAGCGCCTCGGTCTCGGGGCGCCGGGCGGCACGCGAGACGACCACGGTGAGTGGTATCTCGCTCGCCGCGCTCACCAGCTGCGAGCCGACCGGCAGCCGGGCGAGCGAATCGAATACGACCCGGCGAGGCTGACGGTGCACTCCGTCGACCCGGGCCGTGAGCTGCGGGTTATCCGCCAGGGCGGTTCCGATGCCAACGGCCACCGCGTCCACCGACGCTCGCCAGCGGTGCGCTAGGGCCCGGCTGTCCTCGCCCGAGATCCATTGCGAGTCGCCCGCGTGGGTGGCGACCTTGCCGTCGAGAGTCATCGCCGATTTGAACAGCACCCAGGGCCGGCCCGTGCGCGCGTGCTTCCGAAAAGGCTGGTTGAGCAGTCGCGCCCGGGTGGCGAGCTCACCGTCACCGACCACGACCTCGACCCCCTCGTCGCGGAGAATGCCCAGACCGCGTCCGTTGGCCTTCTCGCTGGGGTCGTCCGAAGCCACCACCACGCGCGCGATGCCGGCCGCGACGATGGTCTCGGTGCACGGAGGGGTCTTGCCCTGATGGCAGCACGGCTCGAGCGACACGTACAGCGTGGCCCCCGCCAGGTCGCTGCCCTCGGAAGCGGTCAGAGCGTTGACCTCGGCGTGCGGGCCGCCGTACTCGTCGTGCCAGCCCTCGCCCAGCACCTCCACGTCCCGAGCCACCACCGCCCCGACGAGGGGGTTGGGGTTCACACGACCGCTTCCGCGCTCAGCCAGCTCGATGGCTCGCGCAAGATGCAGTCGGTCGGTCTCGGTGCACAGCGTCATCGCCTTACCAACCAGCATAAGGGCGCCCGGTATCGCCCCCGCGGCCACGGGCGCCACGGGCGTCTCAGCTATGCGCGCAGACTCCGCCCGCCAGGTGATAGACGGTCATCACCGGTCCAGGGCGGTGGTAGGCGAGCGGGTAGTAGTCGAAGCTCCAGTCGAAGTTGAACGGGACCGGGTGTGCCCCCGCGCCGAACGGACTCGCCTGGTAGGCGACCTGGGCGCGAGCCAGCCGCCGGTAGTAAACGATCGCCAGCGGGACCTGCCGGGGGGCGGCCTGGGCGCGACCGGATTGGGTGGAGCCGCTCACCACCCAGCAATATCCGTTGCGCTCGTACAGGCTCACGAGCCCGGGCTGGAGGACGCGCTCGTAATCCTCGATGTTGACCACCCGGCCGGCGCCGAGGCGTAGGTGTCCGCTCGAATCGACATTGGTGGAGCTGGTGGGGAACTTGTTCCAGCGCAACCCGTTGCCGGTGATGGAAGACGGAGGGCCGATGTCCGAGGTCCAGCCGTTGGGGACGACGGGCTCGACCACGATCTTCGATCCGATCGGAACGTGGCTGACCATCCAGTCTCGGGTGAGGTTGCGGGTGTCCGCCCGCGACAGGACCAGACCACTGTGTATGGAGTACACAAGGCCCTGACCGCAGAGCGCGACTGCCCCGACCGCGAGCATGGTGGGACGCAGCCGCGGGCGGCGGACCGAGATTCGGTCGGCGATCTCCACCACCGCGTAGGCGGCCAGGATGCACACGATCGGGAACACCGGCATCAGCCAGCGCCCGAAGTAGCGACCCTGGGAGCCCATGAAGATCAGGAACAGGATCGGAGCCGGCGCCAGCAGCGCCACCAGCCGCCGCTCGTCGCGCCAGAGCAGGATCATGCCCGCCACCGCCGCCAGCGCCGGAACCCAGCCCAGGCCCCAGGTGAATGACCACAGGTAGTAGGCCAGCCCGCTGTGCTGGGTGAGCCCGAGCTTGCCGGCTTCGGCGCCGGCCACCGACGACTGGTGACTGAGCCCGCCCTTGAAGGTCTGAAAGTCGCCGATCGCGTACGGGTTGGCGATCAGAAATGACGCGACCGCGGCGGCGGCGGCGATACCCACACCGGCCAACGCCAGACGGCGACCGCCCGGGGCCATGAACTGCACGGCAGCGGCCGCCAGCAGCGGCGCCAGCACGATGCCGGCCGTGTACTTGGTCGCACACGCCACCCCCAGCCCCACTCCGGCGAGCAGGTAATCGAGCGGGCGGCCGAGGCGCAGGACCCGCGCCGTTCCCACCAGCGAAAGCGTCAGCGGCGCGAGAACGGGGACGTCGTTGAGCGCCAGGTGCGAATAGAAGACGGGCAGGAACGCGACGCTGACCAGCGCCGCGGCCAACAACCCCACGCGGCGGTCGAGCAGCCGCGACCCGGCCAGGTACAGCAGCCAGACCGCGAACGTGCCCAGAACCGCGGCCGTGACCCGGGCAACCAGGAACACCTCACCCGGGTTGGCGGCGAATGTGTGGACCGCGGCTCGCCCGCCGAACCACACCGAGAACACCGCGTAGAGGAGGTACGTGAAGGCCGGGGGGTTGTTGAAGTAGTGCGGGTTGAAGTCGCTGTTGAAGAAGGCGAGGGCGTGGGGCACGAAGTGCGAGTTCTCGTCCGTGTTGTAAGCGAACGGCAGGCCCTGGCGGATCCCCCAGAGGCGCAGCGCGAGCGCGCCGGCGAGCAAGGCGGCCAGCGCCAGCCACCAGCGCCAGCGTCCGCGCGCCCGCCGGCTCGTCTCCCACGCGTACGGCTCGACGAGCTCGACCCTGCGCTCTGCGATCTCGGCGGTCGCCGCTTCCGGGCGGGGCGGCGCGGCCGGTCCCGCACTCGCGCGCAGCAGCGTCCGGCGCAGGTGATCAGCAGTGGACATAGGCCGCGTAGTACTGCGTCGTCGCCGCGCGGTCAAAGTACGCGGAGGGGACCTGGTCGATGGGATCATCGCCGGGGTCGACGATGGCCTCGCGGAACACGGCCTGCCCCGTCGGGTAGATGGCCACCCCGGTCCGCAGCCGGGCCTCGAGCGATCCGTCGCCCCGCAGGGCCAGGGTCCGGGCCTGGCTGCGTGCGATCACGTCGCGCGGCCCCGACCCGAGAATCCAGCGCACCTCGGGGATGAGCTTGTGGTTGGGGACGGAAACCGGCCCGCAGGTGAGCGCGGCCCGAACCCGGCGGTTGGCCAGCAGCGCCTCGAGGGCGTGGTGGGAGTCGTTTCTGAAGGACAGCTCACTCTTGGCGTAATGAAGGCTAAGCGTGGAGGCGGCATCAGCGACCCCGTAGATCGTTAGGGCAACGGCCCCCGCCAGCCACACCTGACGCAGCCGGGAGTCGCGGCGGAGCATCGACCAGCCCCCGAGGGCCACGGCCGCGAAGACCATAACCATGATCACGGGCATGAGCAGGTACCGGTCGATGATCGACAGCCCGGCCAGTCCCACCAGTCCGAAGGTGCCGATTCCGGTGGCCAGCAGAGCCCCCGGCACGACCATCCGGCGCGGACACAGCCAGATGGCCAGGACCAGTCCGGCCCCGGCCCCGATCAGCACCGAGGTGTGGTCCTGGCGGGTCAGGAATTGGACGAGGGCACTGGGAACTCCGGAGAGCCCGTTGGCGCGCCCGAGTTCGTCCGCGAGCCCGCTGGTCGAATGAAGCGAGTAGAGCGGATCACCCGTGATGGCCAGGTCCACGGCGGCCCACACGACTGGCCCGACGGCCGCCAGCGCGAGGTAGCGCAGGCGCTGGCTCCAGCTCGCCGGCCACGCGCACCACAGGAAGTAAAGCCCGGTGATGACCCACGCTTCGGGCCGCAGGAGGCCCGCCGCCGCCAGCAGCACGAACACGGGCGTTCCCCGCCGTGGCCGCTCGGCCTCCAGAACGCCGGCCCAGATCACGAGCGCGAGGTAGGGGATGTCCAAGTAACCACGGACGGCCAGGAACGGGATCGCCAACCGCGTGCACAGCAGCGCCACGGCGATCGCCCCGATCAGCGGAGTGAACGCTTGGCGGGCGAGGCGGTAGACGCCCGCGGCGAGAGCCACGAACGAGGCGATCGTCGCGGCGACCATGAGCCGATCGGCGCCGTGCCCGGCCAACGAGAGCAACGCCCCGAAGGCGATCGCGAGCGGATGCTGGGTGGGGGCGCGGTAGACACCGAACGCGGGCAGGTGCCCGTGCAGCAGGTCTCGACCCCAGACCAGCGCGTAGTAGGAGTCGTAGGTGGGGAAGGTCGGATAGGCGACGAAGCCCACCGCGGCGACGGCGACCAGCGCCGCGAAGCCGAGCTTGGCCCACGTCGTCGGGGGCACGGCTTGCAGCCGCGCGAGCCAGCCGAGGCCAGGCCGCGGACGTGTAAGGGTCGCGCTCTCCATGAGGTGCGTCGGCCCAGCGACCTGTCCGGCACGGGCTCCCGCCTGGCGGTCGGACCGGCCCTCTGGGATACTGACCGGCGCAGTTTAGGCTACGGGCCGTACCCCACTCGCCGGCCGGCCAGCGGCGTAGGCTTGTCCTCTAGGGAACTAGCCCGGGCCTGGGTCAGGCGCTTGTCGGGTCAAGCGGGGCCGCAGGTTCGGCCGCAAGACAAGCCGTGAAGCTGATCATCCAAATCCCCTGCTGGAACGAGGCCGCGCAGCTGCCCGAGACGCTCGCCGCGCTTCCTCAAGAAGTGGAGGGCTTCGACACGGTCGAATGGCTGATCGTCGACGACGGATCGACCGACGATACGGTCGAGGTCGCCCGCGCCCACGGCGTCGACCACATCGTCCGTCTCACCAACAACAAGGGCCTGGCCACCGCCTTCCAGGCCGGCCTCGACGCCTGCCTGAAGCTGGGCGCCGACGTGATCGTCAACACCGACGCCGACAACCAGTACTTCGGAGGCGACGTGGCGACGCTGGTCGAGCCGATCCTGGCCGGTAAGGCCGACATGGTCGTCGGCGACCGCGAGGTCACGACGCTCGAGCACTTCTCCCCGCTGAAGAAAGCACTCCAGCGACTCGGGTCCTGGGTTGTGCGCCAGGCGTCGTCCACCGCGGTGCCCGACACCACGTCCGGGTTCCGGGCCTATAACCGCGAGGCAGCGATCCAGATGATGGTGGTGTCCAAGTTCACGTACACGCTGGAGACGATCATCCAGGCCGGGAAGCTCCTGGTCGCCGTCGACCACGTGCCCGTGCGCACCAACCCCCAGACCCGCGAGTCGCGCCTGTTCCCCTCCATCTGGGCGTACGTGCGGCGCAACGCGATCTCGATCTTCCGCGTCTACTCCCAGTACGAGCCCCTGAAGGTGTTCTGGCGGTCCGCCTTCATCGTCGGGATCGTGGCGCTGGTGGTGTGGGGACGCTTCGCGTACTTCTACATCGCGGGGAACGGCAAGGGTCACGTGCAGTCGCTGATCCTGGGCGCCGTCCTGTTCAACGCGGCGATGGTGCTCGCCGCGCTCGGTGTGATCGGAGACCTGCTCGCCGCGCAGCGCGTGATGACCCAGCGAACGTTCGAGCGCGTGCGGCGGATCGAGCTCAAGCTCGGCGTGGCGCCGTCTCACTACGAGCCCGGCGCCCGGGAGACCGGCGTCCCGGCGACCACCGGCGCGGGCAGCGCGGGCGCCACCGGCAAGACCGAGGAGCGCGAGGCCCTCCGGGTATGACGGCGGCCGGCCCGAGCGCGGCGGCGTCCGGCGCGGGCGTCGTCACCGGCAACACGTTCGACAAGTACGGATCGCGCAACCCGCTCGTGCGCCGGCTGATGGCTGGCTTCGAGCGCACACTCGACGAGCTGTTCACCGAGGCGGACCCCGAATCGGTGCTGGACATCGGATGCGGGGAGGGCGTGCTCACCCAGCGCTGGGCTCAGCGGCTGGTCGACCGCCGAGTGGTGGGCATCGACCTGGAGGACCCCAAGCTGCGCGCCGAGTGGCAGCGGCGCTCGGCCCCCAACCTCGAGTTCCGGGCGATGAGCGCCGAGACGCTTCCTTTCGCTTCGGACGAGTTCGGCGTGGCCACGGCGATCGAGGTGCTGGAGCACCTTCCCGATCCCGAACACACGCTCTCCGAGATGGCACGGTGCGCCCGGCGCCACCTGATCGTCTCGGTCCCGCGCGAGCCGCTGTGGCGGGGACTCAACGTCGCCCGCGGTTCGTACCTGCGCCAGGCCGGGAACACCCCCGGCCATCTCAACCACTGGTCC
>DASZHF010000121.1:0-8661 GCA_035938095.1 Solirubrobacteraceae bacterium
CGTTGACGTACACCATCAGCCTGCGAATGCGCCCGTGCTTGGGGCGGCGCACGCGGATGACGAAAGCTGACCTGCCGGTGCAGGCGTTAGGCCGCGAGGCGGGAAAGCTGACCAGCGACGTTCCTTGTACGCCCGAGGTGCCCTGGTTGGGCGACGAACCGGATCCGCCGCCCGGTGGCGAACCGGATCCGCCGCCCGGTGGCTGGCCGCCTCCGCCGGGGAAGCACTTTAGGTAGGTCGTCGGATCGGCGAAGTTACAGCCGGGGGGCGGCGTAGGCAGCCCGGCCGGGAAGCACTTCGTATAGGTCGTCGGATCGGAGAAGTTGCACCCCGGCGGCGGCGACGGCAGCCCGCCCGGTGGCGCCGGCAGGCTTCCCGGGAAGCACTTGGTATAGGTCGTGGGGTCGGAGAAGTTGCATCCCGGCGGCGGCGATGGCAGCCCGGCCGGGAAGCACTTCGTGTAGGTCGTCGGGTCGGAGAAGTTGCATCCCGGCGGCGGCGATGGCAGCCCAGCCGGGAAGCATTTTGGGTAGGTCGTGGGATCGGACGGGTTGCACCCAGCGGGCGGCGTGGTCAGCCCGCTAAAGCACGTCGGATAGGTCGTGGGATCCGACGGGTTGCACCCCGGCGGCGGAGGCGGCACGCAGCTCGGATAGGTAGTGGGGTCTGAAGGATTGCAGCCAGCCGCCATGGCCACAGGAGCTGCGTGGGCCGCGGCGCCCCAGAACACCAGGAAGACCGCCCCCGCGGCCATGAGTAGGCGGCGAAGCCGAAGGTAGCGCTTGAGGTCAACCCGCAAAGACCCTTTCCTCTCCCTGTCTCCCGATCTGTAGAGCACCGCCCGCCCAGCAAAGTTGCGGTACCAGCTCCGAGGTTGCCGCGGCGGGGATCCTCGCCGGCGGTTAGTGCAGACACGACGGAGTGGCTGCGCGAGGATCGAGTGGATCCATCGACGCGGGTCTTAGCGTGTCGGCGATCACTCGGCTGGAGCGCCACGACGACTTGTCGAGCGACGCGACGCGGGCGGCCCTCGAACGCCTCGGGCTCCCGGCGTCGCTTGAGATCGTCACTCTCGACGACCGGCTGACCGAGGCGGCTCGGCGCGAAGGGTTCGTCGTCCGGGGCGATGCCTAGCCCGGCCGCGGGTATGACGGGGCCTGTGTGCTGCGGAGGGTCCGAAGACGTGTCGTTGGATGGTCAGGCTACGCGGGTGGCGGCAGCCGCTGACCTCAAGCGGCTTTGCAGCCGCTCGAGGTCCGCGCGCCCGAGTCCGTTCGCATGCAGCCAATCGACAGAGCCCCCGAAGCGCTGGTCGAGGATCTCGAGGAAGCGCTCCAGGGTCCCAGGCATCGGTGCGAGTTTGCCGGGGTCCAGACCCTCGAGTTCGGCGCGATAGGTCGGGGAGCCCAAGAGGCGTTTCATGATCGCCTCGATCCGCTCGCGGCTGGCGAGATAATCGGCGACCACTGCGCGACGGTCTAACCCGACCGCGTCGAGCGCGAGGGCGACCACGACCCCGGTTCGGTCCTTGCCGGCAGCGCAGTGGACGAGAACGGCACCGTTGGAGTTGGCGATCGTCCGGATCGAGCCGACGATCGAGTCGGGACGGCGACCGAGGTAGTTCAGGTACGCCCGAACAACGGGCGGCGCATCAACCGGCTCCTCCTCGCGCAACCGTCGCCACGGCTTGAGCGTGTCGAGCTCGAGATCGGTGTTCCCGTTGGAATCGGGATAGAGCGACCGGTGCTCGATCCGGACGGTTGGCTCGCGCGTCAACGGACCTGGGCCCTCCAGCCTCACCTCGATGTCGGTTCTGAGGTCAAGCACCACCTCAACCCCCTCGTCATCCGTGAGCAGACGCAGGTCGCGGTCCGTCAACGATTGAAGATTGTCGGAGCGCAGCAGCACGCCCGGCACTACCGAACGCGCGTTCGCGGCGCCCTCCAAGTCAATCCATCGGGGAGACACGCCGATCGAAGTCACCTCAGGATCGTGGCAGCTCGGAGGCGGGAGCCTGCGACCGATCTGTTACTTCGCCCCAAAAAAGCGGATGGTGGTCGCCGGGCCTCGCGTCCCATTCGCACGGTAGACCCGCGACGTCCGGCTCAGCGCGACCGGGAGCGGTGGGTCTTCCTCCGGTGGTGCCGGCGGTGAGTTCGCGATTTGGCCCCGCACCCGGGACGAGGCCGCGCTCTGGCTCGGTGGCGGCGGTGGTTGGCCCTGTGGTGCTTCGCGGCGCGCCGTCCACGTTTGGTCGCGGGCCGCCGACACGCGGTCGCCTGCCGCGGAGCGGTTACAGAAGCGGGGCGGTTCGACAAGGCTTGGTAGGGCCGGCACGGCTCGCCCCTGAGCCCCGGGCAAGGCGGCAGCCCGGTCGGAACGCTCACACCCGGCACCACCGGGAGCAGGAGCTTGGACGGCATTTGCGCGGAGTGCGCGATAGCGACCGTCGCGGTCCCGGGCGGGCTGGTCTCGCTGAACGACCAGATGGGTTGGTCGCCGTTGGGAGCCGTGATCGTGACCCGGATGCGCGAGCCAGCCCGGTAGGCGTGTCCCTCGTAGTAGAGCGGGATCGTGACCGGGACGAAGTGGTCGCTGGGCACTGGGGACACGTCGGCGGCCCTGAAGCTGGGGATGGGCTCGAGCGGCGTACTCGTGGCCGGGTCGAGCTTGCGCTCGTTGGCTCGCAGCCACGCGTTCTGGACGAACGTCTCCTTGCCATCGGGCCTGACCTCGCTGATCGTGAGCTGCAGGTCGACGTTCGGCGTCGAGGAGCGGACCCAGGCCTCCGCGGCCCCCGCGCCGATGACGATCGTGTTGCTGGTGAGGGGGTTCGTCAGGTATGAGACTGCGCTTCCCGCCGGCGGGTCCACCCACTTGTAGGTGGGCGATGCGGTCCACAGGTCGCCACCGGATGTATCACCCGAGAAGTCGTTCAGGGGCCGGGCATGCGCATTCCACGTGAACTCATCTGCGCCCGCCTGCGCGGGTGCGGTATCGCGGAGCTCTCCCCCAGACGAGAGATACCAGGATCGGGCGGTCGTGCCGGGAATGGGGAAGCTCGGCCACGACTGCTCGAATCCCGGGTCCGGAAATCCCGCTTGTGCGCCGGCCCCACTGTCGAACATGACTCGGACCGATGGCAGCGCCTCGAACGCCGCCCGCGCGCTGTCGACTGTCGGCTGCTGCTGGATCGGGTCGGACGGCATGGTCTGACCATTGATCCCCATGGCTGCGTTGTAGATAACGGGCGCAGCCGGGTGGCTCGACGCGCAGTGGCTTGCCGGTGCCTCCTGGGCGACATATATGGAGAGGAAGTCACACCACCGGTTGTAGGTCTCCGGGTCGAGCGAGTCGACATGCGTGCCGTTGGTGAACGTGAACCACTTGCGCTGTGTCCCGGTGAAGTGCTCGACCAGGAACGGGCAATGGCCGCCCGTCTGCTCGTCCGTCCACTGGCAGGCCATGTACACGGGGACGCTGATCTTGTTGACGAACGTGTACGGATCAAGCGGGTCGGCCACCGCCGGCACGTAGTGATCGTTGACGCGGATCTTGGCCAGCAGGTCCGCCGCCTCACCGTGCATGACCTGGTTGTCCTTGCAGGTCTGATCGCCCTGCTGGACGCGCTGGTAGGCCCAGCCCTGGCCGCCGTCGGATGACGCCGGCATCGCGTCATGGATGCGCTCCTTGGCCCAGGCGACGGCAAAGCCGGTGTTCAGGATCCCGCCGGGATAGAGCGTCGTCGCGGTGGCGTCGATCACCGACAGCGGAGAGATCGCGGCCAGGCTCGGGGGGTTCTCCTGGGCTGTGAACAGCTGGCTGATCCCCCCGTAGGAGATCCCCATCATCCCGACCTTGTTGTGCAGGACCCACGGCTGCCGGGCGACCGTCTCGATCACGTCATAGCCGTCGAGGTTCTGGAGCGGCTCGAAGAAGTCAAACGCGCCTCCCGAGCAGCCGGTGCCGCGCATGTTGACGTCCACGACCGTGAAGCCCATGAGGTTGGCCAGGATTGCGATGCCGTTCTGAGGGCCCGATGGGTCGGCGTACCCATAGCCCGAGTACTCGACCAACGTGGGATAGGGGCCAGGGCCCGCCTGCGGGAGCTGGCTGCTGGTAAAGGGGGAGGGGCTCGAGAAGATGGGAGCCGCGTTTGAGATGTCCTGCGGCGGGTGCACGTAGATCGCGAGTTTCGTCCCGTCGCGAGTGGTCAGATAGCCATACCCCTTGGACGGGATCGTCTGGTTGTAGACGTCTGTGCTCGGCGGGGCGGGTTGAGTCGAGAGCACCGTTAGCGGGTCTGACTCAGCGCCTCCCGCGTCACGGACCCGGTACCCGGCCCCGGGTGGCACGTCGCGAAACAGAAGCCCGCCCAGCGAGTCGGCCTGCTTGGTGGCGACGGTCTGTCCGGCGCCATTCAGGAGGGACATCTGCGCTGACGGCGCCAGTCCGGTCACGTAGACCTGACCGACGCTTCCGTGCGCGCTAAATGGCGGCGCGGTCGCCCACGCGGTGCCGGAACCGGCGCTCGCCGGAACGATGGACGCCAGGGCAGCCGCCCACACGATGAACCGCACGCGCGAGCGACGCTCGGAACCGCGCCTCCTTCTGACCACGACAGGAACTCAAGCATGTGGCGGGCATCGAGGTCGCGCTTCGGGGTCCATCCCTGCGCCGCCGCCATCTGAGGGGGCGAGCTGGTCCCGATGGGTTGCTCGAGCCCGCCCGAGGATCGTTGTCTCAACAACCGACGGCTGCTGGTCGAATCACCGCTCAGCAGCTCCTACCGCGGCGCTTGCGGCCGCTCGCGCTCACATGCTCATGCCGAGCGGATACGGACGATCTGTGAGCGAGCTCGCAGACCCGTCCCGAAGGCGGTCACCCAGTAATTCCCCGGACGGCGCACAACGAAGGTCGCGGTCGCGCGGCCAGCGCGGATGCGGACGGTCTTGCGCTTCACGGTTATTGATGCCCGGCGCAGCGACAGCCCCACACGCGCGATACCGCTCGCCCGAACCGTGGCGGTCAGCCGCGTCCGCCGACCAGAGCGGTGCACGCGTAAGGTCACCGTGAGCGCCGGCGCCAAGAATTTCGGCCGGTGCGCCGCCGTTGGCTCGGCTGCGGCCCATCGAACCTGGGGCGGGTCCGGTGCGTCGGGGCAGGTAAGCGCGCGGCCGGAGTCCGAGCAGCGGATCAGGGTCGGTTTGTAGCCCTCGGGCGTGCCGCGGCGCCGCGTGATCGCCGTATATGTGGCGACGGCGTCGGTGGGCCTGCGAGTGAGTGTCGGGTCGGTGAGGACGTCGACGGTGCCCAGGCCGAAGCGCGGGCTGTAGCTGCCCCACTCGAAGTTGTCGGTCAGGCTCCAGTACTGATAACCGCGCACATCGATCCCGTCGGCCCAGGCGCGTTGGACCCAGTAGACGGAGTCGCTGAGCGCTCGTGAGCGGGTCCAGCGGTCGGCGCGGGGTTTGCCGTTGTCGGTCGGCATGCCGTTCTCGGTGACGTAGATGGGCTTGCCGGGGAACTGTGCCGCGAGGTCGTGCAGGGCGAGATAGAGGTCCTGGGGGTACTGCGGAGTTTCCTGCTGGCGGCCGAGCAGGATGTTTGCTAAACCCGCGTCGAGGGCGTCACCGCCACTTTACGGCGGCGGGCCGATCTGAGAGAGTCGTCGGTGCATGAGGGGGCTGCTCCGACTGGTCCCGATTATCGCCGCCTTGGCCGTGGTCGGCTTCCCTGCCGCTGCGTGGGGGAGTCAGTGTCCCGATGCCGTCAACGCTCCGGATGTCTGTTCCCCGGAGATAAGGGTTCCGCTCGACAGTGCCTACGCCGCCGAGAAAGGGCCCGCGACGGGCGCCTACGTCGGTCACGCCTCCACCTACCCCGCGCAAGGCTCCGTCGGCGATCTCTACGGAAATTGGATCTCGACGACCCCCGGGCGCTTCAACAACGCCTTCACCTTCAACGGATTCGGTAACGGGCTGACGTGGGACCTCGGGGGCTCGGGGGCCAACCACGACCGCATGAGCCCCGCACAGGTCACGGAGGCCCTGTGGGTCAAGGCCCGGAATCGCTACTACACGAACAGCGTGATCGCGGTGAGGGGATCGCGCGATGCGGATGGTCTCACCGGCGACCCCTGCACTGCCTATGGCGGCGCCTGGGGGCTGGTGACGGGGGAGAACGGGGGCATACAGTTTTACGTCACGCTCGAGAACCAGTTCAGCTTTGACGGAGTCACAGTCGTCCGTACCCCGGAGGTCTCGGCCGATCAGGTTTTCGACCGAACCTGGCACGCCGTCGCGGGGGTCTTCGACGGGGGACGGCCCGGGAGCGGTCGCGTGATATCGCTCTGGATCGACGGGAGGCAGGCGGCCGCTCAGGACCTCCCCCGATATCTGACCGACGGGAGGTTGTCATACCCGTACGACCCGACGGGGTCGGGGAACGACGAGTTGATGATCGCCGGGCCGAGCGACAACCAGGCCCAAAACTGCGGCGGGTATCCGTCCGTCAACTTGGCCGCCTCGATCGACGAGGTCGAGATCTTCGACCACGCCCTCACGGCCCCCCAGCTCGCCACCCTTCAGAACGCCGGCGCGACGACTCCGCCCGACGTGCCTTACACCCCGTATATCCAGGGACCATCCCTGACGGGAACCCCGCAGGTCGGCCAAGCCCTCACGTGCACGGACCGCGACGGCCTGACGAACCGGACGTTCACGTGGGAGCGCGCGCCACGCGATACCCATTTCGAGAACGACTCCAGCTGGACCGCAATCGACGGGGCCACCGGCACCACCTACACGGTCAAGGATGCAGACGCGGGCTCGCGCCTGCGTTGCCACGAATACGGAAGGTTCCAGTCCGACAGCGCCGGCGCCGGGTATTGGAACGCCGATCGGGCCAGCACGTCCCTGCGCGCCGACCACGGCGCACCGGTCAACGTCTCGCCTCCCTACATCACTGGCGACGCAACCGCGGACCCGAAGTACGGGCCATATGGCATTAACCCGCTCGCCGGCCACTACCTTGTCTGCAACCCCGGCTCGTGGACGAATGGCCCAGAGGAATCAGCAGGCGACTTCTACTACCAGTGGGTCCGTAACGGGACGGCCATCCAGGGGGCCAACGGGAAGTACTACACCCTGACCCGCAGCTACGACCGTGACCTCCTCGTTGACGCCCACGGGGACGCGGGTAAGTTCATTGAGTGCCTCGTCTACGCGCACAATGACGTCGGGGGCGCGGCTCCGGTCGTAAGCAGCAACGGGGTCCGGGCGATCGACGGTGCGCCCTGGCTAGTCCAGCGCCCGCACGTCGTACTCTCGGCCCTGCCGCCGGGCGACGCCAATCCGCTCCACCGCCACGTCGATTGCATCAACGGGATCTGGCGCGACGACTATGCGGCCTACGGTATCGAGCCCTTTCATTACCGCTTCAGCTGGTATCGCAAGCGGGGCGGCACCTACGAGCAGATCGCGGGCGCGACGGACTCCCGCTACCAGGTGGCACCTGAGGACCTCGGTCGCGCCCTTACCTGCAATGTCATCACGGGCAACCCCGCGGGCGAGAACGGCGTCCGCGCGGACAACGAGGTGCTAGTCGAGCTGCCCACCGGAACCGTCGACAGCGAGCTCTTCCGCGACGGCGGCCGTAACGGCGCCGACCCCACAAACCTGATGGCGATCAGCGGCGAGTACAAGAAGGCGATCGACGCCCTCGTGCTCTCACGCCTGAAGGACGGGGTGACGAAGGCGACACAGGCGTGCCAGGACGGCAGTGCCCTTCCGCCGGGCACGACCATTCCGCCAGGGGTGCCCGGGCTCTTCAAACCCCGGCCCAACCGTCCGGTGAAGATAGGCCAGCCCCCGCCGGATAATCAGGTCAACACCACCAGACCAATCAGGGGCGTTGACCGCTGCCGGGTCCTGCTCCATGCGCCCAATAGCGTGTGGTACCTCCCCACGGGGGGCGTGCGTTACAACGTTGGCGGCTGCAGGAAGATCGATGAGCAGATGGACCTCGGCACTGCCAGCGCCTCGGACTTCACCTGCCCGAGCTTGGGCATCGAGGTGCCGTCGATTGACCCATCCCAGCCGCCCCAGCTCCCCGCCGACGTCAAGGCCCTCGAGTCGGTGACGCCGAAGGAGATCCTCTGGGACCTCAACGGCGACGGGCGCGTCGACGCCATCTGCCCGGGGACGGCACCGGTCCTGCGCACGATCTACAACCCCGGCACGTGGAACCCGCGCGCCGTGATCATCACCGACGCGAGCGCCCAGACGGGGCGCTTCAGCTTCGCCGGGGGACCGCAGGACGAGTTCACGACGCCGGGCGATAACAACCAGCAGCCAGGCACGCTGCGTGGCGACCAGGTGATGGTCTGCGCGACGTCGTTCGACCCTCCACCCGATCCCAATCACGGACCGTGCGTGACCAACGCCAGCATCGGGCGCGTGAACGTCACGGGCAACCTGTGCCCGATCGATGTGCGCGCGATCGATCCGAACGACTACTCGACCCTGCTCGGCAAGTTCCCGCAGGTGCGCCAGCTGTTGTTCGCCGCCTCCGAGGACCGGCTGAGGCACGAGGGGGCGCTGACGGCCAGGAACCGACTTGCCTCCGGTCCGATCGTCTGGGCGGACTGGGGCCCTCAGG
>DASZHF010000122.1:0-14445 GCA_035938095.1 Solirubrobacteraceae bacterium
CTTCTTCCGGCTGCTGCTGGCCATTCCGCACTTCATCTGGCTGGCCCTGTGGACGGTGGCGGCGCTCGTGGCCGCCGTCGCCAACTGGTTCGCGACCCTGTTCAGCGGGCGCAGTCCGGGCGGACTGCACAACTTCCTGGCCCGGTACGTGCGCTACGCGACCCACGTGAACGCGTTCGTGCTGCTGGCCGCCAATCCGTTCCCGGGATTCACGGGCGAGCCGGGCAGCTACCCGATCGATCTGGAGATCGACCCGCCCGCCGAGCACCAGAACCGCTGGGTGACCGGATTCCGGGCGGTCCTGGCGCTGCCCCCTCTGTGGCTAGCCGGCCTCGTGGGCGGCGGGTTCAGCGTGAACACCAGCGGCTCGGGCGGTGGTGGCAATGGCGGTGGCGCCGCGGGGACCGCCGCGTTCCTGGGCTGGTTCGCCTCGATGGTGCGCGGACAGATGCCGCCGGGCCTGCGGAACCTCGGCGCCTACGGGATCGCCTACAACGCCCAGGCGTACGGCTATCTGTTCCTACTCACCGACCGCTACCCCAACAGCGATCCGAACTCGTTCACGGCGATCGCCGAGCGTCGGGCGCACCCGGTCCGGCTTACGGCCGGTGACGACCGTCAGCGGTCGCGGCTGACGGTCTTCTTCCGCCTTCTGCTCGCGTTCCCGCACTTCGTCTGGCTCTACATCTGGGGATTCGCGGCGCAGATCGCCGCCTTCCTGAACTGGCTGATGATTCTCATCACGGGCCGAGCGCCGGAGAGCTTCCACGGCTTCCTGACCTCCTACCTGCGCTACACGACGCGGGTGTACGCCTACCTGATCCTGGTCGCCAACCCCTACCCGCCGTTCGGCGGTGCGCCCGGCGGCTATCCGGTCGAGGTGGAGGTCGATCCGCCGACCACCCAGAACCGGTGGCGCACGTTCTTCCGGCTGCTGCTCGCCCTCCCGGCCTTCCTGGTGGTGAGCACCCTGTTCGGGGTCGCGATCGCCGTCGCCGTCGGCGGCTGGTTCGTCGCGCTGTTCACCGCTCGGATGCCCCCGGGACTGGTCCGGCTGGGCGCCTACTGCCTGCGCTACCAGGCCCAGGTCTCCGCGTACGGGTTCTACCTGCTGACCGATCAGTACCCGTACAGCGGTCCGGCCGCGGAGTTCAATTCCGGGGCGGTGGTCCCGGAGCCCGGCCCCGTGCCCGCCCCGCCGGCGCCCCTTCCCTAGACCGCTGATTCCCAGATCCTTAATCCTGGCCGCCGCCGCAATCGCCGTCGCGGCCGGGGTGTGGGCGGGGGTCGCGTTGTGGGACAGCACCACAGTCCCCGAGAACCTCGTCTTCCCCCACCTGCGCGCGCAGTCCTTCTTCACCCAGGCCGAGCTCGACCGGGCTGCGAACTACGACGTCGTCGTCCATCTGCTCGCCGTGTGGGCCGACGTGGTCCTGGTCGGGGTCCTGGTCCTCTACGCCCGGCGCGGGGCCCGGCTGGTGCGGGAGTCCGCGGCGGGCCGGATCGGGACCGGCTTCCTGCTCGGCATGCTCGGCTTCGCGCTGGTGTGGATCGCGCAGCTGCCGTTCGGGCTGGCCGAGCTGTGGTGGGCCCGCGACCACCACCTGTCCAACGTGGGGTACGTGGAGTACGCGATCGGCTCGTGGCTGGCGCTGGGCGGGCAGTTCCTGTTCATCTGCCTGGCGATCCTGATCGTGATGGGGCTCGCGGGAGTGACGCGCCGGCTGTGGTGGATCGCGGCGGCGCCCGTGTTCGTCGCGCTGAGCGGGGTACTGACGTTCGTGAGCCCGTATCTGCTGCCCAACCTGCGACCGCTCGACGTTTCCGCCCTGGCCGCCGACGCCGCCCGCTACGCGCGCGTGGAGGGCGTCCACGGGGTGAGCGTGCAGGTCGAGGACGTGCACCAGCTCACGACCCAGCCCAATGCCGAGGCCACCGGGCTCGGACCGACCAAGCGGGTGATCCTGTGGGACACGCTGCTGGATAGTCGCTTCAGCAGGCGGGAGGTGGACGCCGTGCTGGCCCATGAGCTTGGGCACCTGGCGCACCATCACCTGTGGAAGCGGCTGGGCTGGAGCGCGCTGTTCGCGTTCCCGTTCGCGCTGCTCGTGGCGCTGGCCACCCGGCGCCGAGGCGGAATGTACGAGCCCACCGCCGTGCCGGTGGCGCTGCTCGTGTTCGTGGCGGTGCACCTGGCGCTCTTGCCGGCCCAGAATGCGATCTCGCGGCACATGGAGGCCGAGGCGGACTGGTCCTCGTTACAGGCGACGCGCGATCCGGCCGCCACTCGAGCGCTGTTCGTCGAGCTGGCGCGCGTGAGCCGGGCCGATCCCCGGCCCTACACCTTCGACAAGCTGTTCTCCGCCGACCACCCGGCGATCCTCGATCGCATCGGCATGGTGGAGGCGTGGCAGACCTGGCAGGCGCGGTCGGGCGGGCGTTAGCCGAGGGTCTCCTGGAGCGCCCGCACGCGGCGCTCGAGCGCGTCGAGCCGGGCCATCAGCTCTCGGTCGCCCGCCGCGTAGTCCGTCGCGGACAGGTCGCCGGCGGGGAGGTCGGGGGCGTGGACCGGCGGCTGCTGGAGCGCGTAGTGCTCGGACAACTGGCGCGCGGCCGCCCGGGTGAGCTGGGGCTCGGGCGGCAGGCGGGGGGCGTTCTTCACCTGGGCGCGCAGGTAGGCGACCCGCACGTAACCGTCTTCCATGGCGGCCCCGGCCAGCGAGACGAAGCTCTGGCGGCGCCCGAGCAGGCCCACCTTGACGCACGCAAAGGCCGGGTGGCCGGTGTCCGGATCGAGGTAGATCTCCTCGAGCTTGCCCAGCCGCTGGTCCTGGGCATCGATCACCGTCTGGCCTCGCCGCCCGGCGATCTCCTCGACATCGATCGGGAACGGGGGCTGCCCCGGTCCCGGCTCACGATCGGGGGCGCGGGAATCCGGGTCCCGGGAGGCGGCCATCAGGCGACCGCCAAGACCGGCGGGGCCGGGAGCAGGGACGCCCCGATGGCGCCGCCCAGGTCACCCAGCTCGGCCAGGTGGACGGCCGGAGGGCGCTGGTCGACGAACAGGTGGGGGAACATGGCGGCCTCGATGCGCTCGACATAGGGCTGGCCGAGCCGCAGGCCGAGACCGCCGCCGATGATCACCGCCTCGAGGTCCAGGAGATTAATTACGGAGGCGATCCCGGCCCCGAGCGCCTCCACGGCCCGGTTGACGATCCGCAGCGCCAGCTCGTCCTCGCGCTCGAGCGCCCGGGCCCAGACGCCGCTCGTCATTCGCGGGCGGTCGTGCTCGCGCATGATCTTCAGCAGCACGGTCTTCTCGCCCTTGGCGTGGCGCTTGCGGGCCTTGCGCTCCATCGAGGCCCGGCCCGCGTAGGCCTCCAGGCAGCCCCGGCGCCCGCATGGACAGGGCGCTCCACCGAGCTTGACGACCATGTGGCCAATCTCGCCCGCGAAGCCCCGTCCCTGCCAGAGCTGACGGTCAAAGATCAGGCCACCGCCCACGCCCGTGCCCCAGAACACACCGACGAAAGAGTTGTAGGGACGTCCGGCCCCGAGGCGGGCCTCGGCCTCGGTGGCCACCGATACGTCGTTACCCACGGCCACCGCCACGCCGAGCTGCTTCTCGAGCTCTTCGCGCACGGGATAGCTCCCCGTCCAGCCCGGCAGGTTGCCCGCGTTGGCGACGGTGCCGGTCTCGCCGTCGACCTCCCCGGGGGACCCCACGCCGACGCCCTCGAGCGCGCTCACCTCGATCCCGGCCTGGCCAGCGGCCTCGGTGAGAGTGGCGACCATCGCCTTAATCACGGCGCGGGGACCGCCGGCGGTGGGGGTCGGGCGGCGGGCCTGACCGAGGACGCCGTGGCGCGGCCCGGCGATTACCGCCTGGATCTTCGTCCCGCCCAGGTCGATTCCCCCTCGCGCCCTCATGCGCGATCAGACATGCTATCTGGTGCCGATGCGGAGGCTTGCAACCGATCCCAGCTTCAGTTTCGGCTCGCTGCTGCTAGACCGGGCGTACGGTTTCGCCCGCCGGGCGATTCACCCGATCGCGCTGAGGCGATTCACCCGATCGCGCTGAGCGATACCTCCCACAGCCGGTTCGCGTTGTCGGCGTCGAGCGCGTAGGCGGCGACGCCGTCTCCCCGTAGCGGCCGGTAGGCACCCGGGTCCTGGCTGCTGGTCTGCGCGCCGGCTGGCTCGAGGACGTGCGCTTCGTTGCAGTCCTCGAAGTAGCGCCCGCCGATGCCCTCGAGCTGGGGTGACGTGGCGACCAGGACGCTCGTCGCCGCGCCTTGGTCGATGGTCTTAAACCTGAATGTTCCCGAGGCTCGCAGGCTCGCGATGTCGTCGGGGTTCATGTGGCGCGACAGGTTGGTGTCGGCGATGGCGCCGGGGTGGACGGCGTTCGCGGCGATGCCGTCGCTGGCCCAGCGGCGGGTGGCTTCGACGGCGAACAGGACGTTAGCGGTCTTGGATTGTCCGTAGGCGAGCCAGGGGTCATAGGGGCGGTGGGCGAAGTTGATGTCCTCGAAGACGACCGGCGAGCGCAGGTGCCCGCGGGAGCTGAGCGAGACGATGCGGGCGTTGGTGGCGGCGGCGAGGGCGTCGTGGAGGCCGAGCGCGAGCGCGAAGTGTCCGAGGTGGTTGGTCGCGAACTGCGTCTCCCAGCCGTCGGGGGTGAGCTGGAGGTCGGGCAGGGCCATCACGCCGGCGTTGTTGATGAGGAGGTCAAGCGGCCCGCTCCAGTCCGCCGCGAAGGCGGCGACCGAGGCCCGGTCGGCGAGGTCGAGCCGGCCCACGTGGACCGCGGGGTTGGTCGTCGTGGCGGTGATGTCGGCGGCCGTGCGCTCGCCGGCGTCGGTGTCGCGCACCGCGAGAGTTACGTCGGCGCCCGCCCCGGCCAGCGCCCGGGCCGTCTCGACCCCGATCCCCGACGAGCCGCCGGTCACGATCGCGCGCCGGCCCGAGAGATCGATGCCCTCGATCACCTCCGCCGCCGTCGACTCAAACCCGAACTGAGTGGTGATGAGATCAGTGGTGGTCATGCGCTCTCCCTGACTTTCGGTGGTTGTCCTTCGTGTGCGTCGGCTATCTTCTAAGCGGAGATAACCTCCGTTTGCGTTTCAGAAGCCTATCACCATTCGGAGGCTTCCTCCGTTTACATCCTCCACATGGCCTCCGCCGACGTCACCCGCCCCATGCGCGCCGATGCGCGTAAGAACCGCGAGAAGCTCCTACGCGCAGCGAGCAAGCACTTCGCCGCCTCCGGCCCCGACGTGTCGCTCGAGCTGATCGCTCGCACGGCGGGCGTCGGGATCGGCACCCTCTACCGTCACTTCCCCACCCGCGAGGAACTGATCGAGGCCGTCTACCGAAACGAGGTCGACCAGCTCTGCGCGTCGGCCGGCGAGCTTCTGGCCACGCGCCCGCCCGACGCCGCGCTCGCGGAGTGGATGGAGCGCTTCGTCGCCTACGCGACGACCAAGCGCGGCCTCGCCGGCGCGCTGAAGTCGATCGCCGCGTCGCAGTCCGACCTCTTCCCGACGACCCGCGAGCGGCTGCTCGCGGCGGTCAGCGAGCTCCTCGAGGCCGGCATCGCCGCCGGTCGGATCCGTCCCGACGCAGAGGCCGCGGACGTCCTCACCTCGATGAACGCCGTCTGGACGATCGACGCCGAGAGCGAGCGGTGGGCCACCCAGGCCCGGCGCGTCCTCGGCCTGCTCATGGACGGGCTGCGTTTCGGCACGGTGGCCGGCGGGGCGAGCGGCGCGCGTTCGTCTTTAAGCTCGACCCGACACACCGGGTCGGAGTGACCCACGACCTCAGGAGCGACCATGACCGGCTCTGCCACCCAGGGAATCAAGACCGTGCTGCATCCCGTGTCCGACCTGGCGACAGCAAAGGCGGTGTACGCCGCCCTGCTCGGCGTCCCACCGCAGGCCGACTCGGACTACTACGTCGGTTTCGAGGCCGAGGGCCAGCACGTCGGGCTGCTTCCGGGCGGTGGACCGCAGGGCATGACCTGTCCGGTGGCCTACTGGCAGGTGCCAGACATCGAGGCGAAGCTGGCCGAGGTGACCGCTGCCGGCGCCACCGTGAAGGAGCCCGTGCGCAACGTAGGTGGCGGCCGGCTGGTGGCCACCGTCACCGACCCCGATGGCAACGTCCTCGGGCTGCTTCAGGACCCATGAGTGCCGACCCCTCTCCCGAAGCTCGCCGCCCTTGTCACCTAAATCGCCGACCGCGCGTGCGATCGTGCATCTCGCGGCGGGGGCCCGGGGGTGGGATGAACATCTGCTTAGCCTTGCAGGCGGATCTGCTGAGTTTCTGTGCTACTCCGCCCAAGCACGTCCACCGTCGTGATTGTCAGCGTGGCCGTGACCATTTTGCGGTGACGCAGTGCGGCCTTGACCTTACGCAGGGAGCGCCGAGGCAGGGCCAGACGCGTAGTCGCAGTGCTGGTGCCGGCGGGGACGGTGACTGGGAGGAGCTGGTAGCGCTTGGTTTTGATCGCGACCGAGCCGGCGATCGTCAGGCGACATAAACCAGTTCGTTGGAGGCGGATGGTCAGGGCCCGTTTCAGCGAGGGCCTGCGCTGACGGCGACGGTGCGAGGACGAGCCGGCCAGGCTCGCGCACGGCTGGACTGGCGCCGTGGAGGTGTTGCTAGCGGGAGTGCTGGGCGCTGGCGTCGTCGGAACCAGCGACTTGGGATCGAAGTACGGCGGGGGCGCGCAGTCGTGCCCACGGGTGGCGTAATCCTGGCCACTGCTACGCGAGAAGGAGAACGCGGTCCCATTGGGACCAACGGCCAGATCACGCTGCTGGCCAGGGCTCACCGGCTCGACGCTGCCGAACGAGCCTCCACTGGGGCGAAGGACCGCCTGCGTTCCGCTGCCTGACCCCAGGGCTATGACGTCCCCGGTAGGCCCGGCGGCCAGGCGCACCAGGCTGCCGATGCCGAGACTTTGTGCCGCCGAGAAGCTGCCCCCGCTGGGCCGGGTGGCGTACACGGTTCCCCCGCCTCCGCTCGATGTCATCCAGGCGGCCACGAGGGTGCCGGCCCCGTCGTAAGCGATCTGCGGCCCGCTCGTGCCATGCGTGTCGAGCGTGGTCACCGGCCCGAAGTTGCCCCCAGGAGAACGGGTCGCGACCCAAACGGATCCCGAAGGGTGTGTCCACGCGACGCTGACGTTGCCCTGCCCATCGACAGCCAGGGATGCCCCTTGGCCATTGGCGACCGCGCCGAGCTGCATGGACCCGCCGAACTGTCCTGAGTGCTCGCTGACCCTGGCCCACACGTCGCCGCCCTCAACCCACCCGATTGCGGCGATGCCATTGCCGCCTACGGCGACGATCGGCATCGTGCTCGCGCCGGCATTAACCGTCCGAGGACCGAACTGCCCTCCTGGCGGGCGGATGCTGGCCTGGACCGGGGCGCCGGGCGACGACCAGATCACGGCGAACTCGCCGTCGGGTCCGCCAGCAAGCGCTGCGAACGGGGGAGAGTCGCCTCCCGAGCCCGGAACGCCGCTTGCGGTCAACGGCTGAGGCTGCGCAAAGCTCCCGCCCGCGGGGCGGACGCTCGCGAATGCGTGCCAGCCCGGCGCTGTGCCCGCTGAGCTACCCGTGGCAAAGAAGAACGCAGCCGTGTCACCCTGCCCGGCGTAGGCGACACGACCACCCGCGTCCTGGCGGCCTGGGTCATAGTCGATCTCGCGCAGCGCACCGAAGCTGCCGTTATTCGGGCACTCGGAATAGGTCAGCGCAGCCGTGGGCGTCAACAGGCCGAGCGTCGTGCCGTTTGGACCAACGGCAGCATCCTGGATCACCGTCGAGCTGTTCGCATTCGCCGTTTCGGGGTACCAAGGACCCGCCGCCTCCGCCCCTGCCGGCAGCACCAAGCCGGCGACGAGGGCGGCCACGCAGAGGCGGAGCGCACCATGGACGGCCGCCAAACCAAGACCCAGCTCAGATCTGAAGCGAAAGACTCGCAATCGATCTAGCGGTGGCGCCGCTTCGGTCTCCCACGGATCTGATTACGCGCCACCCGGCGTCTCTGCACCAGGCGGCGCCTGTTTTCTTCCTCACCGATGAAGCGAACCTAACCGGTGAGGAGATCCAGCGCAAGGCCGGTTGCGACCAGTGACCTCGACGAGACCCTCCACGCGTCTTCCAACTGTCCGCGCGCGATCAGCTGGACCTCTTCACCCGGATGCGGGACCGGCGGCCCGCGTAATTAATCGGGGCGCCCGGATTTGAACCGGGGACCTCACCGACCCGAACGGTGCGCGCTACCAGGCTGCGCCACGCCCCGAAAGAGGGCGCAGTATCCCATACGCGATTCGGCGTCCAGCTAGGGCTGCTGGCCCGCTACCGCCTTGTAGTAGCGGACAGCCAGCCCGGTCATCAGCGTCTGAAAGCACGCCTCCAGCGACATCCCCTCGGCCTGCGCGTAGCGCTCGAGGCCGGTCTGCTCGATCGCCTCACTCTGAGCGATCACGTCGTCGATCAGGTCGGGATGCTGGTCGCAGAAGTAGGCGCCGATCGAGTACAGCCTCGTATCGGTGAGCGACTCGAGGAAGGGGCCCTCGCCGTCGGCGGGGCCCTCGGGGGCGTCCGCGCCCTCGCCGCCCGTGGCGGCGTTCAACCCCGGGTCGGGGTGGGAGGCGGGTTGGGCCCCACCGCCCCTGCCTGCGGCGGCGGACCCGCGACCGGCCGGGCGGGGGCTCCCGCCCTGGAAGCCGCGCTCCCCGCGGCGGCGACCGACCGCCGGGCCGCGGCGGCGTGCACCACCGAAGAGCTCACCGTGCCCCGACCGATGCCCGCGCGCTCCAGCGCCGGGCGCACCGTGCGGACGGCCTGGCCGACCGTTTGGCGCAAGGGCCCCTGGCCGCGAGGCCCGGAGTCATAAAGGTTCGGCAGGCCACGCAGCGAGCCCTGACCTCCGCCCGAACCGTGTGCCCGCCCGTGCCCGGCTCCAGGGCGACCACCACCCGGCCCCAGCCGCGGCCGCGGGTCGCCCGGCGCAGAGCGCAGGCCGAACCCGCGTGAGCGCCCGAGCCCGCCGTTGCGCTCGATGAATCCTCTGGCCCGGATGCCGGCTCCGAGATGCCCACGCTTCCACATGGTCCCCAGCATCTGCTGGAAGGGCGCCACGATGCCCCGCTGGACGGTGTGGGGCGGAATGGTCCGGACGTGCGCGCGCCGGACGGCGCCGGAGGGCATGCCCGCTCCCATGCCGACGGCGGCCACGGCGACCGCGCTGACCACGAGCTTGCTCCAGACCGCGGCCATACCATCCCCGGCCTGGGACAGTCCGGCAGACCACTCCTGCACACGCGCGGCCTGAGCAGAGCCTCTCAGCAGCCCGCCGTTGCGGCGCGGGAGTGCCACGCGGCGCAGGAAGAGCGCCGGCCAGGGGATGAGAGCGGCGACGCGGGCCATGCCGCGCCGCGGAGTGGAGAGAAACTCGCCCGACACCCCGAGCGCAGCGGCGTGGCGCCGGCAGGGACGGCAGTGGGACAGGTGCTTGGCCACGCGCCGCAGATCGCGCGACCCCAGATCGCCGCTGCTGGCCGCCAGCATGATGGTCCCCTGAACCCGGGCGCAGCGCCGCCCACTGGCCAGCTCGTCGTATTCCTCGCTGAGCCGGCGACGGGCGCGAAACAGAGTGCTTTCGACCGCCGGCCGGGTGAGCCCGAGGCGATCCCCGATCTCACGATAGGAGCGCCCCTCCAGCTCGCGCAGGATGAGCACCTCGTGATGAATGTCCGACAGCGATCCGAACGCACCGCAGAGCGTGTCGAGCCGGTGCTTCGTATCGATCGCGTCGTCGGGGCTGGGAACCGGCGCGACGAGGCGGTCGTAGTCCGCCGGAGCGAGGCGGCCGTCTCCCTCGTAGGAGATCTCCTCGGCGCGGCGGGAGCGCCGAAAATGATCGATCGACGCGTTCTTGGCGATCTCGTAGAGCCACGGCTTGAGCAGGATTCGCCCCTGGGTCTGACGCATCCGCCTCAGGGCGGCGAGGAACACCTCCTGAGTGATGTCCTCGGCCCGGGCGTGGTCACCCACCAGCCGGCGCACGTAGGAGCCGATCCGCTCACGGTATCGCCGGAAGATGAGCTCGAAGGCGGCATCGTCGCCCTCGCGCACGGCAGCGACGAGGCGGTCTTCGTCAGCGTAAGCAGTGGCGGTCGAGCTCGCTCCACCGGCCACTCGCAGCATCCGGTCCAGTCGAGGCGTCTGACCACGCGCCGGCCGAGACGCCACTTCCCCTGCTGTCCTGAGCAATTCCCCTGTCCCTCCAACAGGGGCCCCTTCCGCGGGCCCCAAGAGGCCGGAAACTGTACCGTGTAAAACCGTTTTCGCCAAGTACGTGGTGTGAATGCTGACGCCATGGCCCCGCTCCCAGACATCATCGAGGCTCTGGACGAGCTGCTGGGGGCAGCATCCTTCGAGGATTACGGCCCCAACGGCCTCCAGGTCCCGGGCCGCCCCGAGGTGAATAGGGTCGTCACCGGGGTCACCGCCCACGCGGAGCTCTTCGAGCTGGCCGCCCGCGAGAGTGCGGACCTGGTGCTGGTCCACCACGGCATCCTGTGGGACTCCGGGCCCCGGACCATCGACGCGTCGCTCAAGCGTCGCCTGAAGCTGCTGCTCGATCACGACATGAGCCTGGCCGCCTACCACCTGCCCCTTGACGCCCATCCGCAGGTCGGCAACAACGCCCTGATCGCCGAGCGCCTGGGCTGCCAGGAGCGCGTCCCCTTCGGCGAGCACCGGGGCCAGGCGCTGGGCTGTCAGGGCTCCTGGACCGACGGCGGCGTCGAGGCGGAGGTCTTGCTGGGACGAATCGAGGAGCTCACCGGTCGGCGGCCGCTGGTCTTCGCCTGCGGTCCGGAGCGCGTGCGCAGCGTGGGGATCGTCTCGGGCGCGGGCGCGCAGTGGCTCGAGGAGGCGATCGCGAAGGGCCTGGACGCCTTCCTCACCGGCGAGCCGGCCGAACGGGTAATGAGCCAGGCCCGCGAGGCGGAGATCCACTTCATCGCTGCCGGCCACTACGCGACCGAGACCTTCGGAATCAGGGCCCTGGGTGAGCACCTCGAGGCCCGCTTCGGGGTGCGCCACAGCTTCATCGACGTCCCCAATCCGATCTAGCCGCCCGCGCCCGCCTACCCACCCGAGGGCGAAATGGGCAACTTTGGGTGGAGGTACCGGCATGGGCTCGGCTTATGTGCCGATTTGTCTTGAGGCCGTCCTCCTCAAGCGGTATATCTACGCTCGAACAACTGACTGGAGGGATGCCCCGATGGCGAACCATCTGACGCCGACCGAGCTCGCGCGGGAGGCCGGACTCGAGCGTCGCGAAGTCATCGTCAAGTGCATGGAGATGGGCGTGCCCATCTTCCAGGGTAGGATCGACAAGAGCCTGTTTCTCATGAACCTGCGCCACGCCGCGCAGGTCGCCGAGCAGCCAGCCAAGGCGTAACGCCGAGGACTCGATATCGCGGGTCCGGGCGCAACGGGCGCCCGACCGGCGCGGTGACCGCGGGCCGACTTGGGCCGTGACGGGGATGATTCACGCTCGGCCGCTCCGCTGACGCCATCCGGCCTTGCGGCGGGCCTCTAGAATCGACGCTCAGTCAGCCGCCCGTCCGAGGAGGAGAGATGGAGGTCACCACCCCCGCGCCCAGCGCCGCCGAGTCGGCCGAGGCAATCCAGTCGACCGGATCCAGGACGATCGCCGACCTGATGGCGCGCGCCGCCGAACGGTACGCAGACCGGGTCGCGGTTCGCCACAAACGCGCGGGCGAGTGGGAAGACGTGACCTTCGCCGAGGTCGGAGAGATCGTGCGCGAGATCGGGCTCGGGCTCATCGACGCGGGCATCGAGCCAGGGGATCGCGTCTGCATCCTGTGCAACACGCGCCCAGAGTGGACCTATGCGGACTTTGCCGTAACCAGCGCCGGTGCCGTTGCCGTGCCGATCTACCCGACCAACGCACCCGAGGAGTGCGAGTGGGTGGCGGGCAACTCCGAGGCCACCGCGATCATCTGCGAGAACGCGAGCCAGGTGGCCAAGATCGTCCAGGTTCGCGACCGTCTCCCGAACCTCCGAACGATGGTGGTGATCGACCCCGAGGGCGAGGTCTCGGACGCGATCTCGCTGGCCGAGCTGCGCGAGCGGGGGCGCGGCCGCGAGGCCTCGGAGCTCGAGGCGCGAAGCGCCGGCGTGAACCCGGAAGACCCGTTCACGTTCATCTACACCTCCGGCACCACCGGTCCTCCGAAGGGCTGCGTTCTCACGCACGCCAACTACCGCTCGATGCTCGACATGTGCATCTCGCTCGAGGTACTCGAGGGAGGCGGCGAGGTGACCTACCTCTACCTGCCGTTGGCCCACGCCTTCGCCCTGCTCATCCAGCTCTTGTCCTACGACCTGGGCGGAACGATCGCGTACTTCGGGGGCGACCCCAAGCAGATCGTCGCCGAGCTCAACGAGGTCCATCCCACCTACTTCCCCTCGGTCCCCCGGATCTTCGAGAAGATCTACACCCTCGCCACGGCGGCGCTCGACCAGTCCTCCGAGGCGGATCGCGAGAGGTTCCGCCAGGCGGTGGAGGTCGGCGTCAAGGTGCGCGACCTCGAAGCCCGGGGCGAGCCGGTGCCCACCGAGCTTCGCCAGGCGTTCGACGCGGCCGAGGAGAGCTTGTACCGCAACGTGCGGGCCATCTTCGGCGGACGGGTGCGCCAGGCGGTGACCGGAGCCGCCCCGATCGCCAGGGAGATCCTCGAGTTCTTCTATGCCTGCGGTGTTCCGGTGCTCGAGGGCTACGGCATGACCGAGACGGCGACCGCGGCGACCTACTCGACCGTGGAGGAGCACCGGTTCGGGACCGTGGGGCGGGCGTTCCCCGGGGTGGAGCTGAAGATCGCCGACGACGGCGAGATCCTCATCAAGGGAGCCAACATCTTCGAGGGCTACTACAAGAACGACGACGCCAGCTTCGGAGCGGTGGTGGACGGCTGGTTGCACACCGGCGACCTCGGATCCCTCGACGAGGACGGATACCTCACGATCACCGGCCGCAAGAAGGACATCATCATCACGGCCGGCGGCAAGAACCTCACCCCGGCGAACATCGAGAACGATCTCAAGCAGTCGCGTTGGATCTCCCAGGCGGTCATGCACGGCGACCGCCGGCCCTATCCCGTGGTGCTGATCACCCTGGACGAGGAGGAGATCGTGCCCTGGGCGCGCGACCAGGGCATCCCCACGGACCTGGCGTCGCTGGCCGCGCACGAGAAGGTGCACGCGCTCATCCAGGATGAGCTCGACCGCGTCAACGCCCGGTACGCCCAGGTCGAGCAGGTCAAGAAGTTCGCGATCCTGGACCACGATCTCTCCCAGGAGACGGGGGAGCTGACGCCGACCCTGAAGGTCAAGCGCAACGTGGTCAACGACAAGTACGCGACCCTCTTCGACTCGCTCTACGCGTGAGAGCGCGGCGCGGGGCGCCCCCGCGCCGTACATGCGCAGGAGGACCTGGAGCGCCCTATGCTGGGGGGGCGCGCCTGGCCCGTGAGCTCCGACGTTACTGGTGGTAATGTAGGCGACCGTGGGCAGCAGCACCGGGGCTGGCGTTGCACCCCACTTTTCCCATCACCATGAGGACGGATCCCACCGACACCGGCGGTCTCTTCGTTGGACGCCGCCCGGGCACGGCTCCGGTCAAGTACCGGACGCTCCCGCAACGGGGCGGCGCCAGCCGGCGCCGGCTCGACGCCACGCTGGCGGTCCTGATCCTGATGGGCATCGCGCTGGTCAACCTCAGCTTCTGGGGACCGCTTCCCGTGGCCTGGCTCTGGGTCGGATCCCAGGTGGACTATCAGAGCGGGAGCGTGAGCCTGGGGATCTTCGTGGCCTTCGTCGGCCTGATGTTCACGCTGCTCGGGGGATTGGTGGTCATGCGCCGGATGGATCAGGCGTGGATCCTCGTCCGGCGGGCGGCCGGTCACGATCAGCGGACCGGAACGCTCAGCCTGATCTTTGTGCTCACGGCCGCGATCGGCGGCTCCGCGTTCACCGTCTGGCTGCTCCTGTTCGCCGGAATCGGCCCGTCGCTGGCGCCGCGGGTCACCTGAGTCTCGCTCGGGAGTGGCCCTGCTCGACTATTACCGCCAATTCCAGGGGCTCAGCGAGCGGGAGGTCAACGCCCGCCTGCGCGAGCGGGCGGCGCAGCGGCGCGAGCAGGCTCTGGCTCGGCTCGAGCCGCTCGACCTGACCGCGACGACCTGGCCGCACCTGCCCCACCCCTACGTGGTCAACGCGGTCACCTACGCCGCTCGCCGCGGGCTCCATCGTTACGTCGGGGCCCAGGCGCAGGAATCGCTGCGCCACCGCCTCGCCGATCTCCACGGGCTCGCGCCCGAGCAGGTGG
>DASZHF010000123.1:0-18986 GCA_035938095.1 Solirubrobacteraceae bacterium
CGGCCCAGACCCTGCGTGAGCTCCTTGGGCCCATCCGGCTCGAGCCGGTCGCCGCCGACATCGGCCGGCCCTTCTACCGCGCCGTCACCTCGATCGACGCGCTTGCGCTCATCGAAACGCCCGCCGGCGACACGAGCGCGCAGGGCGGTTCGAATTCTTTGCGTAAGTGGAGACGGCGGGAATTGAACCCGCGTCCGCGATCGCGCAAGAGGTGGTGTCTACGAGCGTAGCCGGCGCTCTGATCTCGCTCCCCGGTCGCCACGCCGGCGGGGTTCCGGGGAGCCAGCCTCCTGAGATGTCCCCGGATCGGCGGAGGCGGGCCTCACCGGGTGAGCCTGCTATCTGATCCCGGCGATCCCCGCCGCAGGCGAGCGGGGGCCAAGACCTCATGCCTAGCTCTTAACTAAGCAGCGAGGGCGTACTCGTGAGAGTCCGCACTTATTGTTTTCCCGGGTGTTTTACGAGGCCGCCCGGGACCTCGACTCGCAACCACCCCCGCGAATCGACCACGTCTAAGCCTGTCGTCCCCGGGGATGTAGCTGAGCTCAGTCTAGCCGCCGACCCCGCTCCGGCGGGCTATTTCCTGTTCCGGCGCCGGGCCGCCAAGCGCCGAGGGTGAACCCTCCGGCGCCCGTGCCCACCCGCGCGGTGCCGGAGCGGCCGGCATCTGCGCTCCGCGCGTTGGTGGCGGCTGACGCGCCGGTGACGGCGCCGGGCGACCACCGATCCGGCTCGCCGATGGCGACGCCCCCGGCCCCGAGCCCGCCCTCTCGCCTGGGTCCGGCAGTGCTGGCCGCCAGGCACGCCCGGCCGTGCGCCCGGCGCGGTCCCCGCTGGACAGGCGAGCGCGGGCGCCTCGCCGCTGGCGCATGCCCGCTGGTAGAAGTCGCTGGCCTCGAACCGGTACGGCGCGCCGCCGTCGATGGCTAGGGCCGAGAGGTAGAAGAGCGAGTGCTCCCAGACGTGGGGCATGTCCTGCAGCGGATGGGGTCGATTCCCACCCAGGCGCCGCCACGCCTCTCCGAACAGCCCCGTGTTCGTCGTGTAGGCCGAGGCCAGTGAGCGCAGCACGCTATGCAGCTCCTGCGACTGAGCGCTCGTGGGCGAGCTCCACGCGTGAGCGAGCCCGAGCAGGGCCTTGCCCTCGTAGGACCCCTGGGCCGAGGCGAGCGAGGCATCCATCGCGCGGCGCACCGAGTTGGCCTCCCCGCGCATGGTGGCGTCCTGGTAGCCGCGGAACTGGACCGGCCACAGGAGCCATCCGCCGTCCCCGTAATCGACGTTGTAGGCGTTGCCGGTGGCGTTCCCCTCGCGGTAGGACTGAGTCGCCGGGTCATACAGCGCGGCCACCGCCTGATCGAGGCGGGCCAGGCGCGCCTGCCACGCCGCCACCTGAACCCCGGTGTCGCCGAGCGCGCTCGCGGCCGCGACCGCGGAGCGCAGGCCGAGCAGCACGGTCTCGGCCCCGTGCAGGCTCTCGCTCGGCGTGGGGTTGTCATCCTCGTTGGCCTCGCACTGGAGTCCCGTCGTGGGGTCCTGGCAGCCGGTCAGGAATGTCGCGGCCCGCGCGATGGCCGGGTAGACGGCCTGTAGGTAAGCGTTGCGCGCGGCGCCCTGCAGGTTGCCGGCGTGATCCCACAGCGCCCAGATGCCCAGTCCCGTCTCGTCGATCTCCCACGGGATGGGGGCGCCATCGATGCCATCGCCGTAGGAGGCCATCGCCCAGTTGCCCGCTGGCCGCACCGGGCTCGGATTGGTGGCCGACGTCTGGATCCGGGCGTAGAAGAGGTTGTGCGCGGTGACCAGCGAGGTCTTGCCGTTGCGGTCGAGCACCTGGTTGATGAACGATCCGTCTCGGATCCAATCCTCGCCGTACGGTCCCTGGGTATCGGATGAGGCGACGATGGCACTGGTCTCGGGATCGATTGCCAGACGCACCGTGATCAGTGAGCGCTTGGCGACGTCGACCACCCGGGTATCGCTGTCCGCGGGAAGCTGCGTGCCGGCGAGCCACGCGCGCCAGTCGAGGGCCTCGGCTGACATCTGGGTGGAGAAGGGACGGCTGCGGGCCGTCTGCAGCGCCTCGAGCGCTCCGGCTGGATCCGGGGCCGCTGAGACGATCAGGCGGGCCTCCGCCCGCCCGCCGGCATCGAAGTGCAGATCGGCCGCCAGCGCTCCCGTGGTCTGACCGTCCGCCCCGACAGCCCCGCCGAGCTCGTAGGGAGCTTGGGCGAGCTGCTGATAGGGGTCCGGCGCGCCCCCAGGAGCCGAGGCCGGGTCATAGCCGTCGCGACCGACCTGATGGGCCGCGTCGCGACCTTGCCATCCGATCGCCAGCGCGACCGCCGAGGGCTGGCCCGAGGCCTGATCGGCGCCCTGCCACCAGTTGACGATCGCTGCCGGGCCAGCCTGGTAGGCAGCGTGCTGGTCTGAGAGCTGGGTCAGGCACCAGTCGGCGATTGGGAGGTAGGTGAGGCGCGTGGCCACCGGGTTGAAGTTCTCGTAGTAGACGAGTCGGGCGGCGCTGACCGGTGAGCCCGGTTGGCGAGTCACCCAGTACTCGCGTACGAAGCTCGACGTCCCGGGGACCGCGACGTCGATGTCGGTCACCGTGATGCCGAGCGGCGCCGGAGAGGAATAGGTCGTCACCGGAACGGCGGTGTCGGCCGAGTCGTAGGTCTGGGTCGTCGACCAGTCGCGCAGCCAGCTGAACCCGGTCCCGGCGCGAGTCTGGTAGCGCAGCCCGGCAAAGCTTCCGTCGTTGGGGAACTGGGGCTGGGCCCGACCCTGGGCGTCGCGACCGGTGGCCAGGTACTTGACCTGGTTGTAATAGCTGGGATTCGGATACTTGAAGACGGTCAGCGTGCCGGCTGCGTTCTCGCCCACCGTGACCCGCCCGTTGCCGGCCTGGGCGTTGACGTCCGTCGGCCCGTAGGCCTCGTAGTCGGCATTGGCCTGGAAGGGGTTGTAACAACTGAACTCGGACGGCGCCGACGGCCCGGGCGGCCCGTAAGCCTGGCGCGGCGAGCCGACCGGCGCCCGACCCAGCGCCCCCGGCGCGCCGGCAACCAGGAGGAGGCCGAGCGCCAGAGCAACCACAACCACCGCCGGCGCCCCACGCGTCACAAGACCATGATCGCGCCCCGCCGGCGATCGCGCTCCGTATGAAAGCGACGCGGCCCAAGCCGCTTGAGGAACCTTCCGATCGTTGCCGGGGGTGGCTCCGATCCTCGGGTGGCGCGGCCTCACACCTCAGTGGCCTCGCTCTTCGCGGCTTGGTTCCGCGTCTGGTTTGACCCTAGAACGCGGCCCCCGGGGAGCGCAAGGCCTCGCCCGTCCCGACCACGCATCCTGCAGGAATTTGTTGAGGCTTAAGGTCGCCGGAAGGGCACGCTGCCACAATGGCCCTCATGGAACGCAAGCGTTCGCTGGTCTTCCCCGAGATTCCCCAGCCGCCGGTGGGCGCGCTGGAGACGCCGGCTGCGTCGCCGGTTGCCGGCGATCGCGACGCCGCCGATCCCTTCGGGAGCGAGCGGCGACCGCTGGCCAAGCGCATCACCGGCGCCCTTGCCGTGATCGGCGCGGCCATCGCCAAGTTCGCCGCCCAGTTCAAGGCGCTGCTCCTGCTACTCCCAAAGCTCAAGCTGTTGACGACCTCGGGCACGATGCTGGTCTCGATCGCCGCCTACAGCCTGATCTGGGGCTGGCAGTTCGCGATCGGCTTCGTGATCCTGCTGTTCATCCACGAGATGGGCCACGTGATCCAACTGCGCCGCGAGGGCATCCGCGCCAGTGCGCCGATGTTCATCCCCTTCTTGGGCGCGGTCATCTCCGCGCGGTCGCTCGGCGACAACGCGCTCGCCGAGGCGAAGGTGGGGCTCGCGGGTCCGATCCTGGGAACGGTTGGCGCGGCGGCCATGATCCCGATCTACGAGGCGACCGGGAATCAGCTCTTCCTGGCCCTCGCCTTCATCGGGTTCTTCCTGAACCTGTTCAACCTCGTGCCGCTGGTACCACTCGACGGCGGCCGAGCGATGGCGGCGATGGCGCCGGCCATGTGGTTCGTGGGCCTGGCGGCCATGGCGGCGGCCGCGATCCTCTTCCCGAGCCCGATCATCCTGCTCATCCTGCTCTTCGGCGGCATGCAGACCTGGCACCGGTGGCGCCAACGCCGGACCGGTGACCCGGAGGCCACCGCCTACTACCGCGTGGCGCCCCGCGCCCGCCTCGCGGTGGCGGCGGTGTACATCGGCCTCATCGTCGTCCTCGCGGTCGGCGTGGACGCGACGCAGCTCGTCCGCCACCTGCCCTAGGGACCGGCTGCGCTCCCTCCCGGCCGGCGTCCCGGGTCGGTCAAGGGTGCCTGCCCTCCCGGGCTCGCATCCCGACCAGTCCGAGGTCAGCTCACCGGTTGGCCTCGCGCAGCGCTCGCTGGAGCTCGCGTCGAGTCTCGCGGGTGCGGATCGCCTCGCGCTTGTCGTAGAGGTCCTTGCCGCGCGCCACCGCGATCTCGACCTTGGCGTGCGAACCCGAGAAATAGATGCGGGTGGGAACCAGCGTCAGGCCGCGCTCGGCCACCTTGCCGGCGAGACGCTCGATCTCGCGTCGGTGCATCAGCAGCTTGCGGGGGCGCTCGGGGTCGTGGTTGTCGCGGGCGGCCGCCTTGTACGGGGGAATGTGGACGTTGTGCAGCCACAGCTCTCCGTCGCTGATCGTCGCGTATCCGTCCTTGATCTGCGCGGTCCCGGTGCGTAGGGACTTGACCTCCGTGCCCTGGAGGACGATCCCGCACTCGTAGCGTTCGAGCAGGTGGTAGCGGTAGGAGGCGTAGCGATTGGTCGCCACATCACCCGGGGCCACCTTCTTCTTGCCCTTCTTGGCCATCGACCGAGCTTAGGACGTAAAGCCGGGCGGCATCACACGGGCACCAGGTCCACCCGGCCCCGCGGCGCCTCGATCCGATGCACCCTCACCGCCACCGGGTCACCCAGCCGGATCGCGGTTCCGCCGTGGACCGCGTGCATGATCGTCCCCTGCTCGTTGAGCTCCCACCAATCGCCGCGCAGCCGCCGCACCGCGAGCATGCCCTCGAATCCCTCGCCGAAGGACACGAACAGCCCCGCCCGGACCATCCCGACGACCTCGCCCTCGAATTCCTCGTCGAAGCTCCCCTCCCGCAGTCGCCGCTCGAGCAGGAAACAGCGCGCTACGTCATCGGCGTCGCGCTCGATCACCATCGCCTCGCGCTCTCGCGCCGACGTCCAGGCTCCTGCCTCGGCCAGATCCTGCGCCCGCGGCGGCGGCTCGCTGCCCTCGACGCCCGAGAGCAAAGCGCGGTGACACACCAGGTCCGGGTAGCGGCGGATGGGTGAGGTGAAGTGGCAGTAGGACGCCGAGCGCAGGCCCGAGTGCCCCAGGTTGCGGGGGCTGTAGTACGCCTGCTTGAGAGACCGCAGAATGAGCGACGTGAAGGCCTCGCGGCCTCGTCCGCTGCGACGTACGTGCGCGTCGACGAGGCGCGAGATCGCGGCCACGGCCTCGTCTGCCTGCTGGGGCGAGAGGTGTTCAGGAAGCGGCGGCGTGGGAACGTCCAGCGTCGCGAGAGCCTCCACCAGCGCTTCCACGCTCTGCGGGTCGGGACGTTCGTGGACTCGGTACAGGGCGGGCACATCGCGCTCGGAGAGCAGGCGGGCAACCTGCTCGTTGGCGGCGATCATGAGGTGCTCGATCAGGGAATGGGCCTCGGTTTGCTGAGCCCGGCACACCTCCACGACCTCCCCCGCCTCGTCAAAGGTGAACTCCGGCTCGGCCGTCTGCACGACCAGAGCCCCGCGCCGGGCGCGCTCGGCTGCCAGCGCCGCCGCCGCCGCGCGCGCCGCCTCGAGTGGCACCCGCCACGGCTCTTGGGCCCGTTCGTGCCCGGCGAACACGCGGTCGACACGGTCGTAATCGAGCCGGGCATCCGAACGGATCACCGACCGGTAGTAGGCGGTCCGCGTCACGGTGGAGTCGTCGAGGTCGAGTTCGACCGTGATGGCCAGTCGATCGCGGTCGGGCACGAGCGAGCACGCGTCGCTGGACAGCGCCTCGGGGAGCATCGGCTCCACCGCGCCCGGCACGTAAACGCTGTTCGCCCGCCGGTACGCCTCGCGATCCATGAGCGATCCGGGCCGGACGAAGGAGCTCACGTCGGCGATGTGCGCCCACACTCGAACGCGGCCCTCCCCCAGCGACTCCGCCGACACGGCGTCGTCGAAGTCGCGCGCGCTCGCGGGGTCGATCGTGAAGGTGGGAAGCTCGCGCAGGTCGCGCCGGCTCTCGGCGTCCGGAGAGGAGCCGGCGCGCGCCGCCCGGGCCTCATGCTCCACCGCGGGATCGAACCGGCGGCGCAGACCGCGGTCGACCATTAGGGCCTCGATCACGTCGCGTGCCACTTGCGGGCGTCCCAGCACTCGCACCACCCGAGCCGCTGGCCCTCGCCGGCCCGCCCGGCGGTCGCCGAGCGCCACCACGACGAGGTCGCCGGGACGAGCCTCGCGCACCGCGCCGCCCGAACGCCGGCGTCCGCTGCCCGCGTCCAGGCGCGGGTCGACCGTCAGCCGCCGGCCGCGCTCGAAGAACGGCTCGGCCACCATGAATCGTCCCCGCCGCTGCAGCACCGCCACCAGCGTGGAGCGCGACTCGGTCGCGCCCCGGGCGTTCATTTCACGTGGGTGGCGAGTGTGCTCAAGGCGACGTTCAGGGCTGTGTCGCGTGAGCTGTGGGGAGAGCTCACGGCATAGACGTTGGGAGCGACGCCCGCCCCCAGCTTGATGCCGCCGCCGCCCAGGTTGTGTCCACTGGGCGTGAAGTACTCGCCCACCGTGATATCGAGTGCGCCGCCGTTGGACAGAGGCTTGACCTCCTGGAAGACGCCCTTGCCGAATGTGTGGGTACCCACGATGAGCGCGCGGTGGCGGTCCTGGAGCGCCCCGGCCACGATCTCCGCCGCCGACGCGGTCCCGTGGTCGACCAGTACGACGACCGGGATCGAGCTCCGGATCGCGCCGCCCGTCGCGGTCAGGGTCGTGGTGGGCTGGGTGCGTCCCCGGGTGGTGACAATCGGGCCATCGGGGATGAAGATGCTGGCCACCGTCCGCGCCTCGTCGACCAGGCCACCGGGGTTCCCGCGGAGGTCGAGCACGATCCCCCGCGCCCCCTGGGACAGCAACCGGTCGATCGCCTGGCGCAGCTGAGTGTGTGCGCCCGCGTCGAAAGTGGCCAGCGCCGTCGCCCCCAGCTTGATCCCGCGGACCTGGTGGATCTGAGAGGCCACCAGGGGCACAGACACGGTGGCTCGCACGACCCGCAGATTCAATGTGCGTCCCGCCCGTCGAATCTGGAGCGTCACCGGGGTGCCGGGCCGGCCCTTGATCCGACCCGTCGCGTCGCTCTCCGATAGACCGGCCAGCGCGTGTCCGTCGGCGCCCGTGATCAGGTCGCCGACCCGGATGCCGGCCCGCGCCGCCGGAGAGGCGTCATAGACCCGGCTGATACGCAGCCCGAGCGACGTTCGGCGAACCTCAGTTCCGATCCCGGAGAAGTGCAGGTCGGCCTCGCTGAGGTAGGCCCGGTACTCCGACGGGCTGAAATAGCTCGAGAAACGGTCACCGAGCTGCGTCACCATTCCCTGAATCGAGGCGTTGACGAGTTGCGAGCTCGGGACCCTCCGGTAGTAGTCGTGCTGGACGTCGTTGAGGGCCTCGCTCATGACCCGGGTGTTGCCGGGGACCAGGCCGCGCAGGAACCCGGGCAGATCCTGGGGATGGCCACCCCACCACACGCCGGCCACCAGCATCAGCGGCAGCAGCAGAAGGACGACTATGAACGGATACGGAGGACGGCGGCTATCGGGCATCTACTGGTGCGCGCTGACGGAGCAACCCCAAAGGTAGCCACCGCGACGGGTCGTCCCGCGCTAGACCCGCAGGAAACGACGCAGCGAGATGCCCGAGCCGGCCGAGGCCACGGCCACCGAGGCGGCCATCAGGACGGCGATCAGGAGCCCGAAGTTGATCGTCGACGGTGCCGCGATGAGCGAGAAGTCGTGGGTGAGGGGGTCGATAAGGGCGATCTTGCCGATCGCCAGCATCAGGACGGCCAGCGCACCCCCGGTCGCCCCCAGGACAAGGCCCTCGATCACGAACGGCCAGCGAATGAACCAATCCGTCGCCCCGACCAGCTTCATCACCTCGATCTCGCGCCGGCGGGCGAACACCGACAGCCGAATGGTGTTGGAGATCAGCAGCACCGAGGCGATGATCAGCAGGGCGGCCAGGATCGCCACGGTCAACTTGACCACCCGCGTGGCCGACAGGATCTTCTGCGTTTGATCCTTCTGATCGCGCACCTGGTCGATAGCCGCGTCCCTGAAGGCTCCCCCGGACGAAGTGAGCTCGTTCTTGATCGCAACGACGTTGTCGGCCTTGTCGGGGGTGATGCGGAAGGTGTCGGGAAGCGGATTGGACCCGAGCAGCGCATATGCCTCGGGGTTGTTCTTGCGCTGCTCGAGATACGCCTGCTGCTTGGAGACGAACTGCACGTGCTTGACATGCGGCGTGTTGTGCGTCAGCAGAAAGTTCACTCGGGCGATGTCGTCGGGCCGGGCGGTTGACTTCAGGTAGACGTCGACTAGCACCCGGCTGCGGATCTCGTTTGCGGCGCCGGTCGTCGCCTGAACGATCGGGATGAACACCCCGAGAACGAGCATCGTCACGAGCACCGAGGCCATGGCGGCAAAGCTCGGGACGGCGTTGCGCCGCATGGTCCGAAGCGTCTCGCGCAGGAAGAAGCCGAGCTTCATGCGCGAGGCCCGGGCTCAGTCCAATCGAAGTCCGCTGAGTCCGCGGGCTCGAGCTCGGGCACCGAGGGTTCCGGGGGGCGCGAGAAGCGCCGATGGGCCGCGCTGGCCCGAACTGGCTCCGCGGTCCCCGGCTCACCGCGCAGGCGGGCCGCGAACTCCGCTGTGCTCTCGTCCTGGGCGGCGTAGCGGCCGGCATCCTCGTCGCGCACGATCCGGCCGGCGTTGAGCTCGATCACGCGGCGGCGCATGCGGTCGACCATCGCGTTGTCGTGGGTGGCGACCAAGACGGTCGTGCCGGTGCGGTTGATGCGGTAGAGCAGTTGCATGATCCCGATCGACGTCTCGGGATCCAGGTTGCCGGTCGGCTCGTCGGCCAGCAGCAGGGGCGGGTGATTGGCGAAGGCGCGTGCCACCGACACGCGCTGCTGCTCGCCCCCGGACAGCTGGTCGGGATAGTTGTGGAGCTTCGTGGACAGCCCAGTCAGGCGCAGGATGTCAGGGACCTTCTGGCGGATCTCTCGCCGCGAGCGCCCCGTGACCTGCAGCGTGTAGGCCACGTTGTCGTAGACCGTCCGGTTCGGCAGCAGCTTGAAGTCCTGGAAGACCACGCCGATGTTGCGACGGTAATAGGGGACCTTGCGCCGCTCCATGTCCGCCAGCTTGCGCCCGGCGACCCGGATCGTCCCGCGCGAGGGCTCGAGCTCTTTGATCAGGAGCCTCATCACGGTGGACTTCCCCGACCCGGTGGGTCCCACGAGGAAGACGAACTCGCCCCGCGTCACCTGGAAGGTGATGCCCTCCAGGCCCACGTCTCCGCTCTCATAGACCTTCGAAATGCCGCGAAAGTCGATCACCTGAAGGCTCGCGGGCGAGTCCGCGTTGCCCTTCCCGTCCTCGACCGGGACCCCAGCCGCGGGAGCGGCGGGAGCGCCTCGACTGCTGCCCGGAGCGCCGGGAAGCACGGCTCCGCGGGCGTCAAACGACGGCCGCGAGGCTCCACGAGTCGCCGGAACCGTGGGCCGGGCGCGGGCACGTCGGGTCGTCGCAGGTCGCTCGGCGGCCGCCATCCGGCCGGGGAGAGTACCGTGCGCGCGGGTCCAGCCAAGCAGCTTGCAAGGCGATTTGCAGGGATGTTGGGGCCGAAAACCGGCGACGAGGGGCGCCGAGGCCGCTCGGCTACGGTGTAAGTCATGGCCTCGGTCTCGATTTCCAGCCTCGCGAACGGCCTCCCGCTGTACCGGGTTGGCCTCCCTGGCACCCGCGCCCTCACGGTCCTGGTCGCCTTCGACGCCGGGGCCCGGACCGAGCGGCCAGACGAGAACGGCATGGCCCATTTCCTCGAGCACCTCGTGTTCAAGGGGGGCGAGAAGTACGACACCTACCGCGCGGTCAACGAGACCGCCGAACGCCTGGGCGGCCAGCTCAACGCCTACACGAGCCATGATCTGGTCGCCTTCCACATCACCGTCCGGGCGGAGAAGGCGCCCGAGGCGATCGACCTGCTCACCGATTTCGTCGGGCGCCCGCGGCTTGATTCCGAGGAGCTCGACCGCGAGCGGGGCGTCGTCATCCAGGAGATCGCCCGCGCCTACGACCAGCCGGCGGTCGTCGCTGAGTACCTCATCGACCGGGCCGCGTTTGGCGAGCACCCGCTGGGCCGGACGGTGCTGGGGCCCGAGGAGCACCTGCGCAGCTTCAGCCGCGATGCGATCGTCGCCTTCCGCGAGCGCCGCTGGGCGGGTGCGCGGGGGGGCGCCTTCCTGGTCGGCAACCTCGATCACCTGCCCGCCGACGGCCAGCTCGAGGATGCTTTCGGTCGCTTCCCGGCCCTGCAGGCGCCCGAGCCCTACGAGCCCGCCCCCGACTTCGTACCCGAGACGCTCGCCGAGCGGCGCGACACCAACCAGTCGCACCTGCGCATGATCTATCGCCCCGCGGTCGATCCCAGAGACGCCCGCGCTCGCGCGGCGCTGACGATCTACTCGACGCTCCTGGGCGGCTCGATGGGCTCGCGCCTGTTCGACGAGATCCGTGAACAGAGAGGGCTGGCGTACTCGGTCTACGCGGTCGACCACGCGTTCGCCGACGTACCGATCCTGCAGCTCGCCGCCGGGCTGGACTCCAGCCACACTCTGGAGGCGTATGGCCGCATGAGGGAGATCGTCACCGAGCTGCGCGAAGAGGGCCCGACGCGCGAGGAGGTCGAGCGCGCGCGCTCGTATGCGGCGGGACGGCGCGTGTTGGCTTTCGAGAACACCAACGCCGTGGCTCGCCATGGCGCGTACCAGGCGATTGTCTTCGGAGAGGACATCGACCCGGATCGCGCCATCGACGCGCTGGACTCCGTCAGCCACGACGAGGTCGTCGAGGTCGCACGGCTCGTGGAGGACCGGCTGGCGGTGGCCTCGGTCGGGCCGCACGATGCGTCTGACTTCGAATAGCTCGTCGGCGTTCGCTGGCGCCGGCCGAAGTCGAGTAGCGCCGGCCGAATTCGAGTAGCGCCGGCCGCTTCCTGACATTTGCCGTCCTCGCGCGTCTCACGCTGGGCGCTATCGCAACCGTCGCCCGTCTGGGCGCGCTGCACACCGTTCTTACACGAGACCGTCCACGTGTCCAGGCGCGTTGGTCCAGCGCTCGAGCCCACCCGATCAAGTCCGCCCGCGACCGCAACCGATACCCCCGGTGATGTCATGACCCCGAGGTTGCCCACGGCGCTGTTGCGCACACAGTCAGACCGGCGGCTGCTGGCCCTGGCCGCCGATGGGCATGTGCTCGCCTTCGAGGCCCTCAGCGAGCGCTACCGGCGCGAGCTGTGGCGCCACTGCCGGCGGCTGGTGGACCACGCGGGGGCCGAGGATGCGGTGCAGCAGGCCTTCCTGCACGCCTGGACGGCACTGCGCGCAGGTGCCGAAGTGGTCGAGGTCCGCGCGTGGCTTCACCGAATTGCGCACAACGCCGCCGTCGACCAGCTCCGCCGCGGGCCGGCCCGGGAGACCCTGTTCAGCGAGCGGGTGGCTGGCAGCCATGATCCTCAGGAGCACTTCGAGACCCGGGCCATGCTCCGTGAGACCCTGGGCGGAGTAGCGGCGCTCCCCGATCGTCAGCGCGCGGCGCTCCTCGGGACGGTCATCGATGGGCGCGAGCAGGCCGACCTGGCCCGCGAGCTCGGAGTGAGCCACGGCGCGTTGCGCCAGCTCGTTCACGCAGCGCGCACCACGCTGCGGTCGGCCGTCACGGCTCTCACCCCCACCCCAGTCACCACCTGGTTGGCCTCGGTCGTCAGCGACGGCGAGCCCGCGCTTCGCGGGGCGGCCGGACTGGCCGGCGGCGTCGGGAGTGCCGGGCTGGCCAGCAGCCTGCTGAAGGCGGGTACGGTGGCGGTCGTTGCGGGCGGCGCGGTGACCGCAGCTCCAGCGCTGATCGGCACGGGTCCGGCGCCGCACCCGCCGGCCCTGAGGGCGGTGGCGCGCGTCGTCGCCGACTCCATTCCGCGGCGCCCCTGGACGCCCCACCATCGGGCGGCTGTGTCGCCACTGGTCGGTGCCCGCCCGGGTCCAGCCGCCCCCTCAGGTCCGCCCGCGTCCAGACCTGGCCCAGTCTCGGAACTCCCTCCGCAGCCGACCGTGGATTCCCCGGCCCCGCCATCCACAGTGCCGGCGCCCACCGGCCCGGTCCCGCCGTGGCCCGGTCTCGGCAACGGGCAGCGCCCGCTGACCTCGGGGCGAGGCCAGACCCGCCCGCCGACACCCGGACAGCCGCGCCCACCCGATTCCGGACACCAGCGGCCGCCCGATTCTGGACACCCGCGCCCGCCGGATCCGTCACACCCGCGCCCGCCCAACTCCGGACACCCGCGGCCGCCTGACCCAGGAAAACCGCCCGCTTCCGGGCACCCGGGCTCGCCCGACCCGAGCCGCGGTCGTCCTCCGAAGCCAGGACCTGGTGACGCTCCGGGGCCGGGCTGGAAGCCGGGCGCGACCTCCTCCCAGAGCAAGCCTCCCGGTTCCTGGCCGACCGCCCCCGGAGCGGGTCCACATTACGCCGAGCCGCCCCACCCCCGTCCGCGACCTCCCGTATTGCGCTGGCGGCGACCGCCCGGACAGTGGCCGAGCCACCTCCCCCACCCGGTACCGCTGCGCGGCCCGAACGGACCTCGGTGGCCGGTCCCCGAGCCGGGGAAGGCACCCCCCTACCGCAGCGCGCCGCCACCGACGCCGGCGACGCCCGCCCCGACGCGCCCTCCGGCGCCCGTCGCGCCGGCCGGATAGATCATCCGTCCTCGTTTCGACGGCGACGCCTGACATTCGTTCGGCACCCCCAGTCTGAGCTCCCGACAAAGGCAACCCGCTCGTGAGAGCGGCACGCAAAGCCAGGGACCTCCATCGGAGGCAGCCCGGCTGCCAAGAAAGGAGCAAGTCATGATCAGAGTCAGACCGGCCATCGCGGCCGGAATGGCCGCATCGGCGTTGCTGGCGCTCCCTCTGGGGGCGTTCGCTCGCCATCCCCACCAGCCCCGCCACCGTTCGGCGAGCCGGCCGGGTACGCATCAGGTGCAAGGCACTCAGGTTGTGGTTCAGAACACCTCGCCCCCGAGCCTGATCTCCCTGACGGCCGGGACCGTGACCTCGTTTGCGAACAACGTGCTCACGGTGACGCTCAACGACGGTCAGGTTCTGACCGGCGCCATCGAACCGCGGACGAAGATCGTGTGCGGCACGCCTCCCAAGCTGCCGCCTCGACCGGAGCCGCCTAGCGGCGGGCCTACCAAGCCGCCGTTCGGCACCACCGGGCCGCAGGACTACCAGGGCCCGACCAGCTCGGCGCCCGCCTCGCGGCGTTCGGTCGAGCCCGGGTCGGTGCCCTCAACGTCCATGCCGGGGGCGACGCAGCCGCCCGCACCGCCGACCGGGGGCCAGCCCCCGGCTGGGTACCCCGGCAAGGGACCCGGAGAGCCGACAATCCGTCCGTGCGGCACCGACGCCCTGACTCCCGGGACGCTCGTGCACTCGCTGGGATTGGGCGCAGACCCCAAGGGGGTGCGGTTCTGGTCGCTGGCCCTCATCAAGCCGGCGGCGTGAGTTAGCACCCTCGCCGATCGGGCGCGAGCCCGAGCCGATGCGGGACGTCCCTGGGCAGACGCCATGCGCGGTGCCCGGGGGCGTCCCCTTCGGCCTTCCGGGGCACGCCCCCGGGAACCTAGGAGATAGCCACCATCCGCTCGATCGGCACGCGCGCCGCGCGTGCGATCTCCTCGGTCACGCGCACCTCGAACTGGTCGTCGCGTAGCGAGTCACGCAGCTTGGGCAGCGTGATCATCTTCATGTACCTGCAGCTGGCGGCCTCGTTGGCCGCCACGAACTCGGTGTCGGGAGCGGCCTGGCGCAGGGGGTACAGCATCCCGACCTCGGTGGCCACGATCGCCGTCGTGCCGGGTCGTGCGTGCTCTGCGTAGCGCAGCATGCCGCCAGTCGAGAGCATGTGCACGCCCTCGGCTTCGACGTCGCCGGCGGCCACGTACTCCATCACGCTGGTCGAGCACCCGCACTCGGGGTGAATCAGGAAGTCGGCGCCGGGATGCGCGGCCCGCGTGGCCTCGATGTCCGAGGGCCGAATGCCCGCGTGCACGTGACACTCGCCGTCCCACACGTGCATGCGCCGGCCGGTCATTCGCTCCACGTACGCGCCCAGGAACATGTCGGGTCCGAACAGGATCTCGGCGTCCTCCCCGTGGGTGGCGTAAATGTGCTGCACGACAGCCACCGCGTTGGAGGAGGTCACGCAATAGTCGGTCAGCGCCTTGACCTCGGCCGTGGTGTTGACGTACATGACCACCACCGCACCTGGGTGTTCGGCTTTCCACGCGCGCAGCTCTTCGGCCGTGATCGAGTCTGCCAGCGAGCAACCGGCGTCGAGGTCGGGAATCAGCACTCGGCTGTCGGGGCACAGAATCGATGCGGTCTCGGCCATGAAGTGAACGCCGCAGAAGACGATCACCGGCGCCCCCGAGCGGGCCGCCTGCTGAGAGAGTCCCAGCGAGTCGCCGACGTAGTCGGCCACGTCCTGCACCTCGGGCAGCTGGTAGTTGTGGGCGAGGATCACGGCTTCGCGCTCGCGGGCCAGCGCGCGGACCTCGTCTTGCAGGGCAGGGATGCTCTCCAGGGACAGCACGTCCGGCTGGGAGGACGTCGCCTGGGCGATCCCGTTGGTGGGGGCCATGGGGAGGTTCACGGGGAGGTCTCCGGGTTATCGGGGGTGGGAGGCTCGAAGCCCGGTTTCCAGGTTAATGGAACGCGCCCGCCGTCCATTGCGGGCTCTCGGGCGGGCTCAGTCCTCCGGAAGGGCCTTCAGCCGCAGAGCGAGATCGAGGGCCGGGGCCGAGTGGGTCAGGGCACCCACCGAGACGAACTGGACGCCCGTGGCCGCGTAGTCGCGGATCGTGTCCAACGTCACGCCCCCGCTGCACTCGAGGTCGACTCGGCCAGCCACCTTGGCTGCCGCTTCCGCCGCCTGGGCGGGCGTCATGTTGTCCAGCAGAAGCCGGCTCGCTCCAGCCTCGAGCGCTTCGCGCACCTCGTCCAAGGAGGAGCACTCCACCTCGACTGGGAACCCCGGCCGCGCTTCGTGGGCGCGCCGGACGGCCTCGCTGAGTCCGCCGGCCAGCGCGATGTGGTTGTCCTTGATCAGAATCGCGTCGAAGAGTCCGGCGCGATGATTGGTCGCGCCCCCCGCGGCGACCGCCGCCTTCTCCAGGGCACGCAGACCCGGCGTGGTCTTGCGAGTGTCGAGTACCACGGCCTGGGTGCCCTGCACCGCGCGCACGCAGCGAGCCGACATGGTTGCCACGCCGGAGAGACGGGCGAGGAAGTTCAGCGCCGTGCGCTCGCCGGTGAGCAGCGCCCGCGCGGGCCCCTCGACCTCGAGCACCGCTCCGTCGGCGCGCCACACGCCCTCCTGAACCAGCCGAGTGGCGACTACCCGCTCATCGACCGCCGCGAAGGTCGCCTCGGCGGCCTCGAGACCGAAGATCACGCCCGGCTCCTTCTGGACGATCAGCGCCTGAGCGCGGGCATTCTCGGCCACGGTCGCCGTGGTGGTGATGTCCTCCGGGCCCACGTCCTCGGCCAGGGCTCGGCGCACCAGCTCGCCCAGACCGGCGGCCGGCGCCGCTTCAGCGGAGCTACCGGTGTGGACGGAGGGCGTGCGCAGGGCCATCCAACTCAGGCTAGCGGCGCCGGCGCGAGCTAGCGGCGAGCTAGCGGCGCGGGCGCGAGCCCGCCGGCGGCCCAGGCGCGAGCCAAGACTCCGGCGCTCACCCTATTAGCCTCCAGCTCGTGCGCGCGCTCCAGGTGCACGAGCTCATCGGACCAGGTGGCCTTCGGGAGGTGGAGCTCCCCGATCCCGAGCGCCACGAGGGGATGGTGCTGATCGAGGTCCACGCCGCCGGCGTGGGGTTCGTCGATCTCCTGGTGACGAGGGGGGAATACCAGATACGTCCTCCGCTGCCGTTCGTCCCCGGCCTCGAGGTTGCCGGCGTGGTCCGGGCGGCGGCGCCGCAGAGCGGCCTGGAACCGGGTCAGCGCGTCGCCGCCACCACGCCGTTCGGCGGATTCGCCGAGCTGGTGGTCACCCCAGAGGCCGTGGTGTTCGATCTCCCCGAAGCGCTGTCCTTCGAGGAGGGCGCGGCGTTCACGATCAACTACCAGACCGCGCACCTGGGACTTCTGCGGAGGGGCCGGCTGCGCGCCGGGGAGACGGTCCTCGTGCACGGCGCCGGGGGCGGGGTGGGCAGCGCGGCGGTGCAGGTGGCGCGCGCTCACGGCGCTCGGGTGATCGCCGTGGCCGCGGGCGCCGACAAGCGTGCGGCGGCAGCCGCGGCCGGCGCCCACGAGGTGCTCGACGCCGATTCAGACTGGGTTCAGGGGGTGCGCGACCAGACGGACGGCCGGGGCGCAGACGTGATCTTCGACCCCGTCGGCGGAGACCGCTTCGACGCCAGCCTGCGCGTTGCTGCACCCGAGGGGCGCATATTGGTCGTCGGCTTCGCGTCTGGACGAATACCCGAGGTGTCCGTCAACAAGCTCCTGCTCCGTCACCTCGATGTCATCGGCGTGAACTTCGGCGGCATGCTGCCCGTCGATCAGGGTTTCGCCCGGAGAGCCGGGCGCGAGCTGGCTGAGATGGTCGGGCGCGGCGACCTGCGTCCCGTCGTTGGACCGCGCTACCCGCTGGCGGACGGAGCGAAGGCGCTGCGCGACCTGGCCGAGCGCCGGGTCACCGGCAAGCCCGTGCTGATATTGCGCTCGAACGCCGAGCGCTAGATGAGCGGTGCGCCATTCGCTCGCAAGGCGGAGAGATGAGTCCTGGCGACCGGTGTCCTCTCGACCGGCGGGATGGGGTCGGGCAGGGTCAGGCGCCGGCCTCGAGCTTGGCCTTCAGCTGCTCTTGGCTCTCGGCGATCGACTTCCGGGCCTGCATCCGAGCAAGCGGTGCGATCAGCTTCCCGAACCCGTGTCCCACGAGATTGAACTCGATCGATACGCGCGACTTCGAGCCGTCACCGACCGGTTCAACCGTGACCGTGCCGACCGGCCGGACCGGACCGACGACGCCGCGGAACGAGGTCCGGCGGGGCGGATCATGCTCGGTGATCTCGTAACTTGCGTCCTGCTCGCGGCCGCCGACCTTGCGGATCTCCCGGACCCGCGTTCCCACCGCAACCGGTCCATCTGTATCGACCTTAGTGCTGACGATCTGGCTCTGCCACTCCCCGTGGCGCTCGACTTGGTCGAGATACCCGAATACATCCTCCGGTCGACGGTCGATCTCGATGCTGTGGGCGATCACATTCCCTCCCGGGTCGAAGTCGATGAATCCTCGCCGTTTGACGCCGCTCCCGTCAAGCACCGCGAGGTTTGGGCGGGCATCGTCGGCGCTCGGCGCGCGCGGCCTAGCCGGCGCCGTCCGTCGGAGGCTCTGGCCCCCGCGGGTCGGATGTCGCGGCGTGCGACGCCGCTCGCAGCAGATAGGCCCGCGCGAACCGGTCGAGGTCGCCGTCAAGCACGCGGTCGACGTCGCCGGTCTCCACGTCGGTGCGGTTGTCCTTGACCATCCGGTACGGGTGCAGGACGTAGGACCGGATCTGCGAGCCGAAGTTCACGTCCTGGGCCTCGCCCCGCTCGCGGGCCACCTCCTCGGCCCGGCGGCGCTCCTCCGCCTCGAGCAGCTTGGCCCGCAGCATGGCCATGGCGGTCGCCCTATTAGAGGACTGCGAGCGCTCGTTCTGGCACTGCACCACGATGCCGCTGGGACGGTGGGTGATGCGCACGGCCGAGTCGGTCTTATTGACGTGCTGGCCCCCCGCGCCGCTGGCCCGGTAGGTGTCGATCTGGAGATCGTCCTCGTCTATGTCGAGATCCTTGACGTCTTCCACCGCCGGAGCCACCTCCACGCCGGCGAAGCTGGTCTGGCGCCGGTGGGCGGCGTCGAACGGGGATAGGCGCACCAGCCGGTGCACCCCCTTCTCGGCCGAGAACAACCCGTAGGCGTTTTCGCCCCGGACCCGGAAGGTGGCGGACTTGATCCCCGCCTCCTCCCCCGGGCTGACCTCGAGCAACTCGACCTGAAAGCCGCGCTTCTCGGCCCAGCGCATCTCCATGCGGAGCACCATCTCGGCCCAGTCCTGGGCGTCGGTGCCGCCCGCGCCGGCATTGACGGAGACCAGCGCGTCGCCGGCGTCATACGGTCCGGCGAACAGGCGCTGCTCCTCGAGGGCCTCCAGGCGCTGCTCGACCGACTCGATCTGGGCGCCGACCTCGTCGGCCAGCTCCGGGTCGACGCGGGCCAGGTCCACCAGCCCCTCGAGGTCGTCCACGTCGCGGCGCAGCGACTCGAAGGTCTCCAGTCGTCGCCGCAGGCGGGCGTGGTCGGCCGACACCCCGGCGGCCCGTTCGGAGTCCTCCCAGAAGCCGGGGCTCCCCATCTCGGACTCAAGCGCGGTGACGCGCTGGCTCAGAGCAGCGGGGTCAAAGGTAGTCCGCGAGCAGCTTGAGCTGGTCGCGGATGGCCGCCAGGCGCTGCGGCGTGGGCTCGGTAGAGGCGGGAGTGGCCATGGCGGATCGTCGGACGGAGTGTGGCTCTACGCCCC
>DASZHF010000124.1:0-2880 GCA_035938095.1 Solirubrobacteraceae bacterium
CGGCACCCTGCTGACTCCGAACCTGGTCGAGTTCGCGCGCAAGGGCGTGCTGATGCCCTTCCGCGCCCTGGGCCTGGCCCGGCAGTTCGTCGAGTCTCGGGGCCAGGTCTCGGCCATGGATCTGGTCCTCGGGCTGGCCGAAGGCCTGCCGTCCGGCGCCTACACCGGCGCCGGGATGGAGCGCTACGTGCGACGGGTCCTGTCGGACCCCGACCGCACCGACGACTTTCGCATGCTCGAGAAGGAGCTCTATCTGGCGGCCACGGACCTCGACACGTGCGAGCGCATCATCTTCGGGATGCCCGAGTGGGACGACGTCCCGATCTCGACCGCCGTACGGGCCTCGGCGGCGCTCCCAATGGTCTACGCGCCGGTCGCGGTCAAGGACCGCGAGCTCATCGACGGCGGCGTGGTGTCCACCACGAACCTCGATATCGCGGTCGAGGCCGGAGCGAAGTTCATCGTCGTGGTGAATCCGCTCGTACCGTTCATCAACGACTTCAGCAAGCAGGTGCGGACGGTGTATGGGCTGCGCCCGCGCCGGGTATCGGACATGGGCTTCCCCCAGGTCGGCTACCAGGCCTTCAAGCTCCTCGCCTACCAGCGCCTGCACGAGATGGCCCGCCAGTGGGAGCAGCGCTACCCGGGGGTGGACATCGTGCTCATCGAGCCCGAGCCCGACGACGAGCTCATGTTCCAGACCCCGATAATGAACTTCGCGTCACGGGTCGAGATCGCCCGCCACGGGTTCCAGTCGGTGACCTACCGTCTGGCAGACGACTACGAGAAGTTCAAGCGCATAACCGAGCGCCACGGAATCGAGATCTCGGCCACGCGCGTGCGCAAGGTGGTCAAGCACTTCGCGGTCGAGCGCGAGCGGACGCGGGCCTGGCGCAAGATCCTCGAGCAGACCACCGGCGCCTTGCTGCGCCAGTCGGCCTCGGCTCAGGACTGATCGGCCTCCGCGCCAGCCCCTGACTGATCGGCCTCCGCGCCGGCCCCTGACTGTTCGGCCTCTGCGCCGGCCCCTGACTGATCGGCCAGGGCGCTTCGCAGGCCGACCAGCAGCCGGTCCGTTGCTCCCGAGTCCTGGATCGAGGCGCGGACGAAGCGCGAATCGCCCAGCGCCGCTCCCGGCGCCACGTGGATGGCCGAGCGCCGCAGCCGGTGGGCGAGCTCTGACCCGTCGAGCGTGGGGTGACCAAACCACACGAAGTTGGCCTCGCTCTCGCTGACCGTCAGGCCGAGCTCGCGCAGCGAGGTCGTGAGCCGCCCCCGCTCGGCGGCCACCCACGCCGCGCGCTCGTCCATCAGCGGGCCGGAGCTGCGCAGCGCCTCGAGCGCCCCGGTCTGGGCCAGCTCGTTGACGCCCAGCTCGGGTCCGATGTGCTCGAGCAGATCCCGCGCTCCCGGTCCCGCGAGCGCATAGCCGCACCGTAGGCCGGCCAGTCCCCAGGCCTTGGAGAAGCTGCGGAACAGGATCAGGCGATCGTGCTCTGCCAGCAGGGCCGAGGCGGCGGCGGGGGACTCGGCCTGCGCGAACTCGACCAGGGCCTGGTCGAGCAATACCAACACTCGATCGGGCAGTTCCCCGAGCAGGCGACCTAGGTCGCTCGCCGTCAGCAGTTCACCGGTCGGGTCGTTGGGACTCGCCAGCGCCACGGCCGCCGTGTTCGGGTTGACGGCGGCCAGCAGCGCCTCCACCGAGTACTCGGCCACCGGCACCGCCCGCGCGCCGGCCCGCCGCGCCATGACCGGGATGAGGGGGTAGGTCGGCCACGGGCAGATGAGCTCGCGGTCGGGCCCGAGCAGGGCCAGCGCCGCGGACCCCAGCAGCGACGCGGCTCCGTTGCCGACCACCACCTGCTCGGGCGCGAGCCCGTGGAGATCGGCGAGGCGGTGGCGCAGCGATTCCTGCGCCTGGGCCCCGACGTAACGATGGAGCCCGCGGCGAGCGGCGTAGGTGACCGCGTTGACCACGTAGGGGTGGGGCAGGTGGGGCCAGGTCGTCGCGGTCAGGTCCAGCGGCTCGAGCCGAGCCAGAGCCTGCTCGCGCCGCTGCGCCGCCCGCTCGCGCAGGCGGGCGTTGACCTCCCGCTCGCTGAGCCCCTGGAATTGGCGGTAATAGTCGAGCAGGCCCACTCCCAGCGAGACTCAGGTGACCCGCGGCGCCAGCGAGGGACCGATTCCCGCGAACAGGAGCAGCCACACGGTGAAGGCGGTGCCGCCGATCGCGGCCGTGAGCACGAAGATGAGGGTGAGCGTCCCGCTCCGCTGATCGTGACCGGCCGCCCGCCGGACGAGGATCCACGCCTGATCCATGCGGCGCATGATCACCAGCCCCCCGAGCAGCGTGAACAGGAGGCCCACGAAGGCCACGAAGATTCCCAGGCTCACGCTCCCGCTCTGATAGTCCACCTGGGACCCGACCCACAGCCAGGCCACTGGAAGCGGTCCCCAGAAGCTGAGGTTGACCAGCGCGATCGCGACGAGGATCAGAGCCGCCAGCGTGGCGTCCACGCGGCGCCGGGTCGGGCTGCCCCGTTGCGGGAGGGCCCGGTACTTGACCGGAGCCGTGCCCGGGCGGCGTCCGACGAAGAGACCGCCGGTGTCGGTGGGATCCGTCCTCATGGTGTCGGGTGAAGTGGGCGCAACGCCAGCCCCGGTTCTGCTGCCGACGGCCGCCTACATTACCACCAGTAACGTCGGAGCTCACGGGCCAGGCGCGCCCCCCCAGCATAGGGCGCTCCAGGTCCTGCGGCGCATGGACGGCTCGGGGGCGCCCGGCGCCGCGCTCTTACGCGTAGAGCGAGTCGAAGAGGGTCGCGTACTTGTCGTTGACCACGTTGCGCTTTACCTTCAGGGTCGGCGTCAGCTCCC
>DASZHF010000125.1:0-2767 GCA_035938095.1 Solirubrobacteraceae bacterium
GCCGCCCTGGCCTTGGTGTGAATTGCCACCCTGGTCGCCGGGTGAACCGCTGCCCTGGCCGGAGTGCGAACCGCCACTCTGGTCGCCGTTAGAGCCGCCGCCCGACTGACTACGCGAACCGCCGCTCTGGTCGCCGTGTGAACCGCTGCCCTGGCTGGAGTGCGAACCGCCACCGGTCTGACCGTGCGAACCGCCGCCCTGATCTGTGTGCGAACCGCCGCCCTGGCCTTGGTGTGAATTGCCACCCTGGTTGCCGGGGGACCCGCCGCCGCCAGGCGACGATCCGCCGTCGTGAGTTCCGCGCGACCCATGACCCTGACCGGGCGAGCCGTCGCCGGATCCCGAGTGGGCCGAGGAGGAAGAAGAAGAAGAAGAAGAGCCGCTTCCTCCGGGCTGGCCTCCTCCGTGGTGGTGACCGCTTCCATCCGATGAGGTGTGGCCGCCCGCGGAGGAGGGTGGGGAAGGCTCGGTCGTCGGGCCGGGCTCGGTCGTCGGGCCGGGCTCTGTCGGAGGCGTCGGCGTCAGCTGGCCCTGGCCGCCGTTCCCCGACGATGACCTGGAACCTCCCGCGCCGGAGGACTGACCGGACATCGCGTTGGACGCACCGCCGCCGGAACCCGAGGACGACTGAGTTGAGGATCCACCTTGCCCGCCACCCGAGCGAAGGGAGGCCGTGCTCCCGGCGCTACTGCCTCCGCCCGACGCGGCGGAACCGCTGCCGCCGGCCCCGGACTGGTTGGAGGATGGGGGGGTCGTAACGTGGCCCGAGCCGCCTTGGGCCCCAGCGCCCGAACCGCCGTGGGCGCCCGAACCACCCTGGGCGCCCGAACCACCCTGGGCGCCCGAACCACCGTGGGCGCCCGAACCACCCTGGGCCGAACCACCCTGTCCGCCAGCGCCCGCACCGCCCTGTCCGCCTGCGCCACCACCCGATGCCCCAGTACCCGAACCACCCGGCCGGCCACCGCCCGAACCGCTCTGTCCCTCCACTCCCGAGACGCCTTGGCCGAACGCACCTGAGCCACCCTGCCCCCCGGCGCTCAATCCCACCGGAGGCTCGCCGCCCGAACCATTGGTTCCGCGACCGCCGGATCCGAGCTGAGAGACCGGGGAAGAGCCGGACAGCGAAGGGGCCTCGAGCAGCCCGGGGCCGGACCCGAGACCGCCGGGGAGGGGCAGGTAGGACACGGGCGTCGAGGACTGGCCTCCGGCACCGAGTAGCGGCACGCCGACCCCCGATCGGCCACCGAGCCGGCCTCCGGAAGGGGAGCCGTTCGGCGCGAGGCCGAGCGAGGTCGACGGCGGAACGAGCGCCGCGCCCGCCGGCCCGATCGGCGTCGCCGTGAGCGCAACGCCGGCGCTCCCGTGGCCGAGAATTCTCGACAGAGAGCCGACCAGCCCACTGCGCCCATACCCAGAACCCGAACCGGGGACGGCGAGCCGCCGGGGCGAGGAGTGGACGTCCGAACGCCCGGGCTCCGACGCGCGCAACGCGCTTCCGAGGATGCTCGCCAAGGTGATGATCGCCCCGGTGCAGACCACGAGCAGCAGGAACACGAGCGCGCCTCGGCGTAGGCCCGCGCGGGCCTGGCGCCGCGCGTCGTCGCGATCGAGCGCTGCAGCGGCGACTCCATTGCCACCGATCGGACGAATGCCTTGCGGCACGGGCCTCCTTGCCGGGTCGAGCTTGGCGGGCGCTCAAGGCGTCCCGGGCGCATCCATGCACCGTGGGGCAAGGTAGTCGGCCACCGCGCGCGGACGCAAGTACCCCCCAATGAACGTCCAGGGGGGCCTTAGAACTGGCTTATTTGCGTGAGTTTTTGCCCTGGACGGTCGCGGCGGCAGACTCGGCAGCGTCCAGCTGAGCTTCGATCATGGTCAGTCCGCGGGCCCAGAAGCCGGGATCGGAGAGATCGATGCCGACCATCGCGGTCAGCTCCTCCGGAGAGCGCGAGCCGCCCGCGGAGAGCATCTCGATGATGCGCGGAACGAGCTCCTCGCCCCGCTCGCGGTAGGCCTGATAGATGGACAGGGCCAGAAGCTGACCGTAGGCGTACGCGTACACGTAACCCGGCGTCGATATGAAGTGGGGGATGTAGCTGTGCCAGTCGGCGTAGCCCGGCGTCAGCTCAACGCTGTCGCCCACCATCTCCGCCTGCGTCTGGATCCAGATCTCCCCCAGCTTCTCGATCGACAGCTCGCCCTCGTCGCGCCGGGTGGTATGGCAGATGTCCTCGAAACGATTCATCGCCACCTGGCGGAACACCGTGGCCACGGCGTCGTCGATCGCATGGCCGAGCAGGTTCAGCCGAGCGCCGGGTTCGGCGATCCCCCCCAGGAGGCGATCGAAGACCAGCTGTTCGCCCAGCGTGGACGCCATCTCCGCGAGGGTCAGGGGGCTCTGGAAGTGGAATATCCCCTGCGGACGAGCGAGCGCGGCGTGGACTCCATGACCGAGTTCGTGGGCAAGCGTGAGCACATCCCGGCGGGTGCCCGCGTAGTTGAGAAGGATGTAGGGGTGCGCGGAGGGCACGGTGTAGGAACAGAAGGCACCGCCGCGCTTTCCGGGACGGACGGGGGCGTCGATGTATGGCCCCTGGAGGAAGCCCTCGACGACCTCGCCCATACGAGGTGAGAACTCCCGGTAGGACGCCAAAACGATGTCCGTCGCCTCCTCCCACGGTATGTCGCCTTTGGCCTCCCCGCCTATCGGAGCGCTGCGGTCGTAGTCGGCCAACCGGTCGAGGCCCAGCAAACGGGCCTTGAG
>DASZHF010000126.1:0-70659 GCA_035938095.1 Solirubrobacteraceae bacterium
CATCCCCGAGCTCAGAATGGACCCCGTCGACGCTCGGCGGCTAGCGGAGGGTCCACGCCGTAGGCCCCATCCCTCACCACGCGCTGCCGCTACATCACGGCAGCCGACTCGACATCAGCGAAAGGCGCGAAGCAAGCCCCAAAACCGTGTCCCGAACCGTGTCCCGAACTGAGGAGATCTCCCCGCATCTCGGGACACCTCAATGCATCTCAGAATGGCTCAATAGAGCCAAATAGCCCCGCAAATGGGTGCCTGCAAAGCCGTTTACACCGGTTCGATTCCGGTCGTCGCCTCTCTACCTTGTCAGCACGGCCCGAGCCAGGCTCACGCGGGCGTGGTGCGGCGGGACCTCGCGCGCCCTGCCGAACTTGCCGTTTCCTAGGACGGGCAGACCGTGGTTCCGTCGACGTCGGTCGAGCGTGATCGCATCGCCAACGCCCACGCGTGTGACCGCGAGCGGGCCGATCGGCGTCCGGTAAGACGCGGCGCGCATGGTCCCTCAGCTCGAGTCCGGCGACGGGCCGCCGCCCCTGTGCTCGAGCTCGGTGAGCGCGGCTAGATCATCGAGATCAACCGGCCGGCCGCTCGCCCGCTTCATGCTGATCAGGTCGTCGCGCCCGGCGACGGCGAGCGTCAAGTCGCCGAGTCGGATCTCGAGCGCGCGGCGGCGTAGGTCGTCGTAGGGCGGCGCGCCGGGCGCTTCGTTCAGCACATCGATCGCTCCGTGCCGGGTGGCGAACTGCCACAGCGCCGCTCGCGGCAACATGGCGGCGTCTATCGTTAGGCCCTCGCTGCCCGGGTTGAGGACTCGTGCACCGAGCGCATTAAGCGCATCTGCGAGTCGCGCGAGGTTGGAAGGCTCGGGACGCGGTAACACGTCGACATCAACGGTCGTGCGCACGTGGCCGTGCGTCTGAACCGCGAGACCACCGATGAGCACGTAGTCCACCGCGTGCTCCGCGAGTGCACTGAGGATGCGCTCGGCGTCGAGCGGTGCCTCAGGCTCGGCGCCCGGCCTCACGTCCGGCCTCCCGCAAGCGTCCCGCCAGACGGTTCGCCGACAGCGCTAGCGCGAGTCGCTCCGTCGGCGTGCGCTCATGAAGATCGGCCAGGTGGACCGGGTCCCACCTGCCGCGCAACCGCCGCGCGCCGAGATCGGGCTCGTACCCCATCGCCAGCAGTAGTGCTCGCACGGTCTCCCATGTCGGTGCGGTCAGCCCGTGCTCGATACGGCTCACGGCGGCCTGCGTGGTGCCCGCTCGGCGCGCGAGCGAACGCTGGCTGAGACCGAGCCGCTCGCGGTGCTGCCGGACCAGGCTACCGGGATTGTCCATATCTAAAAGTATATCGGCGCCAGCGGATTCCGTGTCCCGAACCGTGTCCCGAACTGAGGAGATCTCCCCACATCTCGGGACACCTCAATGCATCTCAGAATGGCTTAGTAGAGCCAAATAGCCCCGCAAATGTGGGCCTGCAAGGCCGTTTACACCGGTTCGATTCCGGTCGTCGCCTCTAGGCCTCACGGCGCGCTACTGAAGGCGAGTGCGCGTGTGTCAGCCAGCTGGGGACGCGGCCTGGACTGTTACGACCTCGATCAGGTCGCCGAGGCCGTCGAAGTCGGACGGGTTGCGAGTGTAGAGCGGGAGTTCGGCGGCGAGCGCCGTCGCCGCGATCAAAAGGTCGACCGCTCGTCGCCCTCGTGCTTTGCGACCGGCGGCTACAACTTCGGCATGCACGCGCCCGTAGGCGCGCGCTGCTTCGGCATCGAAGGGAATCGGGTCAAACGTTGCTTCTGCGCGCTGAAGATGCTCCTGGCGGCGGGCTCGCTCAGCGGGATCCTCGGTAGCGTGCGGACCGGCCGCGAGCTCGGCCAGCGTCACCGCGGCGATCGCGATCTCATCCGGCAACGCATCCGCCCGGACGCGGTCGAACTCGATCACGACCGAGGTATCTACGAGCCCGCGGGCGCGACGGGCCTCAGCCACGGGGCGTGGAATCTTGGGAGGCGAACCGGTCGACGTCGCCGCGGAAACGCTCGAAATCGATCGGCGCCGCGTGAATAAACGCCTCCAGTACCGCGGCCCTGTCAACGAATCGTCGGCGACGTACAGGCCTGAGTTCGCCCACGGCAACCCCGTTGCGGGTGACTAGGAAGCTCTCGCCAGCGTCCAGCGCGCGCATTACCTCGCCGCTGTCGTTGCGCAGCTGTCGCTGGGTGATCTCTCGAGGCACGCACAAAGTGTAGCACCCGTGCGACGGGCAGGCGGACGCTCGTTGGAGCGGGGCGGGGCCGTCACCGGTCTCGCCCCGGATTCCGTGTCCCGAACCATGCCCCGAACTGCCGGGATCTCAGGACATCTCATCGCATCTCAGAATGGCTCAACAGACCCAAATGGCCCTGCAAATTTCGATTCCGGTCGTCGCCTCCCTAAAGAGCCTCCAGGCCGGCGACCGCTCAGCGCCGGCGCGAGCGCCGCCGGGAGCGGGTGAAATGGTGTCGGGGCGGCGTCTTGGTGCATCCCCGGTAGGTGCGCGTGCTCGTGGCGCGAGTACCGCGGTTGGTGTGGGTGATGATCGTCACCGTGAAGATCCCGGGGGCAAGACGGTGCAGCCTGAGGTGGGTCAGCCGATGTCCGCGGATGATCCGCACCAGCCGGTGGTTGATCAGCACTCGAACAAGCGTGATGCGCTCACCGTGCGGATGATGCAGGCGGAAGGTGAACCCGCGCCGGTCCGTGCACGAGCCGGGAAGGGCGGCCGCGCCGGGCCCGGAGGAAGCGCCGGGAGCTGAGCTCTGCTGTGCCGGTAACACGGGGAACAGCAGCTGTGAGGCGTTCGGTCCGCCGAGGCGCACGGTGTTGACCGCCGGGGCGCTGGGCATCGAGGCAGCGGATGCGCCGAGGATCACCAGGCTGATGCGGTGACCGCGCTTGAAGCGGTTGCCGATCGGCCAGAACTCGATCTGGTAGGTGCGCTCGACGCCCGGCGCTACGTCGCTCTTGCCCGAGTAGTCGCCGTAGGGCTGGACCACGTCGCCCTGCGGATCGCTCAGAGAGCGGTCGCGCTGGATGCCCGGATAGGCGCTCAACAGCCGGCCGGTCGCCACCGGGTGCGAGCTGCCATCGGGCCACACGTCGGAGATCACCGCCCAGAGCGCCGTCTCGGTGGCGGTGCTCGAGACACGCAGATCCAGGGCCACGGGTCCCGCCGAAAGAAGGTCCGCGGACAGGGGCGGGGTGGTGTAGGTGAGCGCCTGGGGCTCAGCCAGCGTCGTCTCGGTCAAGAGCGGGAACGCCGTCGCGGCCTGGTTGATCCCGTTCGGTCCCAGGATCGCGGTGTTGGGCTGGTCGCTGGTGGACGGCATCGTGGGGATGGCGGCGTATGACTGGGTCGTGGTCGTCGCCGGTCTCGAGGAGGCCAGCGACCCATCGTTGATCGATTTGCCCGTGCCGCTGCGATCGGCGCTGGGCCAGAGCGAGATCCACCGGGTGCCCGGGACCGGCCAGTCGCTGGCCTGGTAGCGAACGAAGTCGCCGGCCAGATAGCCCTCGCGGCTCCCGTCGGACATCAGAAGCTGCACCCGCGGCTGGGCCGCGATGGCATTGCGAGCATCGAGCACGTAGTGGTCAAACCACATCTTCGTCGCTCCGTTGCCGTCGTCGGTGCCCGCCGGCGCGCCGTCGTGGGCGCCCACGACGAGCAGGTGCGCGCCGTCGCCGCGCAGTCCCTGGAACGCCTGGAAAGCTCCGCGCGACTCCACGTCAAAGAAGCTGTCGATCATCAGGATCGGCAGGTGGTTCACGTCGCCGCGAAAGCCGCGCTCGCCCCACCACTGATCGAGGGTCGGGTGCTCCACGCCAGCGCTCACTCCCGTGTTGGTCAGGCCAACCGCGGTGTCCAGTCCCGAGACCGGGTTGCGCTGCGCTCGGGCCGGTCCCTGGCTCGCCGCCGGGGCACCGATCAGACCCAGCACGCCGAGGCCCGGCAGGGAGTTGGAGACCCCACCCGGCCAGATCAGGTCGCGATACAGCTCGTAGGTGCCCGACCTCAGCACCGCCGCGCGCACACAGGGAAGCGTTAGGTGCAGCGAGTTATAGACCGTGATCGCGCTCGCGGAGAAGCCGTTGAGCGCGAGGCGGCCGTCGCTCCAAGGCTGGCGGCAGGCCCACTGCAGCATCTCGACCACGTCCTGCTGGGTGCGCGGGCCGAGGGCATCGAACTGCCCGTCGCTGTCGCCCGTCCCCCGGATCTGGACGAGCAGGTAGTTGTAGCCCGGCCCGTCGTACGTCGTCCCGCTGCCCCGACCATACGGACTGAACTCGACGATGACCGGACGCGCCCCCAGCGGCGCCTCGCCGGTGACGGTGGCCTGCAGGGTCACGCCGTCTGACATGGGCACACGCGTGTCGAGCGTCGCGCCGTCCGCCGGTCCAGCCAACTTCAATGCGAAGGCCGTCAGGACCGAGGCGGCCAGGCACGCCCTGACCAGGCGCCGGCATCCGTTACCGCGCGCGCGGACCACGATCCCTCGAGCAGCCAACCACTGGGCACGGGAGACCACGCGAAAGGTCGGGGCTCTCCCTCCCCCAAGCACCTACGTCAGCCAACCAACGTGGCCGTGTGACGAACACTGGTGTTCCTAACTCTATTGGATCGCGTACGATCCCGCGATGATGCCCAGTCCCGCGCTCGACGTGCACCGATCGTCTGGTTCGGCCGCGCCCGTCGCCGATCTCGGGACGCTCCCACGTGGACCGCACAAGCTCTCCCGCGAGGACGTCATCCATTCCCAGCGAAGCCGCCTCATGCGCGCGATGGCCGAAGCGATGGCAGAGCGCGGTTACGTGCATACCACGGTCGCCGATGTACTGCGTCGCGCGCGGGTCTCGCGCGAGACCTTCTACCAGCAGTTCTCGTCTAAGCAGAACTGCTTCATCGCCGTTTACGAACAATCGGCCGGGATGATCCTCGCCAACCTCGAGCAGGAGGCGGCAGCCCCGGGGACGTCGCTAGAGCGCTTCGACCGCGCGATCGGCGCCTACCTGGACGCGCTCGCCGCCGAACCCGCGTTCGCCCGTCTGTTCATGGTCGAGGTCTACTCCGCCGGCGCCGAGGCGCTGGAACGCAGGGCGGAGATCCAGCAACGGTTCACACAGCTGATGATCCAGGTCGCCGGCGCTCGTGGTCCGCGCGAGCGATTCGCCTGCGAGATGCTCGTCGCGGCGATCACGACGCTCGTCACCATGCGCCTGGCCGTGAACGACGTCGGAGGCGTGAAGGCCCTGCGCGCACCACTCACCGGCCTCGTCCGCGAAGCTCTGTCAGGCATCGAGGTGCATAAGACTCAGGGGACATGCAGCGACCGGGCATGACAACCGCGGAACCGGATGCCGGGCGGGAGCCGTCGGACGAGGCTCCGCGCATCGCACCCGGAACGGCAGCCGATGTCGGACGCGTGAACTACATGCTCGCGCGCGCGATCGGGGCGGCGGGGGGCGGCGGACCACCCCACCTGTTTACGACGCTCGCCCGCCATCGACGTCTGTTCCGCCGCTGGCTGGGGTTTGCCGGCGCGCTGATGCCGGGCGGCCTGCTGCCGCGGGCCGACACCGAGCTGGTGATCCTGCGGGTCGCCCACGACACCGGGTGCGAGTACGAATGGCGCCACCACGAGCGCCTCGCGCTGACCGCCGGACTGAGCGCCGAGGAGGTGCAGCGGGTCCGCGAAGGAAACGAAGCACCGGGATGGTCGGGGCGCCAGCAGCTGCTCCTTCGCGCTGCCGACGAGCTCCACGCTGAGCGCAGCATCTCCTCCGCGCTGTGGAGCGAGCTGCGGGAGCTTATGAGCGACGCCGAGCTGATCGAGCTGTGTTTGCTGATCGGGCACTACGAGATGCTCGCAATGACACTGAAGTCGCTGCGCATCGAGCCCGATTCCCTGCCCGACGAACCGCCGCGCCTGTCCAGAGCGCTGCAGTTGGTCGTCGCTCGGCGCCAGCGGAAGAGGCGCGAGTGAGGCGCGGGGAGGCCGACCTCGCCGGAAAGCGGGCTCTGATCACGGGCTCGGCGCGCGGGATCGGCGCGCTGCTCGCGCACCGTCTCCACGAGAGCGGCGTCCGGGTCGCGCTGCTGGGACTCGAGCCCGCTCTGCTGGCGGACGTGGCCGCGCACTGCGGCGACGCTCCCTGGTATCAGTGCGACGTCGCGAGCCGCGAACAGGTCGACGCCGCCGTGACCGACGCGGTCGCTCGTCTGGGCGGACTCGACCTGGCCGTGGCCAATGCGGGCGTCGGCGCTCAGATGACGCTGATCGGGGGCGACCCCGCGATCTGGGATGCCACCCTCGCGGTCAACCTCACCGGCACGTACAACGTCGTCCGCGCGGCAGGACCCCACGTGTCCCATCCGGAGGGCTACTTTCTGCTCACCGCGTCGCTCGCCGCCGCCGTGCACCTGCCGCTGATGTCCGCCTACTGCGCCTCGAAGGCCGGTGTCGAGTCGCTCGGTGACTCGCTGCGCATCGAGCTCGCTCCCAGCGGAGCGCGAGTCGGTGTCGCCTATTACGCAGAGCTCGACACCGACATGACTTCGCGGGGTTTCGCCACCAAGGCCGCCGCCCGCACCCCCCTGGGAGGACGCCGCCGCCTCCCTGTCTCCCCCGTCGAGCCGGCGATCGACGCTCTCGAGCGGGGCATCCGCCGCCGCTCACGAAGGATCGTCTCGCCGAGATGGGTCGGCGCCGTGCTCCCCATCCGGATGCTCGCCCAACGGGTGGTCGAGCGTCAGATCAAGCCCGGACTCGGGGAGACCCTCGAGGTCGCCCGGGGCGAGGAGCCAGAGCTCACCACGGCTCAGCCGCGGGAAGACTGACCCTTCTGGTCAGGCGAGACGTCCCCGCTCCGGTACCGTCAGCCCGCCGCTTCCAGTTCACTGCGCAGCACCACACCCATCAGCCGACCCTCGGGGGTGCTGACGATCGCCGTATTCAGGTCCCGCTCGGCCAGCCGGGCGGCCAAATCGCGAGCAAGAGTGTCCGCCCGCACCGTCGACGGCCCCGGCTCCATCACCGCCTCGGCTGGCGCCTCCGCCGGCGCGGTGCGCATAACGCTGCTCCGCAGGCGACCAAGGATGACGCCGCCCTCCGTGGTCACCAACGCGAAGCCATAGGGAGAGGACTCAACCTGCTTCCGGACCTCGCCGACGGGATCGCGGAGGCGGGAGGTGATCGCGTCGTCGTGCGCTAGGGCACCCGCCGTCGCCAGGGCCGCGTGCTCGCCTTCGATGGGTAAGCCGTGCGCGCGCCAGTCGGCCTTACCGGGCACGTAGTGGTAGACCTCGGCGAAGCCCAGCGTCTCGAGCCGACACGCGGCTCGCGGGCTCAAGTCTCAGAGGTAGTCGTGGCAGTAGACCACGACGGCCCGGGCCCGATCCAGTACCGCCGTCGTGTCGCCGTCGAGCGCCTTGAGGGGAATGTTGATCGCGCCGGGCAGGTGTGACTCGCGGTACTCGCGCTCCGGTAGGACATCGACCAGCTGCACGCCGGCACCTATCAGACGCTGTAGCACGTCGAGCTCGATGCGAGTGAGGGTCACCGCCTGCTGATCGTAGAGCAGGTCGCCGAACAAGTCGAGAACCGCCTCACCCCTGCTCCGCGCTCCCCGGGAAACCCCCGGTGTTGGCGATTGTTGACACTTGGATGAAGAACTCTCCAGCTTTGATTCCTCCTTTTCGGTTTAGTGAGTTTCGGTTGAGCATCACCATGCTGGTGTGCCACCAGGACCCGCCAGTGAGAATCGGTCGTCCCCGCACGGCTCGGTTAGTCCGTGGCTCACCCGGGTGGCCAAGGCGCTCTCACACCCGACACGGATCGCGGTACTCCAGGCCCTCGTCAAGGGCCGAACCAGCCCTAGCAACGTGGCGTCAGCGGCTTCGGCCAGCATCGAAGTGGTCGCGTATCACGTGCGCGAGCTGCAGTCGGCGGGCCTGATCGCGGTGGCCGCGACCCAGCCCGTGCGAGGAGCCGTCGAGCACTTCTATGAGCTGACCGAGGACGGCCGCGCGGTGCTGGGCGCCCTTGAAGCTGTGCTCCGCCTCGAACCCACCCAGCGCACCAGGGACAACACGGCGCGATCGGGCCGGGCCAAGGACAACGCGTCAGGATCGCGCCGGGCCAAGGACAACGCGTCACGATCGGGCCGCGCTGGAAGAGCATCACCCCGGCGCCGCCGGCGCCCATGAGACGTTGACGCTGTGAGCGCGACCGCCCGCTGAGAAGACCATCGTGCGTGGCAGGCGCCCGGTAGCGACCCCGCACTGCCGCGGACCTCTTACGCGCCTGTCACCACCAGCTTCCGGGCCTCTTCCCGGACTGAGCGACGGTCACCGCCGTGCGCGCACACCGTCGTCCCGGCGGGTTCGGGTCTCATCGCATCGCCCGCACTGGCGGCCTGGCGCTGCTGTCGGCTGCGTTGCTCCTGACGATCGTGCCGGCGCCGGCCGGCGCGGACGCACGCGCATACGGCGCCGATTACCCGAGGTCCTCGCACCAACGCCGAATTGGCGCGAGGCGCGCCCGACGCTTGCACCGCCACGGCACGAGCGCAGCCTGGGAGAGGTCTCGCGCCTCTGTGCGAGTGTCCTGGCGGGGCTGGGGGTCATCGACTCCGCGAGCGCTCGGTGTTGGATCGCCGGCTATTGGAGAGCTCCCCGGGGCACCAGGCCCAGGCCCGCCCATCGTACGGCCGTTCGCGCCGAATTCCTTCTGGAACGCGCCGCTGTCAAATAACTCGACGCTGGATCCGAACTCGTCCGTCTACGTCGCCGACCTGGTGCGTCAGGTGAGGCTGTATGGGACGTGGATGAACACCGATAAGTGGAGCGTTCCCGTCTACACCGTCCCGGCGGACCAGCCGCGAATGCCCGTGACGCTCGACGACCCCGGCTCGGATCCCCAGCTGGCGGACGCCTTCGAGCAGGTGCCCGTCCCAGCGGGCGCGCGGCCAGCCGACGGGACCGACCACCAGCTCGTGATCTGGCAGCCGGCGACCGACACGATGTGGGAGTTCTGGATCATGCGTCAGGACGCCGGGGTGTGGAAGGCGCGCTACGGCGGCCGGATGTCGAACGTCTCCACTAACCCCGGCTACTTCGACGATCCCCCCCGCTGGGGAGCCACGGCCACGAGCATTCCCCTCCTCGGGGGTTTGGTCCGCGTCAGCGAGCTGAACGCCGGGCACATCGACCACGCGCTCGCGCTGGCCGTTCCCGAGCCTCGACAGGGCAGCTACTCCTGGCCCGCCCAGCGCACCGACGGGACCGCTCCCCAGCCGCAAGCGATCCCCGAGGGCGCCCGGTTTCGCCTCGACCCGAATTTGAACATCGACGCGCTCGGGCTGCCCCCGCTGACCCGCATGCTCGCCCTGGCCGCCCAGCGGTACGGCATCGTCGTCCGCGACAGGGGTGGGTGCGTCGCGTTCTATGGAGAAGACCCCAACCCCCTCGGCTACAACCCTTGGACAGCGCCGGGCGGACCCTTCGACCACACGATGCCCAGCGCGGCCCTCACCAAGTTCCCCTGGAACTCACTCCAGGCGCTGCAGACCGACATGCATTCGAGCACCTGAGCCTGCCTACACATCGCTCACCGGCGCACATCGCTCACCGGCGCGTGGCGTAGGACCTCGCGAATTCCCGGGTGGTGTATGTCCCGAACTCCTGGGTGAAAGTGCCACCCGGCTGCCCGCTCGAGAGGCTCGCGGGAACGGCTGGCGCGACGCCCAGGCCGGTCTGGCGGTACCTGGGGTCGAGGATGTTGGCGCGATGCCCGGGCGAGCGCATCCAGGCCGCAACGATCTCCGCCGGGGTCGACAGCTCGAGGGTGCCCCACGCGAGGTTCTCGCCGATCGTGTATGCCGAGTCCGGCGGGACGTAGCCAGTGTTGAGCACGTTCGCCGCAGCCGTCTCGCCCGACGGGCTCGTGTGATCGAAGTAGTCGGCTTGGATCATGTCGGTCGAGTGGTGATCCGCCGCGGCCTGCAGGTGGTACTCGGCGGTGAGCGCGTTGAGACCGACCTTGGCGCGCTCCTGGTTGATCAGGCACACGGTTGCGCTCTCGATTGCCGCGACGTTCTGCGGAGCAGGGCGCAGGTCGGTGTTCTGGCAGGGCACCCTCAGGTCAGCCGGAGGAGCCGCCGGCGGTGAGTACCCGATGAAGAGACGATGGTGATGCCGCCCAACCCGAGCGGCGTCCGCGGGTCGGGCCTCGTTCTGCGGGCCGGCGCGGGGCGTGGCGACCGCTACCGCCGATCCCAACATCGTGAACACAGCCATGGTGGCGAACACGACCAGCCGGCGAGCTGACTGCACCGGAGTCTCCCTTCCCTAGCGGCTGCCGACGCCGACCGGCCGCGCGCCATTGACAGAGCTGGCCCGGCCGTTGCTGCTCGGGTAGTCGTGGTAGTAGCCACCGACGCCGGAATCCCGCACGCCGGTCGCGACCACGCCGAGGGTGACGCCGCGCGCAGCCTGGACCGTCGTGAGCAGCCGTCTGAACGCGTCTCGTCGCGTGACGTTGACTCGCCCCAGCAAAAGGACGCCGGAGACCTGGTCGAGCAGGGGTATCGCGTCGCTCACGGCGAGCATGGGACTCGTGTCTATTACGACGATGTCCGACATCTGCTCCAGTCGTTGCAGCAGCTCGCGCATGCGGCGGGAATTGAGCAGCTCGGACGGGTTCGGCGGCGCTGTGCTCGAGGGCATCACGCGCAGGCGTCCATCGCCCACCGGCACCTCGACCTCGGCGAGGACCTCCTCCAGCGTCGCTTCGCCCACGAGGACGTTGCCCATCCCGCCGCTCGTCCTCAACTCCAGGCGCTCCGCGATCTGCGGTTTGCGCAGATCGGCATCGACGAGCACAACGTTCTTGCCCCCCCGGGCGAGCGCTCGAGCCAGGTTGATCGCTACGGTCGTCTTGCCATCGTCGCGGGCCGGGCTGGTCACCAGGACGCTCGATACGACGCGATCGATGTTGAAGTACATCAGCGCCGCGCGCAGCGTTTGGAAGGCTTCGAAGGCTCGCGCCGGAGCGTTCCGGGGCTGGGCGAAGGCCGACTTGGGGATCGTGGCCAGGAGTGGTCGCCCGGTCAGCTCCTCGAGCTCCTCCTGACGGCGAACGCGCCGATCGAGATTCTGGGCGAGGGCCACGAGACCGCCGCCGATGAGCACGGCCACCACGAGAGCCAGCAGCGCGCTCCGAGTGGGTCTTGGCGAGACGGGCTGGCCGGAGGCGATGGCAGGTTCCACCACCGCGGCGTTGCTTCCCTGAGCGGCGAGCAGGGCGCGAAAGCGCTGCAGCTGGGCCGATAGCTGCTGGCGCTGGACGGAGTCTGATCGTCGGACGCTGTCAAGTTGCTGACGCAGGGCGATGATCGTTTGATGCACCTGACCGCGCGCAGCTCGAACCCGGCCTGCGACTACTGCGTTGGCAAAGGCGTTCGCCACCGCCGCCGCGCGAGTGGCCGACGATGCTTGCGCGGTGATCGTGATGAAGCCGATGTCGTCGGCGGTCGCGGTGATGGTGCCCAGGAGCGCGCGGGGGTTGTGCGGATGTGGGTTGAGCAGTTGAGCGGCGGCCCGTGCCACATCAGTCGTCTGGATCAGCCGAGCCGCCGTCTGCGTTGCCTGTGGCTGGGTCGGCGGTGGCGTGCCCTGGATCAGCGAGGTGTCCACTGGATCCGCCTGCACGCGCATCAACGCCGAGGCCTGGTACACCTTCCGGTTAGACGCGGAGAGGTAGTACGCGCCTGCGGGCAGTAGAAGCACGCAGGCCAGGAACAGAAGCTTCCAACGCCAGAACGCCTTGCCCGTCGCGCGTAGGTCGATGCTGTCGGCCGCCGGGGAATGGGGCGAGCGCGTGCTCATGCGCGCGCTGCTGACGTAAGTGCGATTGGACTTGGTGCCGCGGGCGAGCCGAGCGGGAGCGCTCCGCTTTCGGGGGCTCGTTGCTTCTCAGAGGTCGAGCGCAGGACGACAACCGCGCACAACGCCAGCACGACGACATGCGTTCGATAGCGGTACGCGGTTCCCGCGTTACCCGCGCTCAGCGCGTACGCGATGAGCATCGCGAAGGCGACATGCAGGAACGGACCGGCGCCCCGGAAGATGTGACCCCGGCGACGGATGGCCGCCGCTGTTCCGAGGCCCAGCGCCAGCAGTGCGACGAGCGTCCCGAGCACTCCAAGCTGCTGGCTCGTGTTGGCGACCTGCCACGGATACGGCCTGGTCACGATGTCGGCGATCCGCTGGGGAAGGTTGCCGATTACGGCGCCCCGCGAAGAGAAGTCGACTCGTTCGAGCTTGAGGTTTGACGCGTCGGATGCGTTGGCATCCTGCGATGACTGGAGATTGGCCTTCAACTGGGCGGGAGTCGTCGCCTGAAGGACGGTCGGCGTGGTGGCGATCGCCAGACCGGCCACGGCCAGAATGAGCACTCCCGAGCTCGCCCAATTCCGCCCGGAGCCACGCGCCGCGCTATGCAGCGCGATGGCCGCCGCGGCGGCGATCAGGAACCAGCCCGCGTAACGGCGCGTAGCCACCGCGATCAGGCAACCCGCCGCCATGGGGAGCAGCGAGGTTGGCCGCCCGCGCCGCCACAGCTGCACGCCTCCGAACACGACCAGGCCCTCGGCCAGGTACATGAGAGGCTCCTTGTGCAGGAGGCTCGAGAAGAAGATGCTGGCGGGCTCGAGCGCCAGCACCCACGCCGCGATCCGCGCCGCGCGCCGTCCAGCCAGGTCATAGACGGCCGCCGCCATGAGCATCAGCCCGGCCATGGTGATCGTGACCTGGGTGATGCGAAGCGCCAGCTCGGGCGCGTCAAACGCCCGGATCTGGAGTGCGAACACCCACTTGTAGAGGCTTCCGGTCAGCGCGTCGGTCCACGCTGCGCTGGTAACCGACGTGGCCGCCAGCGCGTGAGACTGCGATAGGAACGCCAGCTCGTCGCCGCCGCGCAGGCTCTGCGCCAGCGGCGTCAGCGTCACACCGACCGCCGCCAGGACACGCACCAGGAATCCCACGAGGAGCGGCGTCGCGATGTTCAGCGACGGGCGCGCGGCGCGCAGACGGTGCAGGAGGAGGTAGCCAGCGTAGGCGGCCAGAAGGACGACGAGCAGGACGCACTCGGCGTTGTAGAGGCTGATGTCGTCGAGCCTCACGCCCGAGCACCCACCGCGTGCTCCGGATGACCGGGCTCAGATGACATCGCCGAAGCGAGCAGGCTCGAGAACGCGTCGGTTCGCTTCGGATGGACGAAGACGTAGTTGGCCTCGACGATCGGACCGGGCGAGATCAACCGCCGGACGGGCTGCTGCTCATAGCGGAAGAGCTCATATCCACGCTGAGCGAGAAACGTGGTCACGCTCTCGGGCCTGAGGCCAAAGCCCTCCAGAAACCAAGGGTTGATCTCGCAGACGATCGTCGGCTGGTGCCGATCGATCATGCGTGTCGCGCCGCGCAGCGCAGCGAGTTCAGCGCCTTCGATGTCGAGTTTGATGAGCGAGACAGGCGCGTCGGACGGAACGGTGTCATCCAGCGTCGCCAGTGGGCAGGCAACCTCCTGGCTGTCGAGCCAATGCACATGCTGGCCGCGGCCGGGCCGGTCGTCCTGACGGTCGGCAGAATGGGCCTGCCCCGCGCTGATCGCCCCCGACCGCTGCAGCGGGATCCTGAACTGCGCTGTCCCGGGCGCCTCGGCGCAGCCCTTGGCCACAACCTCGACGTTGTTCATGCGGAGCAATCGGATGATCGTCCGTAGGGCCCCGACCGTGAAAGGGATCGGCTCAAAGCACCAGACCCGCCCCGTCGGCCCCACCCCGCGGGACAGCGGGTACGCCCACATGCCGTAGTTGGCGCCGACGTCGATCACGGTGTCGCCTTCACGCACCCCGAGCGCGACGAGGTCGATCTCGGGCTCGCTGAGCACTCCACGTCGGATATCGCGCGCCATCGCGGTCGCTTGGATGTAGCCGTACCCGCCGTGAGCCACTAGCGGTGCCAGCGATCGCTTGACGACCCGGCGCATGATGGAGTTCGGCGGCATCGGTCAGGAAGCCGCGGCGAGCGCCCGCTCGATGTCGGTGACGTGGAAGTTGGCCGTCGGGACGTCGTACTGCCCGGGAGACAGACAGGCCGGGATCGAGACACCTTCGCGGAGCCGGTCCAGCAGCTCGCGGATCAGCTCCCGGTTCGCTGGCGAGCCTTCACGTTCCAGACGCCGCTCGATGACAGCAGCGAGGTCGCCATTGCCCGTCGCCTGCACGATGTGGAAGAGGCTCTGCAGGTAGTCCTCGTTTGGCCCACGAGGAAACTCCTCACGCTCCCTGATGGCGGCAAAGCCGCTCTCGACGGGGTAGAAGTCGAAGGTGTCGGCAACCGTCACGTCGAGGCGACGAGCCAGGCCGGTCCGGACGGCGACGGCCCGCAGGGTCTCCCGATGGCGGGACACGATTCGCAGGTGCTTGAGCGAGTCCTTCCAAGTACGCTGCGATCGGCTGCTCCAGAGGCAGATGGTGACCGTCAGCGACGCTGGGTACATCGGCAGGTGAGCGACGTAGGCGTCGACGAACGCCACCTCCCCCAGCCCATGGACGCCACGCTCGATCAGATCGGTCGCATATATCCCAGCGTCGCGATCGACCAGCCGGGGTTGGCTCAGCAACCAGTGTCCGTATCCCGGGCCAAACGCCGTCGCGGTGGTCAGCAGTAGCTCGCCGTGATGGTGAATCGCCTTGGTCGAGAGGTCTGTGTCCCCACCGGGCAGTGGAATCCAGCAATTCACCACCAGCTCGTAGAGAGGGTTCGATTCGAGCTCCATCGCGAGGACCGGATAGTGCGTTCGCGACAGGGCGTCCGGCGCCTCGAGATGATGCGCGAGCGAGGCGGCCAGAAACGACGGATCGCGCGCCGCCTCGGCCATGATCGAAGCCGCCGAGCGATGGGCGTCGTGCTTGGTGGCCGCGGCCTCGAAGATCGCGTTTAGCCGGCTTACATATCCGGCCAGGTTCGTCGCGTGCGAGGCCGTGGCGTTCGCGCCGTGCGAGCCCGTGCTCGTAGTGTCGCGGGCGTCGGCGATGGTGCTCGGCATGGCGCGCGGGACGGGTGGTGACGCGCCCAGCGACATGGCGGCCAGCGTCGTTCATGCGCGGAAGAGCGTCAGGAGTCATAGGTAAGAGCCCGGTAAGACCGCTGCGGGTACTGCGCGGTCGCGCGAGTAAACCTGCACGTCTAGCCGCGTAGCCGTCCTCGGTGATCCGCTGGCTGTGATCCTCGCGATCGCATGATCACACCCGAGCGCGTGCTCGCAATCACGATCGACACCGAGGTCGACAAGTCTTCGTCTTGGCGCATAGCGACGCCGCCCACCTTCCGTTCCGTGACGGAGGGGATCCCGCAACTCCTCCAACCGCTCTTCTCCTCGTGCGGGGCGAGGCCTACCTACCTTCTGAGCCCCGAGGTGATCGAGGACGACGACTCAACGGCCGTGCTCTCGAGTCTGGGTCCGGAAGCCGAGCTGGGAACGCACCTGCATGCCGAATTCGTGTCTCCTGAGCGCCGCCTGGTCGCCGCCAGCATGGGAGGGCAGCACGCGAACGCATTGCAGTGCCAGTGCCCGCCCGGAATCGAGCTCGCCAAGTTGAAGGCGCTGACCTACCTGTTCGAGAGGCGCTTCGGCTACCGGCCGACCTCATTTCGCGCCGGTCGCTACGCGCTAGGAGACAGCACGCTCGCGCATCTGGCTGGGCTCGGCTACGCCGCAGATTCGAGTATCACGCCCGGCCTGCGTTGGAACTACGCCGAGGGCGTTGTCGACCACCGCAGGCACTGCGCAGGTCCATCGGTCGTGCGCACGGACGCGGGCCCGATAGTCGAGCTTCCGATCAGCGTTCGACCCGGCGGCGTGGCGGCCCCGACGGTGGACAGGTTGCCCTCGCCGGTGAGCCGAGCCGCGCGAGCGGTGCTCGGCGACCGAGCGCGCTACCTGTGGCTCCGTCCGAGCTGGGAGAGCGGCCGGTCGTTGATCCGCTACGTCGAGTCCTCCGCGGAGACCGTCCTGGTGCTCATGTTTCACAGCACCGAGATCATCCCGGGGGCAAGTCCGTTCGCCGCCACTGTGTCGGACGTTGGCCGGATCGCGGCGGCGCTGCACGACCTGCTCGCTCACTGCGCCCGGGTCGGAATCAGGTGCGTCGGGCTGACAGACGCCGCCGCGCTGATCAGGGAGGCAGGCGACCGGTGAACCGGTGCGCCCTCTGCGACGGCGTACCCGGCCGCGACGCGTTTCCGTTCGCGTTTCGGTGGAATCGCCAGGTTTATCGTCATCTGCGCTGCCCACGGTGTGACGCGGTCGTCGTGACGCCGATACCAACCGACGCCGAGTTGCGGCGCGTATATGAATGGACGGCGTATCACGCGGTCCATTACCCGACGGACCGCTCGGAGCGGTACCGGCGGACGATGGCCGCTCTCCAGCGCTTCACGCGACCTCCGGGACGGGTGCTCGACTTCGGCGCGGGCACCGGCGTGCTACTCCAGCGCCTCCTCGAAGCCGGCTATGAGGCCCACGGACTGGAGTACGAGCAATCAGTTGTCACGCGGTTGCGGGCCAGGACCCCGGCGCCGGTCTGGGAGCTGGCGTCTCTGATGGGCGCCGATCTGAAGTTCGACGCGATCGTCATGCATGACGTCCTGGCCCACCTCCCCGGCCCCGCTGACACGCTGCGAGCGCTCGAGCACATCCTGGCCGCCGACGGCGTCATGGTCGTCGCCGGTCCCCTCGAGGAGAACCCGAGCCTGGTCCACTCGATCGCGCGCCTGTGGCGCCACTTGCGGGGTGAGCGCCTCAGCGCCGGCCTACCTGCCGTTCCGCCCACCATGCTCGTGCGCACCGACCACCGATCGATGAGGCGGTTCTTCGACGTCGTGATGGGCTACGACGAACTCGCCTTCGAAGTACTCGAGGATGGCTGGCCGTATCGGGTCGCCGGGCGGCGGCCGTCATCGGTTCGCGACCTGGTGCGCCACCTGGTCGGTCTGATGGCCGTTGGGCTTCACCGTGGTCTGTCGGTACTTAGCGTTCCCGTTGGCAACCGTTTCGTCGCTGTGTATCGGCCGTGTCCGAGCCCCTAGCGGTAACCCCGATGGGTGACGTCGGCGCGGTCTCGAGGCCCAGCCCGTGGAGGCAGCGCCACCGCATCCTCTTCGTAATCGAGAGCCTGGGCGCCGCCGGCGCGGAGTACGCGCTGCTGACGCTGGGTCGCGAGCTGCATGGCCGTGGACACGCCGTTCACGTTGCTGTGCTCGCCCCGCCCTACGACCTGTGCGCCGACTTCGAATCCGCTGGGCTCGTGGTGCACCGCCTCGAGCGCGGTCGGGCTCGCGGGGCGGCCGAACTGGCGCGCCTGACCCGCGCGCTCGATGCCACGGTCGTCCACGCGCATCTGTTTTGGGCCGGAGCGCTCACGGCTCTCAGCGGGTCGCTCGCGCGCGGGCCTGCCCGGATAGCGACGTTTCACAACCTTGGCTACTCGAGCTATCCGCCGGTGACCCTGCGCCGGAAGCTTCGCCGCGCCGGCGATCGGTTCGCGATGCGACATGGCATGGATGGCTGGGTTGCGGTCAGCTCGGCCGTGGCCCGCCACTACGGCGAGCACCTCGGGCTGACGCCCATCCGGGTGATCCCGAATCCGCTCGATCTGCCCGCGCTGGACCGGCATGCGCATACCGATCCGGCCGGTGTCCGACGTCGGCATGGCCTCCCCCAGGACCGGCCGGTGATCGTCTGCGCCGCAACCCTGCGCCCCGAGAAGGGGCACTCCGTGCTGCTGGCGGCGCTCGCCCGGCTGCGCGCGCAGGGGTTGAAAGCGGTGACGGTTCTGGCGGGCCACGGGCCCCTGCGGGCGCCGATCGAGCAGCAGATCGCGGCTCTGGGACTGGGCCCTGAGGTCCGGCTGCTCGGTCGCCTTCCGCGCGATGCGCTGCTCGATCTTCTGGGTGCCGCCGATCTCGCCGTCCTGTCATCGCTGCACGAGGGTCTCAGCATGTCTGCGGCCGAGTCGATCGCGCTGGGTACGCCCGTGGTGGCCTCGAAGACGGGCGGCCTCGAGGACATCGTCGAGGAGGGGTCAACCGGCTTGCTCGTCCGACCGGGCGATCCTGACGCTCTCGCGACCGCACTGGCGCGGGCCCTGATCGACGCGCCGTGGGAGCAGGTTCTCAGCCCATCGGTGTTGGCGCCGCTGCGGGACCGCCTGGCCAGTCCGGCTGTCGCCCAGGCCCACGAGTCGCTCTACACCGCGCTCGCACGACGACGGGAGCTCGCCACCGCTCGCGCCTAAGCGCCGAGCTACCAGCGCCAGGCTTCGATCCGGGCCCAGACATGTCGACCCAACCCGCTACCCCACCCGCGCCGATCGACCGCGCCACCCCGACAGACGCCTACGAGACGGGCCTAAGGCTGCTTCCGGTCAGGGCGCTGCAGTATGCCTCTTTGTTCCTGGCGGGCCTGGTCGTCGCTCGCGCCCTCGGCCCCGCGGCCCGTGCCCAGTACGCGTTGCCGCTCACCCTCGTGTCGGCGGTCTGGGTCGTCGTCCACCTGTCGCTGGACGACGTCGCCGGACGGATGCTCGGACGGGGTCAGGCCACGTTGCCGCAGCTCAGCCGCCTGCTATCGGCCGCAACCATCCCGGTATCGGTGGTGGGCGCGCTCGCGAGCCTCGGCCTGGGGATCGCCGTCCGCAACGAGTCGCTGGCCGGGGCCAGCCCCTTGGTGATCGCCTTGGCGACCGCCACCGTGCCGGCCGCCGTCGTGTACCAGATGACCGGCGGCCTGCTGCTGCGGATCGGGAGAATCCGGCTGTTCACCTGGACCCTGGCGGCTCAGGCGGTGGTTCAGCTCGCGGGTGTCGCCGCCCTGCAGGTTGGGCTCGGCCTGACGCCGGCCCTGGCGCTACTCGGCCTGCTGGGAGGCTACGTCGTTGCCGATGCCGCGCTTGTGCGCGGCCTCGCCAGGCACGTCGGCTGGCGCGGCCTGCTTCCGGGCGTTCCGCCTGGACTCCCCGGTCGTGCTCTCCGGACCGCGAGCGGGCTTCATCCGGGCACGCTCTGCAACTACCTCAACTACAGGATCGACCTGCTCCTGGTGGGAACACTGGTCAGCGCGCGCCAGGCCGGCTTGTACTCGCTGTCGACAGCGCTTGCCGAGCTGGTGCTCGCCGGGACGACCGCACTCAACCAGGCCGTGATAGCCGATCAGACGGCACTGGCTCCACAAGAAGCCGTGCGGGCGACGCTTGCCTTCGTGCGCCGGACGCTCAAGCTCGTCCTGGGAGCCGCGGCGCTGCTCTGCGTGGGCGCGTATCCGTTCGTGCTCGTCGTCTACGGGCCCGCGTGGGCGGGAAGCGTCCCCGCCCTCATGATCCTCACCGTCGCAGCCATCGCGCCGGCGATCGCCGGTCCGTTCAACGTCATGCTCGCGCGCCTGATCCGGCCCGCCACGCTTTCGGCCGCCGCCGCCAGCGGGCTACTGGTCAACGTGGTCGCAAACCTGCTCCTGATTCCCCGGCTCGGTATCGCGGGTGCGGCGCTCGCCTCGGTCGCCTCGTACTGGTCCTGGTCGATCGTGCTGATGGTGTTGTTCGCCCGCGCAACCGGAACGTCGCCGCTCAACCTGCTCTTCGCGCGAGCGCAGGCGCCTCACGCCGCCGCGGCGGGGGTCATACGCGGATAGGGGTCCCCGCGCTCCTCGAGATGGCCGGTGATCCCCCGATGGAGGAGCCGCTGGCCGCCGGCCAACCAGTCCCGCCAGCACCTCTGGCCCTGCCCCGCGATCTCATCGGCCGGGATGTCGCCGCGCTCGACCTCGCGAAGGATGCCTGCAACGTCCGTGAGGTCGGGACGGCAGAAGATCGCGTTGTGACGATCGGCGAACGGATACATCGTCTCAACATGCGAGAGGTCCTGGCAGATGAGAGGCCGGCGCACGATGAATGCTTCCGCGTGACGGAATGTGATCTCCCCGAAGCCCGCTGGGGCCAAGACCACCCCGCTGCGCGCAAGCGACCGCGTGAAGGCCGGTCGGCTCATGGGCGGCGAGCCCAAGTTGCTCCTGCGCAGGGCCTCTCCCAGCGCCCTGACCGTCTGCGGAGGCACCCTGACCGCCACGCCGTCGGCGGTGACCAGCGCCGGGGGATCGCCGGGCTCAGCCGGATCCTCCTCGGGCGGTGGGGTGCGTAGATCGTGCTCTTCGAGACGCTCCTCGACGGGGCCGGGGCGGTCGCGGGTGTCGCTCCGCTCGAGAGCACCGGTCCCGTAGAAGTCTTCGGGGACCCGCGTGATCGCCTGGGAGCCGGGGACGCCGGCCGAGCGCAGGATCTCGAGAAGGTCGAGTCGCTGCCGGTGCGTCAGCGTGCCGACGAAGTGGGCGGTGAGGTGCTTGGGCCTGCGCAGACGCACGAGCGGCAGGCTCGCTTGCACAGCCGCCTCGGCGGCTAGCCGCGCGTAGGTTTCCAGTCGCCGGTGGGGACGCTCGACCAGGCGGATCCTGTGGCGCGTCCGAGCGTCTATGGCCAGGAAGCAGGGGACGGACAGCCGCAGCTTCTCCAGCTGGGCGTGCGTGTAGCGAACCCTGCGCGATTCGATCGCCGCGGTCCAGTTGGCTCCGGCGAAGAAGGGGCCGACCCGATAGTTGTAGAGCTCCCGATCGCGATAGATGCCCTGTCCCTTGAGCACCAGATCGACGCGGTCCAGAGCGCCCGGCGGCAGCGAGAGGCTGAACAGGTCGTGCCCCTCCAGGGCCACGATCCGGTCGGCCATGCGGCGCAGACGCTCGAACACCGGGTCGACTCGATCGGGGTGGCGCGCCGCCAGCCACTTGTACCAGTCGCTCGAGACGAGCACCACATCGAATCTGTCGGAGCGGGCCAAGCCACAGGGGTTCGGCGACCAATCCAGGCCCAGATCACGTGCGTCGACGGTCCCCATCGACAACCCCGGCGCGATGCGTACAAGCTGAACGAACCAAGACGACGCCGAGACCGTCAGCAGGCAGCACTTCACGGGGAACGCCACCCCGGCTTACGGGCGTGGCCGGCGGCGGGCGGGCGGGCGATGACGTCGCCCGCTGGCCGCAGCGACGCATCCCTGGCCCGCGCCACGTCGTCATAGATCGCGGCATAACGCGGGATCCCGACCTCGGCCAGACTCAGATTCCGCCGCGCGACCGCCCGACATCGCTCAGCCACCTCGGGGTCTGCGACCAGGGCAGCGATTGCACGTACCGCCGACTCGTACGTAGGCTGGGAATGCTGACTCACCAGGACCCCGATGGTCGGGTCCAGCAGACGATCGACGTCACCGATCCCGGCCGTCGACACGACCGGCAGGCCTGCCGCCAGGTACTCACCGATCTTCGTCGGCGAAGCCGAGATCTTCGAAGGACACGGCCGAATGAACGCGATTGCGAAGTCGCTGGCCGCAAGATACGCGCCCATCCGCGCTGGCGCCGCCGACGTGATCGTGTAGGCCGACGCCGGGATCGATACCCGTCCCAGTTCAGCGACCATCACCTCCGGCGCGCTCTGAGTGAGTATCAGGAAGTGCAATCGCTCCATGACCCGCCGCGCAACGCGGAAGAACTCGGCCATCTCGCGCTCCATGTACCAACCGGTGAACTTCCCGACGTACACCATCACCCGGGCCTCCTCCAGCCCGAGCCCCAGACGGGTGGAGTCTCGCTCGCTACTCACGGCGCCCAGAGCGGCGAGGTCGGCGCAGCATGGGATCACCGATACCGGCCTTCGAGGACGACTGCCGAAGAGCTGGTCGCGCACCCGCTCGGTGAGAACGACGTTCGCGGTCGCGCACCGGATCGTGGCCCGCTCGACAGCTTTGGTCATGCGGAACGGCAGGCTCTCACGCCGCCACCGGCCGGCGTCCTCGTACTCCTCCGCCATCAACCCCCGGATATCGAAGATGATCTGCCGTCGTCCTCCGGCCAGGCGGAGGGCGATCAGCGCCATCGCCGCCGGGACGTGCGAGCGAGCGTGGATCGCGTCCAGGCGGTGGCGCCGCGTCAGCACGCAGGTCACTGCCGCCCCCGCGATCGTGTCGTAGACGGTCGCCGCCAGCGACGGACGCTTGTGGTAGCGCAGCGAGTGCCAGCTGATGCCGCGGCGTGAGAGCTCGACCCTGCGTCGCCGGCGTTCGCCGCGGGCCAGCCGGCGCTGCTCGAAGGTCAGTAGATGCACCCTGTGACCGCGCTCCGCCAGACCAGACAGGTAAGCGATCACCTGGGTGTGGACGAGCGGATCGTCGAGCGAGAGGTAGCAGAGGTACAGAACGCCGAGCTTGGCTGGCATCACGACTCCAGGGCGGGCTTGCGCGCCCAGGCGAGCAGCCCCGATGCCGCTCCGATGCGCTGGGCGACGAGCTCCAGCCGGGCGGCCATCCTCGCTGCGCGGCCGGTCGCGTGGACGTCCAGACGAAGCGCGTAAGTCGAGAGCTCGAGCGTCTCGAGTCCCGCACTAGAAAGGGCGAACCGCAGGGCCCGCCGGGAAAAGCCGATCACGTGGTACGGGGGGAAGGTCGGAGACAGGGCCAGCGTCCAATCCCGCGCGCGCGTTCGGAGGTACGCCTGGGCGGCGCGCTGGACGAGGCTGCGCTCGTTGGGGACGTCGACAACCACCAGCCCCCCGGGACGCAGGACCCGGGCGGCCTCGGTCAGCAGCGCCATCGGCTCGTAGACGTGCTCGAGCACGCCGGAGAGGAGTACGAGGTCCACCGACGCCGAGTCGATCTCCGCGTCGTGGATCTCCGCGCACTCGATCTGAACACCGAACAGCTCCCGGCCCTCGGCCGCGAACCGCGGCGACGGGTCGAGTCCCCTCGCAGTCCATCCCGCCCGGCGCGCCGCGACCAGCGACTCGCCGCGGCCGCACCCGATATCGAGCATCCGGCCCGTACCTCCCAGCAGGCCCGCGGCCGTCGCGAGCGTCGCCGCGGCGGCGCTGATCTTGGCCGCGGGCTCGTAGGGTCCGAAGTACCCGTCTTCGTCGTAGTGGGACAGGTCGCGAGGGAAGGCGGTGGGCTGGGCGTAGAGCAGGCCGCAACGGGGGCACCGGACGACGGTGACGGCGATTCCCTTACCCGCCGAGTGCGCCCAGCCGCCGCGGTAGCCCACGAAGGAGGACGCCGTCTCGCCGCATACCGGGCATGAGGCCGGGCGCAGGATCCAGTGCTCCCGGTCGCGAGTCTGGGGCAGGGCGCACGGGGACTGCACGCTCATGGCGGCGCCACCGCGGCTCGGATTGCCCGCACGATGTTCTCGGCCTGAGCCTGCAGGGTGTAGAAGCTGTGTGCCCGCCGCGCTGCGGCTCGTCCCATCGTCAACCGTACGTTGGGGTCCAGCAGCCTCTCCAGAGCAGCGACCCACTCGTCCTCGGTGCGAGCGAGAAACCCGGTTTCGCCCGGGACGACAACGTGTTTGGCGGAGCCGAGCGGAGTGCACACGGGCGGAATTCCCAGGGTCATGTACTGCACGAGCTTCATGTAGAACTTTCGCCTGGTCCAGCCGTCGTCGGGCAGGGGTAGGAGACCGACGTCGAGGGCGCGAAGGTCGTCGACCTCGGTTTCGTCCGTCCAGCGCTGGGAGGTGTGAGGTATCCCGGGCAGGTCGAAGCCGCCCGAGCCGATGAAGTGAAGCCTGACGTCAGCGCGCGCCCCGATCCTGCGTAGAGCCCCTGCTATCACGTTCAGGTTGGCGGTCGTGCTCGGACTTCCCGTCCAGCCGATGCACACCGTTCCATCCTCGCGGGGCGGGCGAACTCGGTAGCGAAACCGCTCCCCGTCGACCATGCTTGGGATCTGAACGATGCGGTCGGTGAACGACGACACGTAATCCCGATGCTGGTCGGAGTTCACGATCGTAACCGCGCTCAGCGCTGCGATGCGGCCGACCTTGCCAAAGAACTTCAGATACGACAGATATCCGTTGAACGGGCTGCGATACGGGACGTAGAGAGGGTCATCGAGCTGATAGATAATTGGCGTTCCGGTGCGAGCGACGAGCCGCTCGAACACCTCGGGACCGATGAGCGCGGCTTCTCGGTAGACCAGTACGGCGTCATACTCCGCTGCTCGGCGGACGTCACCGAACCGACTCACATATGCGTGGGTCATCCGGCTCATCTTTGTCAGTCGTCGTCCGGGGGCGTACAGCGCGCTGTGAAGCTTCGCGCTTCCAAACGGCGCGTAGTCGAACGAGATTCCGTGAGGGGCCAGCACCCGCTCCCACAGCTCGATGCTCGAACGCGGTCCGGGGGCCGTGCCGTACGGGTAGGGAGTCAGGACGAGCACACGCGTTGCCCGAGCCTGTAGCCTGGGCGGCCGCTTGCACTCAGTCGGGCGATTTCGGACGGTCATGGACATTACGGGTCGGGATTACTGCGCCGCACGCTCGTGTGTGGGATAGCTGGAGTCCTCTCCTTCGGAGCTCGTCCGCCGGACCTGGCGCTCGACGAGCAGCTGAAGCTCCTGGTGCACCGCGGACCGGACTCGACCGGGCTTCACTCCGAGGGCCGGGGGGCGATCGGTCAGACACGGTTGGCCGTGATCGATCTCGAGACCGGAGACCCTCCAATCCTCAACGAGGGCGGGACGATCGTCGCCGCGCTCAACGGCGAGATCTACAACTTCCGGACGCTGCGCTCCGAGCTGGTCCGCACCGGACACCGGTTCCGGTCCTCGGGAGACACAGAAGTGCTGGTTCACCTGGCCGAGGAACGTGCGCCGGTCGAGATCGCCAGGCTGGTGGACGGCATGTTCGCTTTCGCGCTCTGGGACGCCGAGCGCGAGCGGCTGGTGCTGGCCCGCGATCGAGTCGGCAAGAAGCCTCTCTACTTCTGTCAGACCTCCGAGGCTCTCGTGTTCGGCAGCGAGATCAAAAGCGTCCTGGCACACCCGTCCGTCCCGCGCGAGCTCGAGCCGCTCGCGCTGTCCGCCTATCTGACGTTCGGGTACGTGCCAACCCCGCGCACCTTCTTCGCCGGAGTCTCCAGCCTTCCACCCGGTCACATCCTGATCGCGTCGGCCGACGGACAGGTTGCGATCGAGCCGTTCTGGTCGCTGCCCTCGCCCCCGCCGCGCCCGACCCCGCGGACTCTCGCGCAGGCCGCCGTCGAAACCCGTGAGCACCTGACGCGCGCCGTCGAGCGACGGCTCATATCCGACGTTCCGCTCGGCGCGTTCCTGAGCGGCGGGCTGGACTCGGCGACCGTCGTGGCGCTGATGGCCTCGCTGTCCGATCGTCCGGTCAAGACGTTCACGATCGGGTTCGACGACCGGTACGGATTCGACGAGCGCCCCTACGCTGGGCTCGTCGCCCGGCGATTCGCCACCGAGCACCAGGAATTCGTGGTGCAGCCCGACGCGGTGGACCTGGTCGAGCGACTCGTCTGGCACCACGATCAACCGTTCGGCGACTCGAGCGCCGTCCCGACGTTCCTGCTCAGTCAGGTGACCCGTGATCACGTCACAGTGGCTCTGGCGGGCGATGGGGGCGACGAGCTCTTCGCCGGCTATGAGCGGTTCTGGGCGGCCCTGGCCCTGGGCCGGTACCAAGCGCTCCCGCGACCGCTGCGCACCGGTCTGCGGGCCGGGGTCGGCCGCCTCCCTGCGACTGCCCTTCACGGACGGGTGGGGAGCATGCAGCGCTTCACTCGACAGGGAAACGCCCGCGTGCTCGACGCGTACCGCTCGTGGCTCTCCTTCTTCGACGAGCCCCAGCGCAGCGAGCTGCTCCCGGGCGCAAGCGCGTGGGCGCTCGAGGACTACGAGCGCAGGTGGTCCGAGGGCGGCAACGGCGGGCTGTTGGACCGCCTCTTGCATCTCAACCTGACGACCTACCTGCCCGATGACCTGCTCGTGAAGGTCGACCGCACCAGCATGGCGCACGGGCTCGAGGTGCGATCGCCGTTTCTCGACGCCGAGCTCGTCGCCTTCGCCTTCCAGCTCGCGCCCGAGCTCAAGCTCCGCCGCCTGACGCTCAAGCGCGTGCTCAAGGAGGCGATGCGCGAGCTGCTGCCCGCCGAGATCGTCGGCCGTCGCAAGAAGGGGTTCGGCGTGCCGCTCGATCGCTGGTTTCGCGAGGACCTCCGCGGCTACGTCGGCGCGCGCCTGGGCGCCCGCGATGCCAGAGTCAAGGCTCATCTGTCGGCGCCGATCGTCGATCGACTGCTGGCCGAGCATCTGGCGGGCGGGAAGGATCATGGACAGGCCCTCTGGCTGCTGCTCACGCTCGAGGTGTTCCTGCGCAATCAGGGGTGGTAGAACGCCGGCGCGCCTGGGAAGCGGGTCGCCGGGCGTCGGCCACCCAACCGTGATTGGGTAGGACGACGACGTCGGTCAGGCCGGCGTCGCGCACCAGAGAGCGCACCTGATCCTGCGTGAAGCGGCGCTCGAGCGGGGCCGAGAAGCGATCGAACTGATCGTTGACCAGGACGCCGAACGGGTAGTCGGCGTACGCCTTCAGAGGCAGCGTGGCCGCCAGCCGGCGCCCCCGCGGCCGGTGTCTCAGGGCCCGGTAGGGGGCGACGATTGTCGCCAGCAGCCCAGCGGCCAGCGGATAGCACAGGGCGTGCAACAGCCCGTGGGGCATCCGCCACGTGACTCTTCTCGCCGCGCCCACGCCGGCCAGGACGAGCCGGTGCCAGAGCCTGGCCGGTACCCAATACAGATAGACGTGCACGTGACCACCCGGGCGCGCGTAAGGGACCAGCGCCCGCAGGGCCCGCCGCGGAACGGGCAGGTGGTGCAGGACGCCGAGCGAGCACACGAAGTCGAACTCACCCCTCGCGAGCGGAAGCTGTTCGGCATCGGCCTGGACCGTGAGGACCTCCGGCGGCAGGTTCGAGCGCGCGACGTCGATGGCGCGCCCGATGTCGACGGCCACCACGCGCGCGCCGAGCGCAACCGCCTCGCGGCTGTGCCGACCCGATCCCGCTCCCACGTCGAGCACCAGCTTGCCGGCGAAGGACTCGGCGCGGTGGGGGCGCATGTAGTCGAGGAAGTTCCGGCGCCACTCGGGCCGAGGCTGGCCGAAGTGCTGCCACTCGTAGGCGAAGCTGTCGGCCGTCCGGCGCTTGACCTCTTGATCGTGATCTGGGCCGGAGCCGCGGCCGGGCCCGAGGCATGCCTCCAGCACGGCGCGCGAGCGCGGATAGTCGGCGATCAATCGCTCCTGCATCGCGGTGCCCAGAATCCGTACCGTGCCCGCGATCAACGGGTAGCGCGACGCGCACCGGGCGCAGCGCAGAACCCCGTCGGGTCCGAGCTCGGGATAGCCGGCCTCGGGCATGCTGCGCTCGAGCTCGAGCGCCACCTCACACCGCGGGCAACGCAGCAGGGCGGCCAGGTCGCTCACTCCGGTCCCACGCCACCCGGCTGTCCCACACCACCCGGCTGTCCCCCGCCGCCCGGCTGCCCCAGGCCACCCGGGCGCCCCGCGCGACCCGGGCTCGTCCCCGGTCACCGCGCGGTCGGTTGAGGTTCGCGAGACCATGCGACTCTCGATCGGCGTTCCGGCGGAGCCAGTAGCTCTCGGTACAGGTGGTCGAGGTCGGCGACCAATCGCTCCAGCGCGAACGCCTCCCGTACGTAGGCGCGGCCCCGAGAACCCATCTGTGGCCCGTGCTCCAACACGTCCAGTACCGCGTGGGCGAAGGCCTCTTCGTCGTCACGGTCCGCCAGTAGCCCGCTCTGGCCGTCCCTGACCGCACTGGCGGTCCCGCCCACCCGCGTGGCGACCACGGGCACCCCGGCCGCTTGGGCCTCGATCAGGCTCATCGGTGTCCCCTCGTTGTCCGAGGTGAGGACGACGGCGTCGCTGGCGAAGCAGACCGCTGGCATGTCGCGGTCAAACCCCGTCCACCGCAGGCGGTCTCGCAGTCGCGATGTCACGGGCGCGGTCCGCAGTTCGTCGCCAAGCTCGCCGTCCCCGACGATGACGCAGCGCACGCGCTCGTCGCGCTCGACCAGGCGCTCGGCGATGCGCAGGAAGCGGTCGACCCGCTTTACCGGGACCAGACGGGCAATCAGCGTAACGACGCGCATCCCGTCCGCTATTCCCCACTCCGACCGCTTCTCGGCCCGTACGCGCGCGCGCACCTCACCGTCGGCCAGGAAGCCAGACAGATCGAACCCCAACGCAACGACCTCGATGCGCTCGGGCGGAGCAACCCCGAGGCGCACGAGGTCACTCTTGATCTCTTCGGAGACCGCGATCAGCCGCGTGGTGCGCCGGGCCAGGAAGCGCTCGATGGCCAGGAACAGGCGTGCCTTGGACGGCGAGAAGTAGCGCTCGAGCGAGTGACCGTGAAAGGTGTGGATCAGGACGGCGGGGCGCCCGGGTCCGGGCACGAGCGCGGCGAGCCGGCCCAGGGTTCCTCCCTTGGCGGCATGGGTGTGAACGATGTGCGGCCGGAAGCGGCGCAGCACGCGTGCGAGCACGAAGAGCGCCGCGACATCGCGCGGATCGAGCTCACGACCAGCGCGCGAGAAGCGCACGGGGCTCACTCCGAGCTCCCGGGCCAGGTGGTCCATGGACCCTTCGTGGTCGGCCTCGCTGCCCCTCAGGAGCAGCGTGCTGAAGCCGAGCGGCGACATTACCTTGGTCAGCGTGATCGCCTGGATCGCAGGCCCGCCGACGTTGAGCCGGCCGATGATGCGGGCAAGGCGGAGCTCGCCGTCGGGGTGCGGCGCCCGGACCATCGTTAGACGGGATCGACCGCCGGTCCGAGCGGCGCCGGCTCAATAGTCATTCGCGCCTTGGACTGGGGATTGGGAGTCCAGAGCGCCTCGAGCAACACGATCGCCAGCACTCCCAGCAATGAGCAGCCGGTTGATATCGCCACGAGCAACGGCGCCTCCGACTGGTCGGCGATGATGGCGCAACCACAGAGGCCGAACTGCGCGACAGCAAGTGCAAGCGCCACTCCGGCCGGCTTGTGGATGAACTGCAGCAGCCGGTGGGTGAGATGGTCGCGTCCGCCGGTGAGCACCCGGACCCGGCGGCGCGTCCGGGAGATCGTGACGAGCGTCGTGTCGAGAATGACCAGCCCGACCAACAGCGCTCCGGTTAGCAGCGCGAGGCCACCCGGATGACTCGCACCCGACGCGGCGCCGGCCGCGGTCGCCGCAGCAATGATCCCGAGTGACATGCTTCCTCCATCACCTAGGAAGATCTGCGCGGGCGTGGTCAAGTTGAAACGCAGAAACCCGGCGCACGACCCGCTGAGGGCAAACGCCAGGGCGGCGAGTCCGGCGTCGTGGTGTAGCAGCGCCAGCGCCCCGGTCCCGAGCCCGCACACCAAGCCGAGCGTGCCCGCAGCGCCGTCGAGGTTGTCCATCAGGTTGAAGGCGTTTACGACGCCGACCACCCACACGATGGTGACCGCCAAGTCGACGCCGGCTCCCAGCGACAGGCGCCAACCGAGTCCCGCCTCCCACAGCGCGGCGGCTGCCATGAGTTCGGCGCCCACGCGAGGAAGCGCCCCGAGCTTGCGGCGGTCGTCGACGGTCCCAACCACCGCAAGCGCCACCATGCAGGCGACCAGAACCCAGAAGCGCTCGAGATCGACGACAACCAGCGTCCCGATCAGGAATCCGGCGAGCACGGCGACGCCGCCGAGATAGGGAGTCGGGCGCGAGTGCTGCTTGTATCCCGCCGGTCGGTCGTAGAAGCCCGTGCGGTGCGCGACGCCCATCGCCACCGGGCAGGCCGCCTGCACGCCCACCGCAGCGAGCACGAAAATGACAACGGATCCGGCGTCCAGCAGCATGACGTCAGGGCCGGGCGATCGCTTCTCTCAGGACGCCGCGGCGTCGGGGCGGGGAACCACTCGTACAAAAGCGGTCCCCTTCCCATGAGCGAGGCTGCAACGGCGCCCACCCCTTGAACCACGATTGCGTCGCGCGCCCGGGGGTCCGCCCGGGCGAGCGCTCAGAGATCAGGCGGGCCGGCGCGAGGGCGCGCTCCAGATCCTCGGAACCCGCCGCTCTGTCGCAACGACCGCGCGGTCGGGCGGCCGTCGGGCCGTCCGCGCAGGCACGGAGTGGGACGGGAGGGTGGGGCCAGAGTCCCCGAGGCCGAAGTCCCCCAGCCATTGGGAATCGTCGATCACGGTCAGGCGATCCCCGCGAGCCGCGGCGGCACAGAGCGCCAGAACGAACACGAAGACGACGACCTGCGCCCCGACGAAAATGATCCCGATTGTGAGCATCTGATCTCCTTTGGGGAGGCGCGGCTGTCCTGGCCCTAGTGGCCGCGGTGCACGAACTTCGCGTTCGATTGGCCCGTAGGCGCCGGGTGAGGTCGTTGTCCCACTCGCCGGTAAGAAATCGCGATGCCCGGGGTAAGAGGCGGGGAAGATTGCGCTCCCTCACTCTCAGCACGTCCCCTCCGACACGCACGGTTTGACGACGCGTAGATAGCGAGCCCAGTCCACCCCATCGTTGAGGTCGAACACGTAGTCCTGGTCGGGGGCGTAGTACGGGACTCGGTACTGCTGGGCCAGCGTGACCCACCGGTCGGGCTGGCCGAAGCTGGTGTAGACGACTCCGGACTCTTGAGCGATGCCCCAGCTGCCGCCGGTATCACCGACGATCATCCCGTAATGGGCCATCGCCTCCAGGACCGCTTTCTTCCAATCGGGCACCGGGAGAGCCGCGATCTGGGCGTCGGTCATGGTGAGCTGGAAGCGCATGCCCTCCGCTGGAGCGTTCGTCCGGTCCGGACACGGTGAACCGCCCTTCGTCGCCGGGTACACCCACGACCCCGAGTCGCAGCGCACGTTCATGAGCAGGGCGTGGTTTATGCGGCCGGAAGCCAGCTCCTCCGCGCGCAGGACGCCAGCGGCGGTGCCGTATTGAGCGGCGACCGCATCAGAGCCCAGGCCATTGCCCGCGATCGGGGTCTTGCCGCCCCAGCGAATCGTGAGCGCGCCGCCGCCGGCCGGCTTGGACTCGACTCCCCAGAAGTCGTACTCCCACCCGGACGCCTGGTCGACCACGCTCAGGTGGGCATCGGAGCCGCCGGCCGGCCTCGCCCGGTCGGCGATGCGAATCTGGGCACCCTCGATCGCACATGTGCCCCAGCTCTCGGTGCAGTGCACCCTGAAGACGGGGTCCGCCGGCGAGGAGTAGTACACGGGACGACCGCCGTCGAGCTCGCCGCGCCCCGCTGTTCCCGCGAGCACGTTCTCCAACCGGCCAAAGCTCAGCACGCGCCCGACTATCGCCGAGGAGCCCGCCTCAGACGGAGCGCCCGCGGAGATCTCGCGGTTGAACGCGCTCTGGGGCGAGTACGGCCGCCAACACCCCGGCGGCCGCGCGACGGCGCCGAACGTTCCATACGCAGGCAAGCAGCCCGGGTTCCCGAGCGCGCCCGAAGCGATCGCCACGGGATTGGCGACCGCAACGCGCGGCACCGACCGGGCCGTGCGGACCCGGAGGACCAGCCTGAGCCTTTTTACTCGGATCCGGCGCGCCCAGCGTGGACGCCGCACCTGGACCCTTCCCTCGCGGGCGGCGGCCTGCAGGTGGCGCAGGGAGATGCGAGCGCGGTGATGGCGCCCGACCAAGCGTGCCGACTCGAGCGCTGCCGGCGCCAACGCGGTCAGCGGAAACGTCAGGCTGCGCGGGGTCGCACCGACCGGGGCCACGCGCCGGACCGCGGCGACAGCTGACGCCACCCCGTTCGGAGCCGGGGCGCGTGCGCCGCGACCAGCTGCCTCCGCCGAGCTGGTGGTTGTCATGACCGCACCGGTCATGGCCAGCGGAGTCAGCGCCGCCACGAGCAGACGACGACCGCGCTCGGAGCCCAGCGCGCTCCCTCCCACTCCCCCATCCCGAGCGCTCGTCATGGCGGGTCACACCCTGGCCGCCTCGAGGAAGCGATCGAGCAGCGGAGAGTGAGAGCGAGGTAAGACCCTGGTGACCGGCGGCACGGACCGGTCGGCCGGTCCCGCAGCCGGTCAGCCGGTCAGGGTGACCCGGCGGGCAACGGTGTACGTGTGACCAGACGCGTCGGTAAGGATCGCCTGAACCTCGATCGCCAGGCGATGCGTGCGTCCAAGCTTGGAAGCGAGGCTGGGGTCGAGCTTGACGACGGTCCGTACGCGCCCAGAGGTCTGGGCCGCCGTCTGCAAGTTTCCGAGCGCCAACGACTTATCGCTTGCCGTGGGCGCAGATCCAGCGGGCAGCTTGAGTCGCCGGGCCAGCGCCCCAGACGCGAGCACCGAGATCCGGGCGGTCGCGGGGAGGGTCGTCGTGTAGCGCACGAGTAAACCCCGGCGCAAGACGCGGCGCAGCGGCTGGCGGAGCACCTTCAGGGTCCCGCGAAGGGTCGCGCCGGCGGCGCCCGCGGGCGGGGGAGAAGATGACGGGCGTCCTCCGGCGCCGACCGACAGCTTCCGATCGAGTGTGGCCGATTGTCCGTTGCTGTCCGTCACCTTTAGGGTCACGGTGAAGGTCCCGGGACGAGAGTATGTGTGCGTGGTCTGCGCCCCCGAGCTGCCCGCACCGTCACCGAACTGCCAGCTGTAAGAGTTGATGGCTCCATGGGAATCCTGGGACCCGCGCCCGTCGAATGTGACGGACTCGCCCGTGCTCGGGTCGCTGGGGTTCAGAGTGAACTGGGCGCTGAGCGATTCGCCGCCTGCGCACCCCGCGAGCGCGTTGCTCCATTCGAACTGGATGTAGTACTTGCCGCCGTTGATGACCTGGTTGTACTGTCCGGAGTCGGTGGATCCGAGCGCCGATCCGTACGTCTGCTGGCACTTGTCGCCGATCTCGAAGCCTTGAGCGTCGGACCACGCCCCGGGGTTACCCAGCGGGTCGGTGATCGCCTCGTTGTGCTCGTGGCTGAGCGCGTCGATGGTCGGGTCGGCTCCCGTGGCGGTCCCGTTGGGGTACTCGCCCGGTTGGCATCCGCTGACGTCGTCATAGGGCTGGCTGGCGTATATGACCTCGCCGCCGTTGTGGACGAAGTCGCTGTGATAAGCGCAGTAGCCGCCCGAGACGAAGGAGCAGCCGTTGGTGGGTACGACGTCGAAGCAGCTGCCCACCCCGGGCGGCGTGAAGATGAAGTACACGTCGCCTAGGCCCGTCGGCAGGTTCTGGGCGTCGATGACCGAGGCGATCTCAGCCTGGAGCTGGGCGTCGGTCAGGCAGACGGTCGCTGGTGGAACGGTCGCGTCCACGCAGCCGCTGACCGGGTAGGCGGTCGGGTCGTCGATCGCGGGCGACGCAAAACTCGACGCGTACTGCAGCGACCCGCCGCTGTCGCCGAGCTCCGTGGCGACGCTGTAGACGTTGTCGGACGCGCCGCTGGCGGCGGCGACGTTGCCCAGAAACCCGTTTATCAGATACTCGTAATTGGGAGGAAAGGGATGCCCGGCGGGCGCCCAGAAGATGGCATGGGTTCGGTTGGAGTGCATCACCGGCCCGCCGTGATAGATCAGGGGTCCCGATCCCTCCTGGCCGGTGGGAGATCCGTGGGACGCGGAGATTGTGTGAACCGGGATGATCCCGCGAAACTTTCGAGAGGGCGGGCGCCCGAGCGCCGGGCCCGCGACCGCGGCTACGGTGCAGCCGACCCCCACCACCGCTGCGAGCGCCCTGCGCATCGCGACGAGACTGACCGACGTCGGGAAGCCCCAGAGGAGGGCCGGGTCAGACCGCGGTAAGAGTGCGCAAAATGCGAGCTTTCGACGCTACCGATGTGTACTATGCCGCGCGCCGCTAGCCGGCGATCGCCTGTGGGTCACCGTTTTGGTAGAGGCGGGAGATGCCACGGAGATGTGCAGCGTCAACGTGTAACCCACATATCTACGGCTCGCCTCTACAACCCCACGGATTCGATGCGTTACTTGATCACGGGCGGCGCCGGCTTCATTGGCTCACATCTCAGCGACGAGCTGCTGTCACACGGGCATCGCGTCCACGTGCTCGACGACCTGTCCACGGGAAGCATGGACAACATCCGGCACCTCAAGGGCGAGGATGGTTTCGAGTACACGATCGCTGATGCCGCGAACGCCCAGCTGGTGGCTGAGCTGGTAGACGAGGCCGATGTCGTCTACCACCTGGCCGCAGCCGTCGGAGTGGAACTGATCGTCGAGAGTCCCGTACGCGCCATCGAGACCAACGTCCATCTGACCGAGGTGGTTCTGGCCCAGGCCAATAAGAAGAAGAAGCCCGTGCTCGTCGCCTCGACGAGTGAGATCTACGGCAAGAGCACCGCGCTCCCCTTCTGCGAGGACGGCGACATGACGCTTGGTGCCACGAGCGTCGGGCGCTGGGCGTACGCGTGTTCGAAGGCCATCGACGAGTTCCTGGCCATCGCGTACTGGAAGGAGCGCAAGCTACCCACGGTCGTGGTGCGGCTGTTCAACACGGTGGGCCCGCGCCAGACCGGACGGTACGGGATGGTCGTCCCCCGCCTCGTGCGCCAGGCGCTGGCGGATCAGCCGCTCACGGTCTACGGCGATGGTCACCAGCAGCGGTGCTTCTGCCACGTGGGCGACGTGGTCGAAGCGCTCGTCGACCTGATGACGATCGAGGCCGCGTACGGAGAGGTCTACAACGTGGGCGGAGACGAGGAGGTCACCATGCTCGAACTGGCCGCGAGGATCATGGAGGCCGCCGGCGCCGACTCCGTCGTGTCGCTCATCCCCTACGACGAGGCCTACGAAGAGGGATTTGAGGACATGCACCGGCGCGTGCCCGACACGTCGAAGATCCGAGCCCTGACCGGTTGGCGCGCGCGCGTTCCCCTCGACGGGATCATCGCCGACGTCGTTGACTCCCACCGCGCCGCGCTGGTCGTCTGAGTGGTGGTGGGCACGTGAAGGCGCTCGTCACCGGTGGCGGAGGGTTCATTGGCTCGCATCTGGTCGAGCGCCTGGTGCGCGACGGCCACGAGGTTCGCGCGCTGGACAACTTCTCGACCGGCCGACGCGCCAACCTCGCCCACCTCCTGGATGAGATCGAGCTCGTCGAGGGCGACATCCAGAGCTACGAGCGGGCGAGCACGGCGGTGCGCGCGTGCGAGGTGGTCTTTCACCAGGCGGCCCTGCCCTCCGTCCCGCGTTCGGTTCAGGATCCGCTGACGAGTAACGCCTCCAACGTGATCGGCACCCTCAACGTGCTTCTGGCCGCCCGCGACGCCGGAGTGCGTCGGGTGATCTTCGCGTCGTCGTCCTCCGTGTACGGAGCGAATCCGGCGCTGCCCAAGCAGGAAACGATGGCCAGCGAACCCATCTCTCCCTACGCCGCCGCCAAGCTGGCTGGGGAGAACTACTGCCGCAGCTTCCGAGAGGTTTACGGCCTCGACACGGTAGCGCTTCGTTATTTCAACGTCTTTGGCCCACGCCAAGATCCGACGTCTCAGTACTCCGCCGTGATCCCCAAGTTCATTGCTGCGTTTCTTGCGGGTGACCCGCCCACCATCTACGGCGACGGCGAGCAGTCGCGCGACTTCACCTACATCGATAACGTCGTCCACGCCAACCTGCTGGCCGCAACGTCGCCGCGAGTCGAGGGCTTCCGGTTCAACATCGCGTGCGGCGAGCGCTTCACGCTCAACCGTCTGGCCGCCGAGCTGCGCGAACTCACCGAGAGCGACGCGCGTCCGCGCTACGCCCGCGTCCGTCCCGGCGACGTGCCCCATTCCCAAGCCGACATCAGCGCGGCCCGGGAGGCGCTCGGATACCGCCCCGAAGTCTCGTTTCGCGAGGGCCTATACCGCACGGTCGCCCACCATCGCGAGTGGTCCTACTACGCGCCCTCCCATTCGGGCGCGGCCCGCGAACTTGGCCGTATCACCGCGCCAGTTATGGAAACTGCCCTCGCCCAGAGGTCATGACGCAGCGACGCTGAACCCCGTCAAACGGTGACGCTGAACCTCGTCAACGGTGACGCTGAACCGCGTGATCGAGTGCGACGCCGAATCAATTGACCGGGCGGGGACGGTTTTGAGCAGTCGAGCGTTTTTTAGCTCCTACCTTGTGCGTTTGCGAATCGCTGCCGTCCGAAGGCTGACACTCTGGCACCTTGACGCCCCGCGTCGCGGATGCTCGGAGCACAGAGGGGCCGAATCCGCCGGAGAATGGGGAGGCGTAGCTTGTGATTCAGGGTCAACGACAGGATCGGTCCGAGGCGTGGCCTAGCAGCGCCGGACTGGCGCGCAGGCCTGTCCCTGAGCGGCGGGGCTTTCCCGGCGACGTTCGCAACCGCGGCGAGCTGCTAGGTCAGCTCCTCGCCACCTCGCACCAAGCATTCGTGGCAATGAACCCGCGTGGGGTCGTCGCCGAGTGGAACAGCGCCGCCGAGCGACTCTTCGGCTGGAGCCGTGAGCAGATTCTGGGCCGACCCCTGTTGAGCTCCGTCTTCCCCGCCTCGCGGGCTCGGGTCGAGCAGGAGCTCGACCGACTGACGCGCGAGTCGGGGGGCGGCCTGTACCACCATCATTTCCGGGCCTCGGCGCGGACGCGCGATGGCCGGCGGTTCCCCGCGGACCTGACGGTCTCGGTCATTCCGGTCCGCGGCGGAGCGACTGTGAGCGCGTTCGTCGAGGACATCAGCGACCAGATCCGTCTGGAAGAAGCACGCCTCGTCGATCAGCAACGCGGGTTCCAGCGCGAGCGATTGGAAACCCTGGGCCAGCTGGCCGGCGGCATCGCTCATGACTTCAACAACCTGCTGGAGGTCATCGTCAGTTACGCGGGGTTGGCCGCCGACGAACTCGAACAGGACTCGCCGGTCCGTGGCGACGTGCAGGAGATCGAGCGAGCGGCCCGCCGAGCGGCAGATTTGACCCGACAGCTGCTGACGTTCAGCCGCCGCGAGGTCGCCAAAGTCCAGGTCCTCGACCTCAACCAGGTGATCCGGGAGCTCGAGCCCCTGCTGCGGCGCACCCTCGGGGAGCACATCGAGCTCGAGATTCGCATTGGGCCCGATCCATGCAGGCTGCTCGGTGATGTGGGGCAACTCGAGCAGGTCTTGGTCAACCTCGCCGTCAATGCGCGCGACGCGATGCCTCGCGGCGGACAGCTTCGGATTGCCACCGAACTTGCCGAGGTCGGTCCGGAGGAGGAGATCGGGCTCCCGAGCGGCCGCTATGTGAGCCTGACGGTGAGCGACACGGGCAGCGGCATGACCAAGGACGTGGCCGAGCGCGCGTACGAGCCCTTCTTCACGACGAAGCCACGCGGCCGGGGAACCGGGCTTGGATTGTCCACGGTCTACGGCGTCGTGACAGCAAGTGGAGGCCAGCTTGGACTGACCACTGCGCCCGATATGGGAACCACCTTCGTCCTTCATTTCCCTGCCGCTACCGACGCTGCCGCCATCGGTTCCGCGACTATCGATCAGGTCCCGCAAACCCGCGAACGCCTTGCGCCCGCGACCAGGCCCGCGCCGGATGAGACGATCCTCTTAGTCGAGGACGAGGAGACCGTGCGGCGCGCTTTGACCAAGGTCCTCGAGCGCGAGGGCTACCGCGTGCTGCCGGCGTCCGAGGCGAAAGACGCTCTGGACATCCTGGACGCCGGGGAGACTCCCATCGACCTGGTTGTCACCGACGTAGTCTTGCCTGGCCTGTCGGGCGGGGATCTCGCTGCGGAGCTGGCGATCAGGCACCCCGAACTGCCCACGGTCTTCATCTCCGGCTACACCGACGACGGCGCCGCGAGGCGCCAGATCACCGGCACGCGGCGCAACTTCATCAGTAAGCCGTTCACCGGAGCGGCGTTGATAACTACGGTCGCCGACTGCCTGAAGGGAGTCCACGGATGATGTGTCCCACCCGCATCGAGCAGGTCCTGGTTGTCGAGGATGACGACGCCGTGCGCGCCGCGGTGTGCGCCGTCTTCGAGCGGGCCGGCGTCCGGGTCAGCCAGGCCGCAGACGGGCGCAGCGCATTGCGCAAGCTCTACGAGCAGCGTCCGAGGCTTGTGGTCCTGGACCTCGGGCTCCCCGAGCTCGACGGGCATGCGACCCTCGATCGAATACGCGACGTTTCAGATGTACCCGTCCTCGTGCTGACCGGGGCCGACGGTGAGGTCGAGAAGGTACGCCTGCTCCGTGCGGGGGCCGACGACTACGTGACCAAACCGTTCGGGCGCCAGGAGCTGCTGGCTCGAGCCGAGGCGCTTGTGCGGCGGGCGGGCGAACTCGAGGTCGCCGAGGAGGTCTACGACGATGGCTGCGTGCGGATCGACGTTAAGGCGCGCGGAGCTTGGGTGGACGGGGAGCCCATCTCTCTCACGGCGCAGGAGTTTCGTCTGCTGCTCGCGTTCGTCCGTCACCCCAACAACGTGCTGAGCTATATCCAGCTTCTCGATCTGGCGTGGGGAGACATGCACGGCGGGACTCGTGATCAGGTCAAGGTCTACGTCGGATACCTGCGGCGACGGCTGGGCGCGGCGCGCCACCGCATCGAAACTGTTCGCGGCTTCGGCTACCGGTATACGCCGTGCCGTAACGCTTCCTGAGTTCTTACCCGCGCCCTCCCGCTCCCTTACCTTGCCCTGAGAACGTGGCCGGGTGCCACGGCACTTCGCATCCGTCGCGCTCGGCGTCGTCGGGCTACTCGCGCTCCCGGCGACCGGCATCGCGGCCACCACCGTCGTCGGGAGTGACCTCAGCCACCCGGCTGACACCGTGGTTCAGCACGGCGCGGACACAGCGGTCTGGAATGTCGCTCTCGGATCTTCGGGCTCGGGAGCCGCGGCCGGAGCTGTCATGCCCAGTGACGGTCAGATCACGACGATCAGGCTGAAGGGCACCGCACACGTCAGCCCGAGCGGGGTGGCGCCCCTGACCCAGATCCACTTCCAGGACCTCGTTCCCCAACCCGATGGCTCCGTGAAGGTGGATGTCACGACCGGGGCCTTCGACATTCCGACCTCGGGCGATCCCAACCGGGTGAGCGAGTTTCACCCCGAGAACTTCTGCGTCCACAGGGGGGACTACGTCGCGTTCAACGACGAGGGCGGCTTCGATCCGAACAACTATCCCAACGGGGTCGCCTACCAGGTCCTCGCGCGGGTTCCCGGGTCGGTCGCCGACGAGTACACCAAGGACAATGGCACCAAGAACGGCGCCCAGTTCACGGGAAGTCCTCTTCAGGGCGAGGAGCTGCTAGTCCAAGAGGTGCTGGCTACCGGCCCGGACGCCACGCCCCTGTGCCCCGGCGGTACTCAGGGAACGGCCCCGAGCCGGCCGAGCGGTGGCACGCCGCGCGCCGGAGGCGGACAGCCCGGCCTGAGCGCGGTCACGGTGCCCTTGCAGACGGACAAGGTGAATCGGCAGGGCTTCGTGCAGATCGCCCTCGTGTGCAACACCACCGCTCCCTGCGACGGCTCATTGACGCTGGGCCCGGCGTCGAGCGGCGGCAGCGGAGCGTCATCCACTCTGGGCACGAGCAGCTTCCACCTGCAACCGCACCAGGCGAGCAAAGTGAAACTGCAGCTGACCAGGCAAGCCCAGAAGCTCCTTCGTCATCGTCACGGCCGCGCGACCCGCGTAAAGCTCACCGTCTCCAGCGGGACGGGGGGCGCCCCGGTGAGCACGACCTCGAAGGTCAAGCTCAAGAGTGGCCACTAGCCACCCCATCACCGTCGTCGGTCTGCTGAGAGACGGTTCACATGCTCAAGCCCAATTTGGTGATCGGCCTATTCGCCGCGGCGGCCGCAATCGGTGCCCTGGGGTTATTCGTCTTCACCACCCACCTTCACCGCCACGCCCTCTCAGGCCCCCCGAACGCCAATGCGGCGGTGGGCCAGTACGGCCAGAGCTGTACCGCCATTGCCACCCAGAATCGCACCCAGGAGCAGGCGCTAGTAAGCGCCGACCGGCACAAGGAACAGGTGCTAATAGCTCAGATCCGGCGGGCCGGGCGCCGGCGCGGGAGGACTCCTCCCCGCCTCTGGCAGAGGCTCCAAACGTTGCGCAGGCAGGACCGACGCGCCGAGATCCGTCAGGTCGCTGCCGACCATTCCAGCCAGGGGAGCTGCCCGCAGGTGCCCTGACGTGGGGCTGACAGAGCCGTCGAGACGAACCCGGTAGCCACACACGATCGCGCGTCCGGACCAGTCCGGGGTTGACTGGGCCGGTCTCGCAAGGGGACATGCAGACAACCACCGCAGCGACGACACGGGGCATGGTGCTCCTGGCTGGCGTTCCGGTGGCATATGTCGCTGCGGTCGCCGGCGGGGCGTTCGCGGCGACCGCGATTCTGATCTCGCTGAGCCTCGCCCTGCTCGGGGTGGCGCGTGCCAACGCCGCCAAATCCTCGGACCACGTGGCGCTGGTCAGTCGGGCGGCCTCGGTGGTGCTCGGCATCCTTCCCGGGGCCCTCGTCCTCTACCTCGCGTTCAACGCTGGGGGGTTCTTCCCCCTGGTGCCGGCGCTGCTGGCAGTGGGTCTGCTGGTGACGGCCGCGCTGCGCGTGCTTCTCGTCCGGCGCCCCGGCGCTGGGCTGAGCCGGCCCCTGATCGTCGCCGGTTGCGCCCTCGCGACCTACACGCTCTGGGTGCTGCTGTCGGCGGTCTGGTCCCTCGCTCCGTGGCGAGCCCTCGTCGAGTTCGATCTCGCCCTCCTCTACACGTTGGCCGTCGTCGTGATGGGCTCGTTGCCGGCCAGCGATCGCCGGCTGCGATGGCAGATGCGAACCCTGGCCCTCGCGTGCCTCACCGTCTCGTTGGCGGCGCTCACCAGCCGCGTGCTCCCCTCCCTATGGCCGATCTCCAGCGACCTCTACGCCTCGCGCCTGACTTATCCAGTCACCTATCCCAACGCGCTCGGAATGATCGCCGCCATCGGCGTCATTCTGTGCACCGCGCTGACCACCAGCGTTCGCGAGACGCGAGCGACGCGGGTACTCGCGGCCGCCGCTCTCCCGCTGCTGGCGGCGACGCTGCTGCTGACATTCTCGCGCGGAGCGATCGCCGCGGCGATCATCGGGCTGGCGGCCTACCTGCTGCTCGGGCCCCGCCGCGCTCTGCTGACTGGGCTGCCCGCCGTGGTGCCCACCATAATCGCCGTGCGCGCCGCCTACCGCGCCAACCTGCTGGCGGCGCCCATGCCCGGACATCCCGGGCTCATCGAGCAGGGACATCACCTTGCGCTCACGGTTGCTCTCTGCTGCGTGGCCGCTGGGTCGATGCGCCTGGTCGTGGGTTTCGCCGAGACCCGCCTGGGCAACCTCTCGCCGCCCCGCCCTGGCGCCCGCTGGATCGGCGCCCTGGCCCGGAGCGCTTCGCTGGCCGCGGCCCTGACCGGCCTGCTGACACTGGGCGCTCCCCAAACTATCGCCCGCGAGTACGGCCGTTTCGTCCATGGGAGCCCGGCCGGTCCCCAGCAGGTGCGCGACCGGTTGACCAACGTCGGCGGCGACCAACGCCTGCAGTACTGGAGAGTCGCTCTTGCCGGCTACCGAAGCGCGCCGCTCACCGGCGGCGGAGCCGGGACCTATGCCCTGCTGTGGGCGGCGCGGCGTCCGACTGGGGAGCAGGTACTCGACGCCCATTCGTTGTACTTCGAGAATCTCGCCGAGCTCGGACTGGTCGGCACCGGACTTCTCGCGCTCGCGCTGGGCGCAATTTTCGGCGGACTGGCGACTCGCATCCGGGGGTCCGACCGGGCGCTGCCCGCCGGTGCGTTCGCCGTCGCTCTCGCCTGGGCGGTTCACGCGGGCGTGGACTGGGACTGGGAGATGCCGGCGGTGTCACTGCCGATCTTCCTGCTCGCGGGCACAGCGCTCGCGCGACCGGCCAGCGCGCGGCCGAACCAGGCCGCCCGAAGCGCCGGCCGACGCGCGCGCAGGACCCGAATGGCAGCCGCCCTGGCCCTCTTGGGCCTGGCCGCCCTGCCCGCGGCGGTCGGGGCCTCGCAGACTCGCATGAACAGCGCGCTTACGGCGCTCGGACGGGGAGACTGCCGGCGGGCCGGCGTCGAGGCGAGGGCGGCGCTCGATCCCCTCGCTGTGCGCGCCGACGCGCACGAGGTCCTGGGCTATTGCGCCGCGGCCCGCGGGCAGTGGCGCCCGGCACAGGCCGAGATGGATCGGGCGGTGCATAGCGACCCGCAGAGCTGGGAGCCCCGCTACGGGCGCGCGATCGTTCGCGGGGCGGCGGGTCTGGATCCTCGAGCCGCCATTCGCGAGGCGGTCGCCCTGAATCCGGGCGCTGTCAACAGAGACGCGGCCGCGCGGTTCCTCGGCGCGGGCCCAACCGGCTGGCGCTCGGACGCCCAAGTGGCGAGCGTGCGAATCGCGGGCGATGACTATCCCGACCTGCTGGAGCTCGGCCAGCGCGCGGCGGAAACCGAGAGCGGGTAGGCGAGCCCATGCGTGGCGTTTCAGCCCAACCGCACGAATCGACCTCCGAGCCAGGATGACGAGCAGCGGCCGTCCCGAGCAACCGGTGCAGAGTCGCAGCCTTGGGGTTGTGCCCACGGAGGTGCTGCTCGTCGAGGCCAGCCGCGGCGACGCGCGGCGCCTGATGAGGATGCTCGCCCAGGGTGAGAGCGAGTGCTACACGGTGACCGTGGCGCACAGCTTCGCCGAAGCTTGCCGGCGCATGGCCGCCGACCGCTACGACGTGGTACTGCTGAATCCGTCGCTGCCCGATGCCAATGAGCTCGAGGCGCTCACGCTGGCGGAATCCAGCTCGGTGGACGTTCCGGTCGTGGTCCTATCGGGACGTGACGACGAGGGGGCAGCGCTCGATGCGATCGGTGCCGGGGCACAGGACTGGCTCGAGAAGGGTGCCATCGACCGCGAGCGCCTAACCCGCGCGATCCGCTATGCGATCACGCGTACGCACGCCTCCCAGCACCGGGCCGGTGGGCTCTACTACGACCATCGCACCGGCCTGCCGACCCGGGTTTCCCTGGCGCGCGAGCTGCCGTCGGCGCTGGCCCGGGCGGCCCGCGAGAGGCGGGTGCTCGCAGTCCTGTGCATCGCGGTCGAGGAGACGCCGGGGCTGGCGGGCGGCGAGCTCCTGTTGCGCTCGATGGCGGACCGGCTGTCGGGATGCCTACGTGATGGCGATGCGCTCGGCTATATCGGCGGCCGGCATTTCGCCGTCGTAGCCGAGGCACAGCAACCGGCCGACGGCGGGCCAATCGCGCGCCGGTTGCTCGAGGTGTTCAAGCGGCCCTTCGTCGTGCACGGATCCCCGATCCGGGCCAGCGCCAGCGTTGGCGTGGCGATCTCCGGTTCGGACGGCGATCGCGCCGCTGAACCGCCGCTCGGTCGAGACCGAGGCGATCGCGCCGAGATGCTGCTGACCAGCGCCGCCGCGGCCGCCCTGCACGCGGCGGGCCGGGGCGGCGGAAGCTTCGCCTTCGCCGATCAGGAGCTCGACGCCGAGGCGATGCGCCGGCACGACTTGGAGACCGGACTGGGGCCGGCGCTCGAGTCCGACCAGCTGACGCTGCACTACCAACCACTACTGAGCGCTCATGGCACAGGGGTGAGCGCGCTGGAGGCGCTCGTCCGCTGGGAGCACCCCGAGCGTGGCGTGATCCCGCCGCTGGAGTTCATCCCGATCGCGGAGCGCAGCGGGCTGATCGTGCAGCTGGGCGAGTGGGTGCTAGAGCGCGCCTGCCGCCAGTTGACGAGATGGGACGCGGCGGGTCTCCCGCCGGTGCGCGTCGCGGTCAACATGTCCGCGCGCCAGTTCAGCTCGCCCGGACTGGTCACGAGCGTCGCGGGCGTGCTTGCGCACAGCGGCCTCGCTCCGGGGCGCCTGGACCTCGAACTCACCGAGAGTGTGTTCGCCGATCTCGATACCAGCGTCGAGGTTCTCCAGAGGGTGCGCCAACTCGGGGTGCGGGTATCGCTCGACGACTTCGGCACGGGCTACTCGTCGCTGAGCTACCTCGCGCGCATGCCGATCGATGCCGTGAAGATCGACCGCGCGTTCGTCACCCGCGCCCTGGAGGATCCTCACGCGGCAGCAGTTGTCGCGTCGGTCATCGCGATCGCACGCCAGCTCGGGATCGAGACCGTGGGCGAAGGTGTCGAAACGCCACAGCAGGCTCGATACATGACCGAGCAGGGCTGCGACCTCCTGCAGGGCTACCTCTACAGCCGGCCGCTTGCGCCGGCCGCCGCCCAGACCTGGCTGGCCGAGCGAGCCGGGGACGCAATCCGCTGGGACCGGCGCCGGGCGGGCGGGGCGTATGGCTGAGCAGGCGAATTGCTTCGACGACCCGCGGCTGGTCAAGGCGATGGCGCACCCGCTGCGGCGAAGAATCCTGGAGATCCTCCAGGCTGGAATCGCAAGCCCGACCGAGTTGTCCAGGGAGCTGTCGGAGCCGCTCGGCAACGTCTCGTATCACATCCGGGTCCTCTCGGAGGTGGGGCTGGTCCGGCTGGTGCGACGTACCGAGCGCCGGGGCGCGTTCGAGCACCATTACGAGGCGGTGACCGGCGTACTGCTGGGCGACCGCTGTCCGCTGACACTCGACGCGCTGGCGTTCGAGCAACTCTCGGGCGAGATCGCCAAGCTGCTCGAAAGAGCCCAGCGCCTGCATGAACAGACCCTCGACCGTCAGGCCGGCGTCGCGGCCACGCCCAATGGCGGCACCGGGGGACTCATACTGATGCTCTACCAGGCGTCGCCGGCGATGTGAGCGCGACCCGGACGCCGGATCTGGTCGTGACAGCTCCAGATCACATTCCGTAGAACCCGCACTCGGCATGCCCGACCGGCCGTAGCTGATCCAATAGGGGACGAAAGGACGGCGCCATGCGCGGGGCATCACGGTGGGCCAGAAGGCGGGTCAACGGGTGGGTGCTGCTGTCCCTGCTGGTAGCCGCCGGGGCCGTGTTTGCGCTCGTGCGCGTGGTCGTCATCACCGGTCCCAGCTGCACTCCTTCGTTCGGAAGCTATGGCGCCAAGGTGCGCCCGCCGGGGTGCTGGCGCCCCTACTCCGATCAGAGTCCCTTCAACCGGCCGCTGCCCCTACACCCCGTGCTCTCCACCCACTCCTCGGCGATAGTGGCCCGGCTCATAAGCTTCGGCCGGGCGCAGAACCTGCTGGCGGGAACCGCCGGGCGCGGCGAGCTCGACGGCGGCCGGCCGATCTACTTCTCCTCACCGGGCGACGCTCCCTACACGCTGCACTGCACCGAGCACTGGGGGCGCTGCGCGCTCGAGGGCCTGCGGGTCGCCGTGCCCGCGGCGGCGCAGCCCGCCGGCGGCTCGGACGCCCACCTGACCGTCATCGATCAGCGATCGGGCTGGGAGTATGACCTCTGGGGGGTGAGCTCCAAGCCAGCACGCGGGGGCAAGCTGGTCTTCCGTTGGGGCGGTAGGACCCGCGTGAACGGCGACGGCCTCGGATCGGCGGCCGTCGCCGCCGGATACGCGACGGCGGCCGGCGTGCTCCGGGCCGAGGAGTTGAGCTCGGGCGAGATCCGCCACGCCCTTTTCCTGGGTGTCAAGTGCGACTCCGGCCATTTCGTGTATCCCGCGCGCGCGGTCGGCGAGTCCTGCTCGAGCCTCGGACTCCCCAACCGCAACGCGCCGGCGATGGGCAGGCGCTTCCAGCTGGCGATGTCCGACGCTCAGATCGCCGCCCTGTCGATGCCGGCATGGAAGAAGACGATCCTGCGTGCGATGGCGCATTACGGCATGTTCGTCGGAGACACCGGCGGCAGCTGGGGGCTGGGCCAGGAGTCGAGCGTCGTGTACACGAGCTTCGGGCAGCCCGACGCGTGGGTGACGCTGGCCCGACGGTGGCAAGTCCCCTACTACGCGCCGGACCGCGACTACGTCTTCGACCTCAACGACGGGGTCGACTGGGCCCGCTATCTGCGCGTTGTCGCTCCCTGCGTGTCGCAGGGCACCTGCTAGCCGCACCCGTCGCGACGGCGCTCACGCGCCCGCGGGGCGCGGACCGGGGACGTAGCGGTAGTGATCGGGGAGAGGCCCCAGTGGATCGAGGGCCAGCGCCGCCCGGACCGCGGCCTCATGGTCCTCGGGTAGCGAGACCTCAACGTCAAGCCCGACCTTGGGAGGCTGGGCCAGCGCGCCGGACTCCTGACGACCGAGCCAGGCGGACAGGTAGCGACCGCTGACGGTCGTCGGCGGCCACCACAGCGGCTCGTCGGAGGCCTCGCTGGACCCTCCCCCGCCGGCGATGTGGCCGCGCAGGAACCGCTCGTGCCCGCCGGTCATGAGCTTCCCGCTCAACACGGGTCGAAACGGCTGCGGATCAACCGGGGCTCCGACCCGGTGCGCGATGTGCTCGGCCGCGGCGTTGGCCTGCTGCGTGGCCAGGCCGCCGTGCTTGATCGGGAAGTTGGCTCCGTCTCCAGCCGCATAGACGGCGTCGACGTCGAGCACGCGGGCGTGCTCGTCGATGGGTATGAAGCCGTCGTGGTCGCGCGGGAGACCGGCCAGACGGGAACCAGCCAGCAGGGGTAGGGCGACGATCCGTTCGGCGCTGAGGTCTCGGTCACCTGGCGCCAGGTGGATACGCCCCCCGGCCTCGACCTCGGCGTAGGCGCCGGCGACGACCTCGATGCCGCTGGCGTCGAGCAGTTCGGCGACCGAGCGACTCGCCTCGGGACCGAAGACGGCGAGCGGCGCGGACTCGGGCGTGATGATGGTCAGGCGAGCATCATCGATACCCATCGACGCCACGTCGCGGGCGGTCATCAGCGCCAGTTCGTAGAGTGGGAGTGGCCAGTTCACGCCGGGCGGAACGATGAATGCAACGCTCTTGGCGTACCCCTCCTCCAGGTCGGCCAGCACCCCGTTGAGGGCAAGGGGATCGCGCTCGGTCCCGAATGTCAGGGCGTTCCCATAGGCCGGGTAGGGGTGGGCCCCGATCGCGACGAGCAGGAAGTCGTAGGAGAACTCGACCCCGGTCGTGGTCAGGACGCTCTGCTGGTCGGGGCGCACCGCGCAGATCGCGTTCAGGCGTAGGTCCGCGCCATACTCGGTCGCGAACTCGCTGAGGGGGTAACGCCGCACGTGAGCGACCGAGAAGGGCACGCCGACGGCGAGGGGCCTGAGCACGAAGTCGGGCTCGGGCGACAGGAGGGTGATTCGCACCCGGTCGCCGGCCAGGTCGCGGAGGGCCATGACCCCTTCGAGGGCGGCGACTCCACCGCCGGCGATCACGACCTCAGCGGGGGACGGGGCGCTTTCAGGAGGGCTGTTCATGACCACCTCCGAGTCCGGGATTTCAACCAAGCGCCAAGCATGCTCCCACCTGGGCCCCGGTGTTTGTCCGGCGCGTCACTCGCCGGGCTGGTCGCGACTACTCGGTGCCGCGCCAGGTGAACCACGCGAACAGGGCCTGCACCGGTAGCCGGGCCCAGAGCAGGGGCGTGGGAATGCGAGGAAACCGCTCGGACCGCACCGCCATATGGATGTTGGCTGGGTAGACCGCGACCAGCGTGGCCAGTAACCACCAGCGCCCGATCCGACGCGTCGACTCCGACATTACGGCCAGGCCTCCCGCCAGCTCGGCGACCCCGCTGGCGACTACGACCTGACGCTTGTAGCCCGCCAGCGCCGGGGGAACGATCTCCTCATACAGTCGGGGCCGGAGGAAGTGCAGCGAGCCGGCGAGCAACCAGAACAGTGCGAGGCCGTAGCGGCCTTTACTTCTGGCCGTCACCGCTCTATGCGTTCTGGCCACCGCTCTGCCCCTTCTGGCCGCCACCGCTCAACCCCTGTATCGAGACCCGGGCCCTATCGACGATGGTCGCACCGGTATTGGACGCCGGCGTGCATTTCAGGTGGGGTTCAGTCCGCCTCATTTACGCTCTCGCCAGCTTGTGCTTGCTAGGTCCGCCGCGCTCTTTCTAGGAGGTGTGTCGCGATTTGATGGGCCTCGTGGGCCGCTTGGGTGTCTCCGCTGGCAGCGGCGATTATGCATCCAAACATCAGCATCTGCCACTGGCGTGCGAACCCCTCGGCGTCGCGGATGCCCGCATCTTCGGCCAGCCCGCCCACGAACGAGCGCACGCTTGCGAGCCCCATTACGCAGGCCTCGCTGACGGCGGCGGTCCCGTCGCGAGTTTCGAGCAGGCTGTTGATGAACAGGCAGCCCTCGTAGTCACCGCGCCGAAACCAGTCGTCGAAGACGTCGAAGATCGCCAGCAGGCGCGCCTCGGGCGTCCCGGCGCGCCCCTCGACCTGCCGCATCAGCCAGTCCCGAGTCCACAGCTGGTCGCGACGTTCGAGCACGGCCAAGACGAGCTCGTCCTTGGAGCGGAAGTGGCGGTAGAGGGTCATCTTGGCGACACCGGCCTCGGCGACGATCCGGTCGATCCCTACCGCCTGCAAGCCGTGGCGGCAGAAGAGCCCGTAAGCGGCCCGCAGGATGCGGTCGCGAGCCTGCTGGCTCCCCTTCCGGGCGCTGCTCGAGTCCGGGTGAGGTTGGACGGGCGGAGTCATCGAGAACGGCGTCGTGCCCTTCAATCGGCTCTGCTAGGTTGGCAGTATACAGACTAGTCTGTATAGGCGGCGGGTGCAGATCTTTGCCGCTTGACCATGGCAGCGTCAACACCCATCGCCATCGAGCTCCGCCACCTGCGCTATTTCCTCGCGGTCAGCGAGGAGCTGCACTTTCGCCGAGCCGCTGATCGCCTGCACATCTCGCAACCACCGCTGTCTCAAGCTATCCGCCAGCTCGAGGACCAGCTCGGCGTGCAGCTGCTGCACCGAACCAGCCGGGTGGTCACCCCGACCACGGCCGGGCGGGTGTTCGCCGAGGAGGCGCGCAGGGTGCTTGCCAGCTTCGACCTCGCCGTCGCCGAGGCCCGCCGGGCCGGCGGCGCCCGCCATGCGCTGCGGATCGGCTGCGTCCCCCACCTTCCGTTCGGGCTGCTCCAACGGTTTCTCCGCGAGCTGCACGGGCACGACTCCAGCTCTCACTCGCAGGCAGACGTGGCCCATCTCCCCAGCCTCGAGCAGGTCGATCGCCTGCGCTCGGGTGAACTCGACCTTGGCATCTTCCATACCCAGGAGCACGAGGGGATCGAATCTGAGCCCCTGTTCCCTGGTGAGCCCCTGGCCGCATTCCTCCCCCCAGACCACCCCCTCGCCGCCAAGTCGGCGCTCGGTCCCGACGATGTACGCGAAGAGATCCTCATCGTCGGCCCGCGGGCGACAAACCCTGCGCTCCAGGACCGTGTGCTGGCGGTCGTCAACGATCGTGGCTACCGATTCTCCGGCGTGCGCGAGGCCAGTGGCTACCATGCTCGCGATCTGATACTGGCCGCAGCCGGCGGGCCGGGCATGGTGCTCGCGCCCATATCCTTCCATGAAGTCGCGGGAGCCGGCGACATCGTGACGCGTCGCCCGCTGGATCCCGCCGTCGTCATGCCCGAGATCGTCCTCGCCTGGAGCGCCCACCACCCTGGCCAGCTAGGACCCGTCCTCACTGGCGCCCGGGAGGTTGCGCGTGACCTGCGGCGCGCGACCGAGCAGTCTGGGTAGGACCCTCCGACATCGTCGAGTCGCGCTCCGGCGCGGACGCCATCCGAGCCCCCACCCGGGCCGCCGCTCCCATCGATACCCAGGCCGATGCTCAACAATTCGTGAGTGGCATTGGATAGCTAAAGCGGTTCCGAGTAATCTCCCGCGAGAGGGTGGGTGCCGGATCACGAGGGAGGATGCCGCGGTGAGGGTCGCGGGCAGCCAGACTGCCGTCAGCGTCGAAGGTGTCCGGTTCGAGCGCGAGGGCGACGGCGTCAGGCCTCGCGGCGGTGCAACTCATTCACGCGATCGCCGAACATCCGCGGCGGTGACGATTGAGCTTCGTCACCTGCGCTATTTCCTCGCCGTCAGCGAGGAGCTGCACTTTCATCGGGCGGCCGCACGGGTGCACATTTCCCAGCCCCCGCTTTCCCAGGCGATCCGTCAGCTCGAGCGCGAGCTCGGCGTTCAGCTCCTGCGGCGCACCAGCCGCGCGGTCAGCCTGACCGAGGCTGGCCGAGCATTCGCCGAGGACGCGCGCAACGTGCTCGCCCACTTCAATGTTGCGGTCGCCGAGGCTCGCCGAGCCGGCAGCGCCAGTCCGGCGCTACGGATCGGTTGCGTACCCGACCTACCCCTCGACCAGCTGCGCCGGTTCCTCGTCGAGCTGAACGCTCAAGACTCGGTCCTCCAAGCGGAGGTAACCCACCTGCTCGCTCCGGAGCAGGTGAGGCGCTTGCTCATGGGGGAGCTCGACCTTGGCGTCTTTCACCACGCGCAGGACCACGCCGGAATCGAGTTTGAGCCGCTCTTCCCGGGCGAGCCCCTGGCCGCGTTCCTGGCCCCGGGCCACCGCCTAGCCGGTAAGCAGACGCTCGGCCCCGACGACCTGCGCGACGAGGTCCTCATCGCCAGTCCGCGGGCGGCGGACCCCGCACTCCACGATCACGTGCTGGGGGTCGCGAATGAGCGGGGCTACCAGTTCTCCACCGTGCGCGAGGCCAGTGGCGACCACCCTCGCGACCTGATGCTGGCCGTGGCCAGCGAGCTCGGGATCGCGCTGGCGCCCGCGTCGCTTCACCTAATCTCCGGAGCCGACCAGATCGTGATTCGTCGCCCGCTCGAGCCGCCGGGGAAGATGCCGGACGTGATCGTCGCCTGGCACGCGCAACGCCCGCGGGAGCTGTGGACGGCTCTGGTCGCGGTGGGCAACACTGCCCGTCAACTGCGGGTCGGCGAAGGCCCTGATCGGCCCTGAGCGCACTCGGTGCTCGAGCATCGCTCGGACGCCGAACGCGGTCATCCTTCTGAGAACCGGCGCTACTGACCACGGTCGATAAGCGGCTCCCGCGCAACTTCTCCTTCCCGTGGCCGTTTTGTTTGCGGTCCAACTAAGGAGGAGGTCGCTCCAGATGACTCGTGCTCGTTCGCGCCACGTTGCGGTCGCAATCGTTCTCGCAAGCGCGCTCGCGGCAGGCGCCGCGCTGGCAGCCGCCTCGTCCGTTTCAGTCAGCTCGTCGGGATGGTCGTGGGGCAACCCTAGCCCGCAGGGGAACAAGCTCAACGCGATCGACTTCCTCAATGCCACCACCGGCTTTGCCGCCGGTGACAACGGGACGGCCCTGCGTACCGACGACGCCGGCGCCACCTGGTCGGGACTGGCCACCGGCACCGCCGGACAGCTCACCCGATTGCAGATCGTCAACGCCAACACGCTGGTGGTGGGCGGCGGTGCGGGCTGCGTCCTGCGACGGTCTGCGGATGGCGGCAAGACGTTCACCAGAATCTTCGTCCCCACCGAGACGAACTGCCCCGACAAAGTGCAGGCGTTCAGTTTCGTGGACCCGCAGACCGGCTTCCTGCTCTTGACGGACGGTTCGGTCCTCGTCACTCACGACGGTGGCCAGTCCTTTACGCGCGAAACCGCTGTTCCGGGTACCGCGGCGGCCAGCGGCGGCGGGAATCTGGTGCCCGAGGACGTGCACTTCACCACGGCGACCAGCGGACTGGTGTTCCTCACGACGGGCGCTGCCCAGGGGTCAAGCAGCGCCTACTTCACAACCGACGGCGGGGTGTCGTGGAAGCCCGTGGGCAACGTAGATTCGGGAACGGTGACGCGCATGTACTTCCTTGATCCGCTGAACGGTTACGCGACTGGCCCCAATACCCTGCTTCGTACCACGGACGGGGGCAACACGTGGAAGTCGATGGCCGCAGGCGCCAACAACACCTTGACTTCGATTCGCTGCAGCGATCCGTCGACGTGCCTGCTCACGGTGGCCGCGGGCGACAAGCTGCTGCGAACCACCGACGGAGGTGCGACCGTTAATCAGATCACCCCGTCGAGCTCCCCTCTTCACGGGGTCGCCTTCGCTACATCAAGCCGCGTAGTCGCGGTCGGCGACAACGGGACGACCGTGGTCTCCAACGACGGAGGTGTGAACTACAGCGCCGTGAGCGGCGACATCGGCGGTCAGTACTTCCGTTTGCGTCTGGGTGCCAACGGCATCGTCCTGGCAGCCGGAGCGAAGGGACAGGTCGCCCGCTCTGACGACGGCGGTGCGACCTGGCACGCGCTGTCGACGGCGAGCTCAGTCGATCTGCGTGACGTAGCGTTCTCCAGCCCTACCGTCGGCTACGCGCTGGGCAGCACCGGGACACTGCAGACCACCGCCAACGGCGGCGTCAGCTGGACCGCGCTCGACCCCGGCCCGGGTGGCCCCGCCAATGCTTTGGTGACAGCGGGAAGCAACGTGCTGCTGATCGGACCGCAGGGCGTGCGGGTCGCACCGGCGGGCGGACGTTTCACGCCGGTCACGGCCAAGCTCGTGAAGAACGCGCCACTCAACGACGCGCAGGCGATCGGGTCGACCGTGTTCGCTTTCAGCTCCAAGGCGATCCTCGTATCTCCCGACGGTGGGGGCACGTGGTCGGCCATCAAGCCTCCGGCCACGAAGCGCAAGGGCCACCGGCATCCTGTGACCATCCACGACATCTCCTTCACAAGCGCCGCGAATGGCTTCGTGCTCGACACCGCGTCCCGCGTGTGGTCGACTCAGAATGCGGGCCGGCGCTGGACGGAGATAACCAGCACCGGCACCAGCGACGCGCTCGGGATCGCGTTTTCGGACCCGTCCTCGGGGTTCATAAGCCTCAGTGCGGTGGGCGCAGCGACGGGAGAGGCCGCTGTGTTGCACACCTCGGACGCCGGACACACCTGGCGACCTCAGCTGATCTCCTCCGGTCTGGTCACCACCGGCGGCGTCTTGGCCGCGAGTCCGGTCGATGCCTACGCCCTGGTGGTGGTACCCGGATCCACGCCGACGTCGGGACGCGCATTGTTCTTCACCCACTCGGGGGGTGACGCGGGTCAGCCCAGCCAGCTTACAATCGGCACGGCCAAAGCGCAGCTGACGCGCCAGAAGCTGCGTAAAGCCAAGAGCCAGGTCACCATCACCGGAACGCTGTCCGGAGCCACTGGCGGCGAGCAGATCATCGTGTCGCGCCGGGACCAGGCCGGCGGCGTGTGGCAGCAGAAGGTCGTGACCGCCGGGGTCAACGGAGGAAGTTTCACCGCATCCTTCAAGATGACGCGATCATCGCTGTTCGTCGCCCAGTGGGCCGGCGACAGCGGCCGTCAGAGCGTTGGCACGCCGGTCCTGACGGTGAAGGTCAAATAGCCAGCCCGTCGTCTCACAACGCGATGGGCTCGCGCAACTCCGCGGGCTGGCGGAACGCGGGCTAACGCTGCCCGGGGATCCAGACGCCGCCCTCGGGGCGGCCGACGGCGGACTCGAGCTCGACCACGCGGTCCTGGAGCTCCTCGGCGTCCGCACGGGCCACTCCGAGCAGCGCGATCCGGGCGCTGGCCTCGGAATGCGCGTCGTCCAGGGCGGCGGCCAAAGCGGCCTGTTCCTCGAGCGCGGCCCGGAGCGCAACGGTGAGCTGCTCGCGCTCAGCCAGGGCTTTCTGCCAGCGTTGCGACGCCAGCTTGATCTCCCGCCGGCCGGCCCTGGCATCGCGGTCGTGTTCGGCCTCGGCTTCCGCGAGCTGAGCGGCGAGCTCCTCGACGCGCGCGCGGGACTCTTGGCGCTCGCCCAGGAGCGTCTGCTCCAGGGCTGTCATGCGCGTGCGCGAGAGCTCGAGCTCGTCGCTCAGGCTCCGCTCGATGTCGCCCAGCCTTGCCACTCCCAACTCGTGCTCGTGTTCGAGCGCGTGTTCGAGCTCGGCCACGGTGGCCCGTGCGTTCTCAAGCTCGTCGCCCATGGTTTGCACTGCCCGTGCTTCCTGTGCGACCGCTTGCTCGCGCTCGGCGACCGCCTGTGCGACCGACTGCTCGCGCTCGGCGACCGCCTGTGCGACAGCCTGCTCGCGCTCGGCGACCGCCTGCTCGAGCTCGGCCGCGTGCGCCACCGCTCGGGCGCTCTCTTCGGCGGCCGCCTGAGCGCGCACGTTTGCGGTCTCCAGGTCGGCTTGCAGCCGGCGCAGGCGCTCCTGGAGCTCGTCCCGATCGCTCTCGGCGCGAGTGGCCCGCGCGAGCGCCTTCTCCGCCGCCACCTCCCGCTCGGCCAGCTTCGCCTCTACTTCCGCGAGCCGGTCGGCCAGCGCCGCGAGCTCTTCGCCGGCAGACGTCAGCTGCCGTTCGGCGGCGATCCGCACCGCCCGTGCCTCGTCGCGCTCGCGCTCGAGTACCTCGCGCGCCGCTACCGATTCCTCGAGCCGGCTGCGCAGCTCGACCGTCTGGTGCTCGGCTTCGCCGGCCCGGCGCTCGGCGGCCTCCAGCGCGCTGCGGGCCTCGGCGGCCGCGGTGGCGCTGCGTTGCTGCGCCTCCTTCAACTGCTGCGCGAGCTCGGCCCGCTCTCGCTCGAGGTTGGCGCGCAGACTCTCGAGCTCGTCCGCTCTCTGCTCCGCGGCCGCGGCCCGCTCTTCGGCAGCGGCGAGTGCCTGCTGGGTCCTCGAGGCTGTCTGGGCTAGCTCCGTGCTCTCCCGCTCGAGCGTCGCGAGCGAATCCTGTAGCTCGCCGTGGCGGCTCTCGAGCCCGGCGAGGGCGGCCGCCAGCTGGTCGCGCTCGGAGTTCGCGCTCCCCCATTCGCGTTCGAGCTCCTCGACCCGGTCGGCGAGCTCGGCGAGGCGCCGCTCTGCAGCCGAGCGTACGCGGGCGCTCTGTTCGGCCCTACGGGCGAGCGCTTCCTCGGCCTCCTCCTCGCGCTCGCGGAGTTGCGCCCGGAGCCGCACGTGCTGCTCCTCGCTGGCCTCCAAGCGGGCGGTCAGTTGCACGTGTTCGTCGGTCAGCTCGCGCAGCTGCGCTTCGAGCGCGGCGACCGCCCGCCGAGCCTGCTCTGCGTCACGGCCGTCGCGCAAAGCGGCGTCTCGCGCCGTCGCGAGCTCGGCCGCGCGCTGCTCGGCCACCCCCCGAGCCTCGGCTGCGGCCGCACGGCGCATGTCGGCTTCGCGCTGTTGCTGGGCACGCTGAGCGGCGAGCTGCTCGGCCGCCTGCACGCGGGCCTCGGCCTCCTCCAGCGCAGTGGCCACCCCCGCTCGCTCCTCCTCGAGCACGGCGCGAGTGCGCTCCTCTGCCTCCTCTATGGCGGCACGCGCCTGCTCCCGAGCCTCGGCGATGGCGGCCTCAGCGCGGGTCTGCGCTTCCTGGACTGCGGCCTGAGCACGCGACTGCGTCGTTTCCCTGGTCTCCTGCGCCTGCGACTGCGCCTCCTCGACCGCCTTGCGGGCCTGCGCTTCGACCCGTTCGAGCGCTGCTCGAGCGGCTACCTCGGCCTCCCGGGCGTCGCGCAAGCGCTGGTCCGCGGCGCTGACGGCCGCGCGGGCGTGCTCGTCAGCTCGGCGAACAGCGGCCTGCGACTGGTCCCTCATCCGCTGAAGCGCCTGCCCGGCAGCTGCCTGCGCCCGCAGGGCAGCCTCAGCGGCATGCGACTCGGATCGCCGTTCGGCTTCGACCGCGCGAGCCTCGGCGTCGCGACGGGCACGCCGGGCCGCGGCCAGCGCCTCGCGCAGTCGGTCGGCCATTTCGCGCTCACGCGCCAGCTCCCGCTCGAGCGGGGCGGCGCGCGGGGTAGCGTCGGGCGGCTCGGGCGCGGGCGCCTCCGATACAGGCGCGACTCCTGGCGCCTCGGGCGCGGGCGCCTGCGATACAGGCGCGACTCCGGGCAGCTCAGGCGATGGCACCTCGTCACCCGCCTCAACCGCAGGCGCCTCATCACCCGCCTCAACCGCAGGCGCCTCAACCGCAGGCGCCTCGTCAACCAACTCCGCCGTGGGCGGCTCGTCAACCGGCTCTGCGGCCGGCGCCGGCGCCTGGACGAGAGTCCGCCACCGGGGCGCGGGGAGGTCGTACAGCTCCCCCACCTCGAGCGCGAGCGCGAACGCCGCCCGGTCGAGGAGCGCCGGGTCCAGCGCATAGGCCGCCCGCCAGGACGAAGGCTCTGCAGAGACCCGAGCGAGCGACGGTTCGGGTCCTCTGATCGGCGAGCTGCGCTCTATCCCGTGGGGTCCGTCGACGACCATCACCGGTTCGCCGAGGGCGGTCCCCGGCGATCCGGACCAGCGACCTTCGACACGGGCGAGGACTCGCGAGTCCCCCACGCGCATCGCCTCGAAGCTCGCGAGCTCGAACCTGATCTGTGAAGGTGCTTCCATCTCCCCCGATGCAGTGGGCTTCCCGGCGAGGCTCATCCCCAGCGATCGCCCAGGTTGCTGCGCAAACAGGAAGCCTACCTGCGATTCAGCCGGCTGGAAAGGGTCGCAGGGCGAATGCCACGACCCAATGGGTCGGGACCCGGCCCCCGAGGACCTCGGGGCCGAATTTTCGCAAGACGTCAGGGCGGGCGCCGGGACCAGACGGTGCCCAGCTCGATCGGAATGGGCGCCAACCGTCGAAGGACCGTCCGAGCCCGCGCTATCGTGGTCTAGCGGCAGACGTCGTCGAAAACGCGCTCAGGAAGGCGCTGCCAGACCGGAACTTGTCGTGCTGTCAAGCGTCCCGCAGGATGAGCCGATGAGAATCAGGGAATGAGTCAACCAGCCGACATGCCAGACGAAAACCAGGCTGTGGGGGGTCGAGCTCGGGGGTTGCCCTGGCGCGTGGTCCTGAGCGCGCTGGTCGTGCTCGCCCTATTCGGACTGCTCGCCTTCACGCTCTTCCTCCCCGGTCAGCCGGGCCGCGCCTCATCACCCACCACATCGACGCCAGCCCAGTCGCCGCGGACACCCAATCCGGGGAGCTCGCGAACGAACACCGTGGTCGATGCCCTCCCCACCGGGCTGGCTCTGCACTCCAACCCGGGCGGTCCGGTCGTCGGCTCCCTCTCCTCGCGCACGTCCTTCGGGTCCCCTCGCGTCGTTCCCGTCGTGCGGGCGGCATCCGGATGGCTGGGGGTGATCACGTCCCAGGTGCACAACGGCACGTTGGGCTGGATTCGAGCCCAGGGGGCAAACCTCCAGCAGATCACGTACTCGATCCGGATCGAGCTCCGCCGGCATCGCCTGACCGTCTTTCAGAACGGACACGTGGTACGGACCATGCCCGCCGGGATAGGGCAGCCGAACGCGCCGACGCCGGTCGGCCAGTTCGCGGTGACCGACAAGCTTCGCTTCCGACCGCTGAGCTCGGCCTACGGATGCTGTGCCCTGGCCCTGTCTGCCCACGAGCCTCACCTGCTGCCGGGGTGGACCGGGGGCGACCTGGTGGCCATCCACTCGACCCCCGACACGGCCAGCATCGGCCGGTCGGTGAGTCACGGCTGCGTGCGCGTGAGTCTGGCCCAGGGTCACTGGCTGATGGAGAACATCCCGCTGGGGACGCTCGTCACCGTGCGTGACCGCTGAGGCGTCCGAGCAGGCGCCGGCGGCGATTACTGCGAACGCGCGGGGCGGGCGGAAGCGCGCCGCCGGCCAGGATCGCACGCGGCGCGTCGTCGGTCATCCATCGCAGACGTGCCGCCAGCCCAGGCTCTTCGCGTTCGAGCTCGCGCACGTCGGCCGCAAGCGTCGGCGGGCGCCAGTCACTGGAGTGGGCGTCGCTGGCCAGAACGTGAGCCCATCCAGTCTCAATGGCGATGAGCGCGAGCCTGCGGCTGCCCGAGCGCCGGCCCCCGCGCAGCGAGCCGGAGGTCACCTGCACGAGGACCCCGCTGGCCACCAGGCTCGCGAGCCGCTCGGGCTCCTCGCGGAAGCTGGGGTTGTGCTCGGGGTGGGCCAGCGTGACCCGGAACCCGCGGGCGGTCACCGTCGCGAGCAGGCTTTCGAACATAGGGGGCAGCGGGCCGTAGGGCGACTCGATGAGCAGGTCGCGACCGCCCCCGCCCAGGCTGGCCGCGCGCAGATCCGCGTCGGAGAGCTCCAGCGCGGCGCTGAGATCGATCTCCGCCCCGGAGAGGACCTCGAGCTCGACGCCGCGCCGGTGAAGCGCCGCGTTGAGATCGGCGACCCGCGCTCGCAACTCCTCGGGCCGGACGGCGGGGTAGTCCTCGCGCAGGTGGGGAGTCGCCACGAGCCAGCGGGTCCCGCCGTCGGCCGCAACCTGGGCCATCGCGATGCTTCCCGCCAGGTCCGCCGGCCCGTCGTCGATCCCGGGCAGGACGTGGGAATGCAGGTCGATCATCGCCCGGGCACCGTGGGCGTTTCACGTTACCGCCTGCCTCGGCCTATTCGATGTCGGACCCCGGCGCGGGTGGGATCGGCGCGCCCACGGACTCCAGCGCCCGCGGGACTGGGCCGCCCACGGACTCCCGCGCCCCCGAGACTCGGCCGCCCACAGACTCCAGCGCCCGCGGGACCGGCCCAGCCTGGGTGCCTCGCGCGCGGCGGATTCGCCCGCCCGCCAAACTAACCTGGCGCAGGAGTGCCGGAGTGAGAGCGTCCGCCTTCCCGTCCACCAGCAGGGCGCCGCTGCTCGTGCGCGCGGCGCCTTTGGCCATTCCCGGGGCAGCGATCCTGGTCGGGGTCATCGTCCTGGCCGAGAGTCACGGTGGCTTCGCTTCGAGTGTCTGGTATCCGGCCGCACTGACGGCGCTGGCCATGCTCGCCGTCCTGTTGCTGCTGGCCACGCCGCGGCCGCAGGAGCGCTCGCGCGGTATCACGCTCGTGCTGGGCGCCTACGGGCTGTTCTGCGCCTTCAGCTACCTGTCGGCCCTGTGGGCGGACGTGCCCGGCCAGGCCTGGGACGCTGCCAACCGCGACCTGCTGTACGGGATCGTCCTGGCCATCGTGGCCCTGCGCGCGTGGCCGCGCTCGTGGGCGCTCGCGGCGCTACTGGCCACGGTGGCAGGCGTGGCGGGAGTGGGAATCGCGGCGCTGGTGGACAGCACGCAGGGAAACCCGGCCCGCCTGTTCCTCGACGGACGTCTGGCGTTCCCCTTCGGCTATGCGAATGCGACCGCCGACTTCTGGTTGATCGCCCTGTGGCCGGCGCTGTGGCTCGCCGCCGCGCCTCAGCTGCGCTGGTGGCTGCGCGGGCTCGCGCTGGGCGCGGCCGGGGTGCTCATGGAGATCTCGGTTCTGTCGCAGTCGCGGGGTGCCGTGCTCGCCTTCGGCCTGACCGCCGTCCTGTTCATCGCGTTCGTCCCCCGGCGCTGGCCCGCGCTGTTGATGCTGGGGGCATGCGGCGCGGCCACCGCCGTGAGCTGGAGCGCGCTGACCGGTGTGCGCAACGCGCGCGTGGTGGGCGAGATCGGCCCCGCCCTATCCGACGCGCGCCGCGCGATCGTCATCAGCCTGGTCGTGCTCGCGGGCGTCGGAGCAGCGTTCGCGTGGGCCGACCGGAACATCATCGGCCCCAGAGTGCAGCGCCGCCCGTCGCTGTTGCGACTGGGAAACACGCTGCTCGGGGGGCTGGGCGCGGTGGTGCTGATCGTCGTGCTCGCGATCATCGGCAACCCGGCGAGCTGGGCCCAGGCCCGCTACCACGACTTCAAGACATCGGGCTACAGCAAGGTCAACTCGGGCGGGAGCCGGTTCACCGGGTCGCTGGGATCCAACCGCTACGACTTCTATCGGGTAGCGATCGACGAGTTCGCCAAGCACCCCGTGGGCGGACTGGGGGCGGAGAACTTCGCCGTCCAGTACCTGCAGCACCGTCGCAGCGACGAAACCCCGACCTATCCCCACAGCTTCGCGTTCGGGACGCTCGCCGGCGTGGGGATCATCGGAAGCGTCCTGTTCCTGGGTTTCCTCGGTCTGGCCCTCCGAGCGGTGGCTTCGGCGGCCAGGCGAGCTGGGGTTGCCACGACCGGGCTGGTGATCGCTGCGGCCACGGGGTTTGCGATGTTCTTCATCCACGGGCTGGCCGACTGGCTGTGGCAGTTCCCGGCGCTCGGGATCCTGGCGTTCGCCCTCCTGGGCTTGGCCATGCGCATCCAGGCAGATCCCGCGCCTTCCGAGCCGTCATCCGACCGGCCCGCGGCTGACGCGGTCATGATCCCGCCGGAGGAGCCCCCTCGCTGGCGGGCCGTCCTGCGCCGGGGCGCGGTGGCCGTCGGCGTGCTCACGGTCGCGGTGTCGTTCGCCCTGCCCGGGATCGCCGCTCGCCTCACGGAGTCCGCCTACCACGTCTCGGCGACCGACCCGGCCCTGGCCATTCACAGGCTCTCGCGGGCCGAGGATCTCAACTTCATGCGCGCCGACGCCCCCCTGGCCGAGGGTTACATAGCGCAGGCCATCGGAGACAACGCGTCGGCCAGGGCCGACTTTCATCGGGCGCTGGCGCGCGAGCCCCAGAACTGGTTCACCTACATGCTGCTGGGCATCCTCGAGGCGGACGACGGTCATCGCGCGGTGGCGGGCCGGGACCTGGCCACCGCCTACGCGCTGAACCCGCGCCAACCGGTGGTGGCGGACGTCCGCGCCCAGGTGCTGGCCGGACAGAAGGTCGACATCCGCGTCGTGGCCGCGCAACTGGCGGCTCAACTGGCGACGCGACTCAAGCCCACCGGCTAGTGGCGCCGATAAGGACTCATGGCCGAGAATGGATCATTTGTCACAGGGTCGGGTAGGCTAGAACCGGTCAACGGGTCTGCTCCCTTGGCACAGACACCTCACCAGAGAACCCCAGCTGAGAAGGCCCGTGTCCTTCGCGAGTCCCTGCGGCTCGCGTCCGAGCTGGCCGACGCGCTGACCGCCCAGGCCGCGCGGGTAAAGCGCCAGTGCCAGCAGCTCGAAGAGGTGCTCGGCCGGCTGCCCGCTCTTCCCGACAGCGCCCCGGCCCCCCAAGCTCGCGAGCTGCGCCGGGCCGCGGTCGCCAACGGACCCGTCGAGGAGAGCCCGGCTCGCCTCGCCGCCATGGAGATGGCCGTCCAGGGCTCGAGCCGGCAGGAGATCGAGGACTATCTCAGAGAGAACCTGGACGTGGCCGAGGTGGACGAGATCCTCGACCAGGTCCTGCTCGGCCGCGGCGAGTAACGCTCTTCCCCCGACCCGCGTGTTCGGCGTCGGTGCCCCCGCCGACGGCGCCCCGCTTGCTCAGGGGCGCCGGTTCGCCGTTCTCGGCGTCGGTGCCCCGGCCAACGGCGCCCCGTCCCGGGCGGGCGCCGACCCTCTTTCTTAATAGAAGAAGTTGCCTCAGGCGGCCGCGGTGACCGGTGGGGTCAGCGCCTCGGGGGCGTCGGCCCGCATGATGAACGACACGCCCGCCGGCTCGATGCCGTACTGACGGTCGGCCACCAGTGTCCGCACGGTCTCGGCGATGATCGCCAGGTCCAGGGCCGCGGAGCGGTGCTTGAGGTAGTACAGGTCGTGGCACAGCTTCCACGCCGAACCCAGGTCGGAGCCCGCGTACCCGCACCGGACCTGCGCCCACCCGGTGATGCCGGGCCGGATCAGGTGCCGGCGGCTGTAGTAGGGCACGGTCTGCTCGAGCCGGTCGACGAACTCCGGCTGCTCGGGGCGCGGACCGACGAGGCTCATCTCGCCTCGCAGGACGTTGATGATCTGGGGGAGCTCGTCGAGATGGGTACGGCGCAGGACCCTGCCGATCCGAGTGACGCGCGGGTCGTCGGCGGTCGTCCACTGCGCCATGTCGGGCGCTCCCATCCGCATCGTGCGCAGCTTGTAGACCGTGAAGGGCCGGCCCTGCTCTCCGATCCGCGTCTGGCGGAAGAAGCCGGGCCCGCCATCTCGTTTTATGAGGAGCGCCAGCGCGGCCATCAGCGCGAAGCACAGCGGAGAGACGAGGCTCGCCACCAGGAGATCGAAGAAGCGCTTGGACATGCCCCCGGGGGCGTGGAAGCGCGGGTGCATGATGTACTGGAACCAGGAGGCGTTGATCTCGGCCACCGGGACGTGCCCGAACACGGTCTCGTAGAACCCGGTGACCTCCCACAGCCGGACCGACAGGTGCAGGCAGGAGTTGGCCATCTCGTCGAAGACGGCGAGCCGCGAGACGCTGCCGGTCATCAGCAACAGGTCGATGCGATGACCCTCGACCAGCTCGCCGAGCTGGCCCAGCCCTCCCAGCACCGGCAGTCCCTCCTCGGCCTCGCTGTCCACGGCCTCGGGGGTGATCACTCCGAGCAGCACGTATTTGCCGACGCCGGCGAGCTGGAGCTCGCGAGCGAGCATCGCGGCCGAACCGGGCACGCCCAGCACTGCGGTCCTGATGCGCCGCTCGCGGCGCAGGAGTCGCCGCCCGGCGACGGCCGGCACGCCGACCGTGAAGGCGGCGAGCAGGAGCGTCCACGCCCCGATCGCCGGCACGCCGGTGAACGTCATCAGGATCACCAGCGACGCAGCTCCGAAGGCCGCCGGGGCCAGCGAGAACAGCACGCCCGTGAGGGGTAGCAGCGCGGTGTGCTGAGTCTCGCGCCGGAACACGACTCCGCCCAGCAGGAACGCCAGGAAGGTCAGCAGCGCACCCTCGTAGAGGGTGCCTTGATCGGAGGCCAGGGCGGCCACCGCCGCAGCGGCCAGGACCGGACCGGCCAACGAGAGCACCGTCAGCTCGAGCACCTGGCGACCCAAGCCGCGATCGACTCGGACGGCGGCGACCGGTGCCGCCCGGAGCGTCTTCAGTTCTGACGGCGGGATGGCCGCCGTCTCAGTCGGAGAAGAACCGTCCATGGCTCTAAAGATGTCTCCGTAGTTATTGCCGTTGAGGTCGTGTCCGCCTGCGAAGGCCATAGCCGACCCCGAAGAGCCCGACACCGCTCAGGAAGAGCAGGCGCACGTCCACGCCCGTGAACGGAAGACGCTTGGGAGGAGACACGGTGCGCGAAGTGGCGACGGTCGAGCTGGGCTCGTGCCTGTGCACGGGCGGCAGCGGGATCGGGGTGGGCGGATAACCGCCGTTTAGCGGCGTCTGGGCCAGGGCGGGTGCCGAGGACAGCGCGAGCGTTGCACCGCACAGCACGAGTACCACACTTCTACGATTCATTAGTGGAGCTACCCCCTAGTACTAGTCGGCCGCCGTATATCGGGCCTGAAATATCCGGCCCATCCTTGGCCGGAAGGCCTTCCCGGGCTTGCAACCGTGCTCACCCATGGGTCTGCCCATACAACTACTACCAGTGTGGCAGCCCCTTGTCTAGGGCGGTTATCAGGTTCCCGACATGAAAAGGCACCCGAAGCCCGGTCCGGCGCGGCTTCGGCGGCCTTCTCCGTCGAGTACAACATCTGTCCGCTTTCCTTCCGGCACGACTTCAGGGACCCGTCCAAGGGGGCTCTACCCGCCGGCCCGGCCGATCATGCGGGGCGGGCATTTAGCGGGGGCGAGGCCGGGCGTGAGCGGGGACCGGGGCCAGGCGTGAGCGGGGGCGAGGCCACCCTGCTCGCGGTCATCCTCGTCGCCGAGCTGGTCATCCTGCGCCGCGGGCAACGCCGGGCCCTGTGGGGGATCACGAGCCCTCGAGGGTGGGTGGGAACGCGATTGCTGGCCTACGCCCTGGCCGCCCCCGGGACGATCCTGCACGAGGGCGCGCACTACCTGGCGTGTCTCGGGCTCGGCGTTCCGGTGGGCCGCCAACTCTCGGCACCGGACGGGCGCCGGGTGCGAACCCGGTGGTTCTGGCCGCAACGGACCCCCGAGGGCGACCTCGTGCTGGGGGGCGTGGTGCACGCTCGGACCGACCCGCTCCGCCAGGCCCTGATCGCCACCGCCCCGCTAATCCTCATCCCGCCCGCGCTGGCGGTCGCCACCGCGCTGCTGCTCGGTCAGCACGCCCTGGTGGGACTCCCCGATGCTCTCGGTCGGGTTCCGGCCTGGCACGCGGTCCTCTGGTGCTATCTCGCCCTGTCCTGCGGGCAGGCGGCCTTCCCGTCGCCGGGCGACCGGGTGGGAGCGATCGGCGCGCTGTGGCTGGTCGTGCTGACCGGCTCGGTCGCGTGGCTGCTCGTGACCCTGGGGGGCGCCGGCAGCCTGCTTGACGTCCTAGGAGCAGTGGTGGGCGTGCTGGCTGCCCCCGCGGCCGCAGCCAGTGTCTTGCTGGTGCTCGGCGCCGTGGGCGGGCGTCGTCGCCACTGGTCCTGACGACCTGGCGGTGCGATCTAGGGGGAGTCGCGATCTAGGGGGAGTCGCCCGACCGCGCGCGGGCGAGCAGTTCGCGCACCTCGGCGTCCGAGACCTCGGAGAAGTCCTCGTACCACAGCCCGACGGCCCGGAACGGCGACGGCGTGTGAAGGCACACCAGTTCGTCGACCTGTGCGCGCAGGCGGGGACAGGTCTCCGCGGCGGCCACGGGGACCCCCACGACCACGCCTCGCACCTCGGCGCGGCGCAGCACGGCGATCGCGGCCATCATGCTCGAGCCCGTGGCGAGACCGTCGTCGACCAGGATGGCCAGGCGGTCCGCCAGTGGCAGCGGAGCGAGCTGGGCGCCCTCCGCGCCGCGATAGGCCTGCTCGCGACGGAGCAGCTCTCGCTCCTCGGCCGCGGTGATCGCCTCGATCTCGCGCTCGCCGAGGCCAGAGTCCCGCACCACGCGGTCATCGAGCACCCGCACGCCCGAGGCGATCGCTCCCAGGGCCAGCTCCGGCTGGTAGGGAACGCCGAGCTTGCGGACCAGCAGTACGTCCATGGGGGCTCCCAGAGCACGGGCCACCTCGAAGGCCACCGGGACGCCACCGCGGGGTAGTCCAAGGACCAGCGCCTCGGGCCGGCCCCGGTAGTGGATGAGCGCCGCAGCCAGTTGTTGACCGGCGTCGCGCCGGTCGCGAAAGCGGGGTCCCATGGCACCACTGTGAAACCGGAGACCCATGGCGCCATTCTGACCCTCCGCAGGCCGCCTGGCGAGGCGCGGGTCAGGCCGGGTTCAGTGCCAGCAGCGCGATCTCATCCGCGGCGAACAACCTCTCCAACGTCGCCACCACCTCGGGATCGAACTGGGTCCCGGCACAGCGCCTAAGCTCGGCCAGCGCGTCGCCCGCCTCCACCCCACGGTGATAGGGACGATCGGCGGTCATCGCCTCGAAGGCGTCCGCCACGAACAGGATCCGCGACTCGAGGGGTATCTCGTAGCCGCCCAGGCCGTCCGGGTAGCCGCCTCCGTCCATGCGCTCGTGGTGATGGCGGATCCAGCGCGCCTCCTCGACCAGCCCCGCGTGGACCAGCATGCTGGCGCCCACCGCGGGATGGATCTTCATCTCGGCCCATTCGCCGGCATCCAGCGGGCCGGGCTTCTCGAGCACCGCCCGGCGCACTGCGATCTTGCCTATGTCGTGCAGGAAGCCCGCGCGGCGCAGTCTCACCACGTGCTCGGGCGCCAGCCCCAGAGCCTGACCCAGCGCGACCGCGTAGGCGGCCACGTTCTCGGAGTGGTCCTTGGTCGAGAGCTCCTGAACGTCGATGACCGAAACGATCGCGTGCAGATGCGCCAGCATGGTGTCGCCCGGACCGCGCTCGTCGTCGAGAATGACCTCGCTGGCGATGGCGGACAGGTTCTTGCCGTTGCGCTTGGCCCAGTACAGAGCGGCGTCGGCCTGCTTGATCAGCTCGTCCGGCGACGTGGCGTCCTGGGGACAGCTGCTCACCCCCGCGCTCACGGTCACCCGGCGGTCGGGCAGGATCCGGTGGCGGGCGATCGCGGTGCGCAGCCGCTCGGCCACCAGCAGCGCATGGAGCTGGTCGGTCTCCGGGAGCAGGAGCGCGAACTCCTCCCCCCCGAGGCGCGCGAAGCTGTCCGTTCCCCGCATCAGCCCCTGCACGACGTGCGCGATCCGGCGCAGAGCGTCGTCCCCCGCGGCGTGGCCGAGGTTGTCGTTGATCGCCTTGAAGTCGTCGATGTCGAATAGGGCGATCGACACCGTCGAGCCGTAGCGCTCGGTGCGATGCAGCTCCTTATCCAGCGACTCGTAGAAGAAACGGCGGTTGTAAAGGCCGGTCAACGGATCCCGGATCGCCTGGTCGAGCTTCTCGCGGTAGTCGCGCGCGTTCTGCACGGCGATCGAGAGCTGGTCCACGAGCAGCCGGAGCAGATCGAGCTCCGTGCTGGAATACGGGGATTGATCGGGGCGCACGATCGTCACCAGACCGATCTCGTGGCCCCGCGCCCGCAGGGCCAGCCGCGCGATCTCCCGCCCCCCACATTGCTCGATCGCCTCCTCCCCGCGCTGCCCGGCGTCCACCGCCGAGGCGCGTTCGGCGTGCCAGTCGCCGGCCACCGCCCGGAGGTCGAGACCGCTGTCCGTCCAGACATGGACCGCCGAGCTGCGGGATCGGGCGGCCAGGTGCAGGACCCCGAGGCCGCGCTCGATGATCGGGGTCTCCTCGAGGCTCTGGGTCATCGTGGTGGCCAACCCCGTGAGCGCCTCGAGTTCCTCGTTGCGTCGCACCGCCTCCGCGCGCAGTTGACGCTCGCGCACGATGGCCCGATGGTTGTCCACCACCAGGTACGCCTGGCGTCCGAACGCCAGCACAAGTACCAGCAGCCCGAGCAGGCCAAACCACAGGCCGGCCGCCATCGTGAGCGCGCCGCCGAGCCAGAGTCCGGCTGCCACTGCGGGCAGGACCAGTACCGCCGTCACGGGCAGGATCACGCGGGCCCAGACCCAGCGCATCCCGTCGGTTGAGTTGACCTGCCGGGTCAGATCGGGCGCCGGTTGGCGCTCCAGCTCGGAGGCCAGCGCCAGCAGGTAGGCGGCGATCGTCCAGCACAGGGCGATCGCCCACTGGCTGGACACGATCCGGTCAGCCGCTCCAGCGCTCACCAGGCCATCCCCGGCCGCGGCGGCTGCGGCCATCCCGGTCAGCGCCCACGCCACGCGGCGCCGCGGACAGCCGGGCCTGGCGGTCAGGGCCAGAACGCCGGCGACGACGGCCAGCAGCTCAACGAAGAAGACCAGGCTGAGGAGCACGTCCCCGCGCGAGATGCCCGGGGTGATGATGAAGAAAGCAGCCGTCGCCAGCAGGAGGATGCCCGCCAGCAGGCCATCCACCAGCCGCTCGCGAGAGGCGGCCGGCAGGCTGGCCCGCAGCAGCCGGGCCATCCCGGCCAGCATGGCGAGCGAGCCGATGGCGCCCAGGTAGAAGGCCAGCCTCGTCCCGACCCCGACGACCGAGGAGAGCACGGCGATCAGCGAGCAGACGGCGGTGCTTCCAGCCGCGAAAGCGAGCCACAGCCAGATGGCGCGCCGCTCTCGCCCCTGGCGAGCCGTTCCCCAGCAGTGGAAGCTGGCGAACACCAGCAGCGCCAGCGGAACCGCGAAGATCAGGTCGCCCAGCGCCACCCCGATCACGGGGAGCAGGAAGGGTCCGGCGGTGACCGCGACGAAGCTGGCCGATGCGTCGCGCTTGGGCTCGGCCTCGAAGGCGGCTTCCTCCGCGCCCAGCCCGGAGCGCTCGTAGTCGCTCATGGTGCAGGAGGACAGCCGGCAGCCGCAATCCGGGCAGCTGGGCGTGAGAACGGTGAGCGAAGCGGCCTCGCGGCGCCAACCGCAGAAGGCGCAGAAGTGCACGAAGGGGCGATCGGCCGCGGGGGACCGCGGAGGAAGGGTGGCGGGCGGCGCCGCCGGTCTCCTGGCAGGCATGTTGGTCAAGGTCGTTGGCAGCTGGACAACTCCGGTATCGGCAGCAGGCGTCCAGTCCTTCAGGGATGAGCGCCACCGTCTACGCGTCTGGAAGGGGCTCGCCCCGAGGGTCGAGGGCGGCGCATCCGCTCCTTTGACTGCCCCGAGCGGTTAAGGATCAGCGGTGGTGATGCCCCCCGTCACCGTGCCGACCAGGTTGACGCGCCGGCGCCTGCTGGGCGCGGGTCTGGCCGCCGGGGGCGCGATCGCGCTGGGCCGAGCCGCCCCGGTGCTGGGGGCAGAGCGCGCACGTAGTGTCGGGGCCGGACACTCGGGGGCGCCCGATCCCGTGTTCTCGGCCGAGCTGCCGGCCTCCCCGCGTCGCTCCGGCGGGGTCGCGGGCTGGATCGTTGGGCCCCCTGTCCAAGCGCCGCGGCGGTTCGACCTCGTCGGCGTCGAGTGGCAGGGACCTGTCGCGGCCGGCGTCCAGCTTCGCGTCCTTCGACGCGGCGGACGCTGGAGCCCATGGGTCGACGTGAGCGGCGACCGGGGCCACATTCCCGATGGCCCGATCAGCTCGCGGCAGATCAGCGATCCCGTGTGGGCGGGAGGCGCAGACCTCGTTCAGCTCCGTGCCCCCCGCCCGTGGCCGCGTTCGTTACTTCACTTCGTCGACGTGACGCGGACCGAGCCATCGGGGCGCCGCGGGGTGGTGGCACCCGCCATGGCAGCTCTCCAGACCTCCGGTCACGCCCTCGCCCAGCCCGTGCTCAACGCCGGGCCGGGGCAGCCCCCGATCATCGCCCGGCGCGGGTGGACGCACGGAGGCTTCCTGCCCAGCGAGAAACCTGAGTACGGCCGCGTCAAGCTCGCCTTCGTGCATCACACCCAGTCCGCCAACGCCTACGGACCCGGCGAATCGGCGGCGATGGTGCTGAGCATCGCCCACTACCACCGGGACGTTCGAGGCTGGCACGACATCGGTTACAACTTCCTCATCGACCGCTTCGGCCAGATCTTCGAAGGCCGGGCCGGTGGGATCGATGAGGCCGTGGTCGGAGCCCAGGCGGGCGGGTACAACCTCGTCTCAACCGGCGTGGGCATGCTCGGCAGCTTCCAGGGTGCCCCGCCGCCGCCGGCAGCGCTACACGCGCTCGCGCGGGTGCTGGGCTGGAAGCTGTCGCTGCACGGCCTGCCCGTCGTCGGCGAGGTGACCGTGCACGTGAGCGCCGCGGGAGCGGGCTACAGCCGCTATCCGGCCGGGGCGCCCGTCACGCTCAAGCGCATATCCGGTCATCGCGACGGAGACTCGACGGACTGCCCGGGCAACGCCATGTACCACCGCCTGCCCGCGCTGCGCCAGAAGGTCCAAGGCCTGGTGGTCCAGCGGGCCGAGCTGACGCTCGCGGGAGCTCCGTCGACGACGACTCCAGGGGCCGTGGCCTTGTCGGGCCGCCTGACGCTGGCCGACGGGACCCCAATCGCGCAAGCGCCGATCGCCATACAACGCCGCGCGACCCACAGCGAGACCGTCGTGGGCACCGCGACCACGGCTGCCGACGGGACCTGGACGTTGACCGTCCCAGCGACTGGACCCGTGCGCCTGCGCGCCCTCTACACCGGCGACGCCAGCCATCCCGCGGTCATCTCAGACCCGCTCGAGGGAGCGCTCGCGACGAGTCCGGCCGAGGTTCAGCCGAGCCAGGGGTAGAGGCGGGTCGGAGCGGTCTGGGGCTCGGGGGGTCAGGGCGGTCTGGGGCTCGTGGGTCAGGGCGGTCTGGGGCCAGCGGGCGGGGCGAGCGGGTGCCAGCGGGCGGGGCGATCGGGGGGGATCAGGGTCCCATGCGGATCGCGGCCGCATCGGTGACGCGACCGGCGAACAGAAACGCGGTCTGGCGCAGGGAGGCCTCCAGATCGAACGGGTCAAGCGCCGAGGTCGCGTCCCGCGGGATGATTACGTCGTACCAGCGCAGCGCCGCGCTCGCCGCCGTGTAGTGAACACAGATGTTGGCGACCGTTCCGCACACGATCACAGTGGCGACTCCCCAGAGTCGCAGGAGGTGATCGAGCGGCGTTCCGTAGAAGCCGTCGTAGCGGATCTTGCGGATCACCGTCTCCCCCTCTCCAGGTCGCAGCCCGTCGACGATCTGCCATCCCCACGATCCCTCGCGGGCATGTTCGGGCCAGATCGTCCACTCCGGATCACCGTCGGTGTGGGTGTCCTGCGTGAACACGACGCGCAGTCCGCTGGCCCGTGCGCGAGTCAGCAATGACGCGATGATCGGCACGGTCGCCTCGGCGTCGGGCACGCGCAGCGACCCACCCTCGCTGACGAAGTCGTTCTGCATGTCCACCACGATCAGGGCCGTCTTGGCCGGGTCGATCTGCACGTCCGTGTGGACGCTGTACTCGGGTACCTCGACGACGCGCGGCATCGTTCGTCACGCCGACGGCAGCGGATCGCCGGCGGCAACCTGGACCGCCTGAACGACTTCCGCGCTGGTGAGCACGCTCACGCCGATGCCCTTGAGCTCGCTCCGCCCACGGTCATAGAGCCCCGAGATCGCATCCTCGACCACGACAACGCGAAAGTCCCGCTCGCTGGCCTCGTAGACCGACGTGCGCGGGCAATTGGGGAAGTTGCATCCCGAGAACACGAGCGTGCTCACGCTCAGGTCGCGCAGGTGCGCCTCCAGCGGGGTCCGGTAGAAGGCGCCCCAGCGCGGCTTGTAGATCGCGACCTCGTTCGGTCCGAGGGATTGGATCCCCCCGGCGAGCAGCAGTTCGGGGTTCAGGTCGACGTCCGGTTGAGGAAGCAACTCCTCGGCCAGCTCCGATCCTCGATCGCCCGCGACCAGCACCCGCAAGCCCTCCTCCAGCGCCCGCCGCCGGCTGAGGTCGGCGTTCACGCCGTCGGGCTGATAGAGGCGGACGACGTGAACGATCGGCCGACCGGCTTCACGGAACGCTTCGAGCAGCGCGCGTATGGGCGTCAAGGCAGCCGAGGTGCCAGCGATTTCGAACGGCGCTCCGTCGAGGACGTCGCGCTGGGTGTCGATCGTGACCAGCGCGGCCTTGGCGAACTCCGGACTGGTGTAGGGATCGCCAGTCATGACGCTGGTGCTCACACTACAGGTGGGCCTCGGGCAGC
>DASZHF010000127.1:0-1941 GCA_035938095.1 Solirubrobacteraceae bacterium
GTGGACGATTTTGACTTCGTGCTCATCGACTGCCCACCGTCCCTCGGCCTGATCACGGTCAACGGTCTCGCTGCGGCCGACGAGGTGCTCGTCCCGATCCAATGTGAGTACTACGCGCTGGAAGGCCTGAGCCAGCTGCTGCGGAACGTGAATCTGGTCTCGACCAACCTGAACGAGACGCTCGAGGTCACCACGATCGTGCTCACCATGTACGACGCCCGCACCCGCCTCTCGGTCGACGTGGCCAACGAGGTCCGGGCGCACTTCTCCGAGCGTGTCTGCCGGGTCGTGATCCCCCGTACGGTCCGGCTCTCTGAGGCGCCCTCGTTCGGGCAGCCCATCACAGTGTTCGATCCTGCCTCGCGGGGTGCCGTGGCCTACCGCGAGCTGGCCAAGGAGGTGAGCGATGGCGCGCCGCAGCGGACTAGGTAAGGGGCTGAGCGCCCTGATTCCGAGCGAAGCGACGGGGGACTCGGACTCCCTGCTCCGGGTCGTGCCGATCTCGCACATCCGGCCCAACTCCTTCCAGCCCCGCAGCCACTTCGACGAGGAGTCGATGGCCGCCCTGGCGGCCTCCATCCGCGAGGTCGGGCTGCTCCAGCCGGTCCTGGTGCGGGCGCTCGGCGACGAAGCGGAGAGCTACGAGCTGATCGCGGGGGAGCGGCGCTGGCGGGCGGCCAGGCGGGCCGGACTCCAGACGATCCCCGTCCTGGTCCAGGTGGCCGACGACGTGGCCAGCCTGGAGCAGGCTCTGGTCGAGAACCTGCACCGGGTCGATCTCAACGCCCTGGAGGAGGCGGGCGCCTACCAACAGCTCATCGACGAGTTCGGTCTGACCCACGAGCAGGTGGCCACCCGCATGGGCAAGGGCCGGGCGACCATCACCAACACCCTCCGGCTGTTGCAACTGCCGGCCGGGGCTCAGCGCGCCGTGGCCGAGCGCACGATCTCCGCGGGCCACGCCCGCGCCCTGCTCGGGACGCCCGACCGGGCGCTCCAGGAGCGGCTGGCGGAGCGGATCATCGAGGAGGGGTTGACGGTCCGGGCGGTGGAGGACCTCGTCCGCCAGGGAGGGTCCGAGCTCCGCGTCGTCCCGCCCGAGCCGGAGAAGGTCGAGGAAGTCGTGTCCGCGAAGGGTGGTACCTCAGGTACTACCGACTCGGGCGCCCGTCGCACCTCGGAACGCAAGCTCCCCGAACCGGGGGTGGTCGAGCTCGAGGAGCTGCTCTCGACCTATCTGAACACCCGGGTCAAGGTCGACATCCAGAACCGTCGGGGCCGCCTGGTCGTCGAGTTCGCCACGCTGGAGGACCTCGAGCGGATCTACCGCGCCATGGTCGGTGACGGCGGCGTCGCGTAGTTCACGCAACTGTCAAGGGCCCGTTCAGCTTCATCCACAACCTGTGCATGACGTTGTGGATTGTCACCTCGTTAACCTGGCGGAAGCTTTGATCGCGTAACCGTCGCCGGGGGGCGCGGCGATGTCGGACTGGCGCGCCGGGCCCGGGACCAGGGCAATTGATTACCGGTAATCACTCCCATGAGGCATCGGCCCAGAGGCCGAGCGCGGCGGACAGGGCGGCGGCGAGTGCCGGGGCGTGCTCGACCACGGCGCTGGCGGGGCCCACCTCCACGAGCACGGCGGGCATCCGGGTCTCCCGCAGGAGGGGGACCGACATGCCCCGCACGCCAGCGTCGGCGACGCCGAGTGCGATGGGCACCGCAGCCTGGACCATCTCGGCCAGCCGCCGCCCGCCCGCCGACTCGTCGTGGGTGCCCGACCAGAAGGCGGTCCGGCACACCGCGCGCGCGGCATTGAGACGGAGCCCGACGAACACGTCGACGTCGAGCTCGTTGGCCTCCTTGGCCTGCACCGCGTCGTCGGGGTGGTGGAGCTCGGTGACGCGGGTCCCGCTCAGCGTCAGGCGCCGGCGCAGCGCC
>DASZHF010000128.1:0-3392 GCA_035938095.1 Solirubrobacteraceae bacterium
GGCGAGCCCGCGGGAGGTCCGGGTGGTCCTGGTCGATCCCAAGCAGGTCGAGCTCAACCACTACGAGGCGATCCCGCACCTGCTCACGCCGGTGATCACCAGTCCGCGCATGGCGGCCAACGCGCTGGCCAACCTGGTGCGGGAGATGGAGGGGCGCTACGGGATCATGTCCTTAGCGCGAATGCGCAATCTGCCCGAGCTCAACCGGGTGCGCGCGGGGCGGGGCGAGCCCGAGCTTCCCTACGTCCTGTGCGTGATCGACGAGCTCGCCGACCTGATGATGGTGGCCCCGGCCGACGTCGAGGACTCGGTCATCCGCCTGGCCCAGAAGGCGCGCGCGGTTGGGATCCACCTCGTGCTCGCCACCCAGAGCCCGCGGGTGGACGTGATCACGGGCATGATCAAGGCCAACGTCCCCTCGCGGATCGCCTTCGCCGTCTCCTCCCAGACCGATTCCCGCGTCATCCTCGACCACAACGGGGCCGAGTCGCTGCTGGGCCAGGGCGACATGCTGTTCTCGCCGGTGGGCAGCAACAAGTGGCAGCGCATCCAGGGGGCGTACATCGACGAGGGTCAGATCGCCAAGATCACCGACTTCTGGCGCGACCAGGGCGAGCCCGAGTTCAAGGAGGAGCTGCTCGAGGAGGTGGCCGGAAGCGACGGCGGTGACGGCGACGACGTGTTCACGCCTGACGACGACCCGCTGCTCGACGACGCGATCCAGCTCGTGGTCGAGATGGGGACCGCGTCGACCTCGATGCTCCAGCGCCGGCTGCGGCTCGGCTACACCCGGGCCGGCCGGTTGATCGACATGCTCGAGCGCCGCGGGATCATCTCGGGTTACGAGGGGTCAAAGCCGCGACAGGTCCTTGTGTCGGAGGCCGACCTGCCCCGCGTAATGGCGGTCCTGGCCGAGCGGGACCGGCCGGCGGGGGCGGGAGCCGTCGGGGGCGGAGCGGCAGATGGAGGGGTTGGGGCGGGAGGCGGCGGAGTCGGAGTAGAGGGGTAGGGGCGGGGGCGGCCCGAAGGCCGCCCATTGGCGTCTCGATTCGCCCGCTGGATGATCGATTCCTTATAGGCCGGGCGAGGGGCTGGTTAGGGGAGCTGTCGAAGCATCCGACCCTATGCTCCGGGGATATGACGATTCAGCGGATGGACAACGTTCTCATCGTTGTCGACGACCTCGAGGCTGCCAAAGCGTTCTTCGCCGAACTCGGTATGGAGCTGGAAGGCGAGGCGCCGGTCGAGGGGCGTTGGGTGGACCGCGTCGTAGGGCTCAACGACGTCCGTGCCGACATCGCCATGATGCGGACCCCGGACGGCCACAGCCGGATTGAGCTGACGAAGTTCCACACGCCGCCGGCGGTCAGAGCCGAGCCGGAAAGCGCGCCGGCGAACACGCTGGGCATACGCCGCATCATGTTCGCTGTCGACGACATCGACGACGTCGTTGCCCGCCTGCGCAGGCACGGTGCCGACCTCGTCGGCGAGATCGCACAGTACGAGGACATCTACCGGCTCTGCTTCCTGCGTGGCCCTCAGGGCATCATCATCGGACTGGCCGAGCAGCTCAGCTGAAACCCATCTGGACCGACCACCGAAGCTGCGCCGTCACCGCCTCGCCGGCCAGCCCGCCACCGTGACTGAAGTCCCCCCGGGGGCGACTAGCCGCTCTTCTTCTTGGCCACGAACATCGCGGTTGCGGCCTTGTCGGGCGTCGTGCTCGGGTTACCCGTGTGCACGTAGGCGCAGAAGGTCGAGGGACCCTTGACCGGCCTGAGCTTGTGGGTGAACGTGAAGCTACCGCTCACGGCCATCTCGGGGATCAGGGCCTGGCCGCCGTTGCCGCCGGCGGTCGTCGCCGTGCCCTCGGTGTTGGCGTTGGGGGCGCACGGGGTCGTCGTGGGCCGCACGAAGACGTCCAGCAGCGCTCCTGCGTTGGAGTCGCTACCGGCCACGGTCCACGTGAACGCCTTCTTGGCCAACCCCTTCTTCTTCCCCGATTTGATGAATTTCGTCTTGAACACGGGCGGAACGGTGAGCGTCAGGGTGGCGGTGGTCTGGGCCGCGGCCAACGACGCCGCTACGGCGGCGGCCGTCGCGGTCACGCCGCAGCCGGCGAGAATCCGGCGAAGCCGCCTCGGACGATGGGGGGCGGAGCCCAATATCTGCCTGCGACCTACTCCCATCAGCTGTTCCTCCATTCGCTCTTCACGGAGTCAAACTTCGCAATCTCGAGGCGCGACCCTACCGATGCGCCCGGCGATCGTACAAGCCGGGCGCGCGCCCAGGCGGGCGCGGGGACGGTCCCCGGCAAGGCCCCCGCTCGTAGCAACGCGCGGCGAGGCCCGAAGTAACGAACCTTCGGTCAGCTGGGGCGTCGGTAGCCTTGGCGTCGCCGATGGCGGAAATTGGGGCAATGCTGCGCGAGGCGCGCATGCGCGACCGGATCGACGTGTCCGAGATCGAGGCCAAGACGAAGATCCGGGCCAAGTACCTGCGCGCGCTGGAGAACGAGGAATGGGACCTGCTGCCGGGCCCCACCTACGTCAAGAGCTTCCTGCGCACCTACGCCGAGGCGCTGGGCCTGGACGGCAAGCTCCTGGTCGAGGAGTACAAGCTGGGCCACGAGCGGCTCTCGGACGTCGAGATGCAGCCGATCATGGCCGGGGGACCCGCCCCGCGGGAGCGGGGGCGACGCCCGCGCGTCGGCGTGCCCCGTTGGCTCCTGGCGGCGGCCGGAGCCGTGGCCGTGGTCGTGATCCTGCTCATCATCGGGAGCAGCTCCAACACCGGAACCACGCATCACCGGACCGCGAACCCGGCCGCCAGCCGCGGTAAGCACGGCACGGCTGGGCCGGCGGGGCTCGCGCCGGCCGCGCGGCCGGTGGTGCGGGTTGCCCTCCAGCTGCTCCCCACCGGGCCCGTGTACGTGTGCCTGCAGGCCTATGGAGGGCGCAAGGTGCTCAACGGCGTGACGCTGAGTCCGGGTACGCGCCAGCCGGTCTACCACTCTCGGCGGTTCAAGATCACGCTGGGCAACGGGTCGGTGCGGATGCGCATCGACGGCCGGCTGCTGCCGGTTCCACAGGTGTCGACCGCCGTGAACTACGTGATCACCGCGCACGGACGGCGCCCGCTGCCCTCCACTCAGGCGCCCCGCTGCGCGTGAGCGCGCGCGCCGCCATCCTGGTCACCGGGACCGAGGTCCTCAACGGGCGGGTGAGGGATCGCAACGGACCCTGGCTGGCCGACCGCCTGCGCGAGCTCGGCGTGGACCTCGCCCACATCGACATCGCGGGCGACCGCCCGGCCGACCTGCGGGCCGCGCTGAGCTTCTTCGCCAGTCAGGGCGTGGACCTGGTGGTGACCAGCGGCGGGCTGGGGCCCAC
>DASZHF010000129.1:0-9984 GCA_035938095.1 Solirubrobacteraceae bacterium
GCGGACCCGCTTACCCCTGCGGAGCAGGATTTAAGGGGCGTTGAGCAACTTTTAGGCGGCGTTGAGGATGGCGCCCGATACTTCCAATCGCGACGTATCGCAACCGCACCTCCTCCCTATAAAGCACACGACCGGCCCGCCTCTAGGCGGGCCGGTCGTGTATTGGCGTCCCCCTACCCACTTCGGGGGGATGCCTCTCCTCCCCAGCCGCCGTCGTCGGCAGGCTGTTCCGATCCACCGAAAGGCTGTCCCGGTCCTTTCGTGATCACCTGCCGGCCGAGCGGCCTGACCTTGTAACGACTGGTGCGAGCCAAACTTGCGCGCCGCTGGCCCCCGTAGGGGCCACCGACCCGAGCGCGGCCCTGACCCGTGAGGGGCCGCGCCCTCACCCGCCCCGCTCGCCCGCCCCCGCTACTCGCCCTGGACCGGGCCGCGCTCGCCCAATCCGTCTGAGTCCCCTCCGTCTCGCCCGGCCTGGATCCGCTCCGGCCGCGGGCGAATCCGAACCGCCTCGATCCGGTTCTCGCGCACCGACTCGACCCGGATCGAGTAGCCGTCCACGTCGATCGCGTCTCCCCGCTTGGGCAATCGCCCGAGCGTCGCGAACACCAGCCCGCCGACCGAGTTGTACGCGTCGCTGTCGGCGGGCAGCTCGATCCCGTAGTCGACCAGGTCGCTGACCGGCACATGACCACGAACAAACCAATCACCGCTGCTGAGCCGCCGAACCTCGCCGGCAGCTGGATCGGTCTCGTCGGCGATCTCCCCCACCACCTCCTCGACGATGTCCTCGATGGTCACGATCCCGGCCACCCGCCCGTACTCGTCGATCACGACGCCCATCGCGGTGCGCTGGCGCTGGAGCTCGGCCAGCAGATCGTCGAGCGGCTTGGTCTCGGGGACGATGGGGACATCGTGGACGAGCGGCTCGATCGGGGCGCGGGGGCCCTGCGTCATCAGCGCCTTGGCCAGCGAAATGACGTGGACCATCCCCCGCACCCGGTCCTGGTTGTGATCCTCGGTGACGACGAGGCGGGTATGCCCCGAGGACACGCACCGGCGCAGCGCGGTCTCCACGTCCTCCGAAGTGTCCACCGTTACCACGGCGGGAATCGGGGTCATGACCTGCCGCGCCTCCTGCTCGTGGAGGTGAAAGACGCCGGTGAGCATCTCCGCCTCCTCGGCGTCCAGGTGCCCGCCCGCGTAGGAGTCCGAGATCAGGCGCTTGAGCTCGTCCGGCGAGCCTCCTTTCTCGGCCCGAATCGACGGGTCGACCCCCAGCAGCCTCAGGATCCGGTTGGACGCGGCGGTGAGGACGACGATGAACGGGGCGAACGTCACCCGGAACAGCTGAAGCGGCCGGGCCACCCGCCGGATGGCCCCCTCGGCGTGACCGATGGCGTACAGCTTGGGCACGATCTCGCCGCCGACGATCAGCGCACTGGTGATCATCGCGTAGGAGATCACCCCGGCGACCACCACCGCAACGCCGTGGCCGAACGCGTCTCCCAGCGGCCCCCGGAACACGCGGGCCAGCGCGGGCTCGCCCAGGGCGCCGATCCCGATCGACACCATCGTGACGCCGATCTGGACGGCCGAGATGTACTCGTTGATGTGGTCGATCTGCTCCAGCGCCAGCGCCGCGCCGCGGGCCCCCTCGTCCTGGAGCGCCTCGAGCTTGGAGCGGCGCGCGCGCACCAGCGAGTACTCGGCGAGCACGAAGAATCCGTTCACCGCCACGAGCAGCGCCGTGACGACCAGTACGAAACCGGTCACCGAGTGGCTCGCCGCCGCAGGGCGATCGGCCCGCCGCCTATGCGCCTGCTACTTCGAGGGGGGTCGTCGTTCATCGAAAGAGCGCCCGGGGCACACCGTAGCACCCGCTCCCCCGGCCGTTTAGGACAGACGATCGATCTGCTCGGCCGCGGCGAAGTCCGACTCCGTCACCCCGCCCTCCGAGTGCGTGCTGAGCGTCAGCCGAACCTGGTTCCAGCCATGCAGAAATATGTCCGGATGGTGGTTGGCAGCCTCGGCCACGTCGGCCACCGCGTTGACGAACGCCACCGCGTCCAGGAAGTTGGGAAAGCGCCAGTTGCGCACGATCGTCGCGCCCTCCCGCTGCCACGCGCTGCCCGCGAGGCGCTGCTCGATCTCGGAGTCGCTGAGCAAGGTCATACAGTGTTTGGCGTGCGCATCGTCAGCCTCGTCCCTCACGCGACCGAGCTGCTGTTCGAGCTGGGTCTCGATGCCGAGATTATCGCGGTCACGCACGAATGCGATTACCCGGCGGCGGCCCGAGAGCTCCCTCGCGTCACCCGGGACGCCCTCCCCCCGGGTCTGAGCGCGGGCGAAATCGACGCCGCGGTGTGCGAGCGGGTCGAGAACGGGAGGGCGATCTACGAGCTCGATGACGAACTGGTCGCCCACCTCTCCCCCGACCTCATCGTGGCCCAGGCCCTGTGCCCGGTGTGCGCGGTCTCCTACGAGGACGTCGCCGCGCTAGCCCAGCGGATCCCCTCGCGCCCGCGGGTGATCTCGCTCGACCCCCAGACCTTCGGCGAGACGCTCGCCGACATCCGCCGCGTGGGCGAGGTGACGGGCCGCCAGGAGCGCGCGCGGGAGCTCGCCGATGACGCCGGGCGGCGCATCGCCGCGGTCGAGGCGGCGGTCCGCGACGCCCCCCGTCCCCGGGTGGCGGCGCTCGAATGGTTCGACCCGGTGTACGTCGCGGGCCACTGGACCCCCCAGCTGATCGAGCTCGCCGGAGGAGCCGACGTCCTGGGCCGCCCGGGCGAGCCGTCCTATCGCACCGACTGGCCGTCGGTGGCCGCGTCCCAGCCCGACGTGGTGCTCGCCATCCCGTGCGGCTTCGACGCGCAGCGCGCCCAGGCCGAGGCGGTTGAACACGCCGGGGAGCTGGCCGAGCTGGCGGCCGGACGCGTGGTCGCGCTCGACGCCTCCGCCTACTTCTCGCGGCCGGGCCCGCGGCTCGTCGACGGCTTGGAGCTCCTGGCCCACGTCCTGCACCCCGAGCGCGTGCCCGACGCTCCGGCCGAGGTTCTGGAGGTCCAACCCGGCGCGCTGGCGCCGCGCGCCTGAGCCCCCGGAGCGCCCCCGACCCCGGTCCGCCCGCGGACCCGGGCGGGCCGCCCGACCCCGGCCCGCCCGCGGGCCCCCGCACGGTGCTCTTACTGCACTCCTCGGCCGGGCGCTACGGAGCCGACCGGCAACTGGCGCTGATCGCCACCGGCCTCGACCCGGCCCGCTACCGCGCGCTCGTCGTCGTGCCCGAGGCCGGAGCGTTGGTGGACGACCTGCGCCAGGCGGGCGTCGAGACGCTGGTGGCGCCGCTCGCCGTCGTGCGCCGAGCGCTCGCGACGCCGGCCGGGCTCGCGCGCCTGGCCCGGGCCTGGGGGGCCGACGCCCTCCGCCTGTCCCGCCTCGTCCGGACTCGCAACGCGGCGCTCGTGCACTCCAACACCTCGGTGATCCTGGGCGGAGCCCCGGCCGCGCGGCTGGCCCGCGTGCCCCACGTCTGGCACGTGCGCGAGATCTACGCCGGCTTCGAGCGCTGGTGGCCGGCCCACCGGCGCCTGCTGCTGACCGCCGCCGCGCTGCCGTGCGTGTCGGAGGCCACCCGGGCCCAGTTCGGGTCACACCCCCGGCCGCAGGTGATCCTCGACGGCCTCGCGTTCCCGCCCCCCCAGGGCGCAGAATCATTAGAGGGGCTCCGCCCCCCAAGGGGGCTGCGCCGGGAGGAGTCGGCCGCGGTGGACACCATCCGCGCCCGCTGGAGCCTCGCACCGGGAGCGTTCGTCTGCACCGTCCTCGGGCGGCTGTCTGACTGGAAGGGGCAGGACGTGCTCATCCGCGCCCTGGCCGATCCCCGGCTGCGCGCGGTCGGTGCCGTCGCGCTCATAGCGGGCGAGCCCTGGGAGGGCCGGGCGCGCACCGACGAGCTACGCCGGCTGGCGGCCTCGCTCGGGGTCGAGCAGCAAACCCGCCTCGTCGGATTCGTCCCCGACCCCGAACCGTTGTACGCGGCGAGCGACGTCGTCGTGGTGCCCTCGACCCGGCCCGACCCGCTGCCCAACGCGGCGCTCGAGGCCGCGGCGGCCGGCTGCTGCGTGGTGGCCAGCGCCCACGGCGGCCTGCCCGAGATCATCTCCGACGGGCGCACCGGCCGACTGGTCTCACCGGGAGACCCGGGGGCCCTGGCCGCGGTCCTGGCCGAGCTGGCGGCCGACCCCGAGCTTTGCCGCCGGCTGGGCGCGGCGGCCTCCGCCGACGTCACCGCGCGCTTCAGCCCCCAACAACTTCTCGAGCGCGTACAGGCTCTCTACGACCACCTGCTCACCCGCTGAGGCCGGACCCGCCTGCGACCGCGAGCGATCCGGCTAGGGCAGCGATGGCCAACGCCGCGCAAGCGCCCAGGCCCAACATCGGAGATCGAAACCGTTCGCCGAGCTGGAACGCAAGCGCGGCGAGGGCGCCACCCACAAGGCCTCCGATGTGCCCGCCAATCGAGATTCCCGACACGGTGAAGCTGAACACGAGGTTGATCACGATCAGGAAGCCAATCTGGTTCTGGACGACCGAGATTCCGCGCGCGCGGGCCTCGACGACGGCCGCCCCCATCAGCCCAAACACCGCTCCCGAGGCTCCAATCGTGTTCCCGTACGGAGTAACCAGTAACGCCCCGAACGAACCCGCCACCAGCGACGCGAAGTACAGCGCCCCGAACCTCAGGCTCCCAATTGCCGGCTCGAGTATCAGGCCCAGTACATAGAGCAGGTACATGTTGAAACCGATATGCAGGAGGTTGGCGTGTAGGAACCCCGCCGTGATAAGGCGCCAATACTCGTGGGCGTCGGCGATGCTCGGGCCACAGAGCGCGCCATGCTGCTGTATTGCGTTGGCGGTCGGTCCGCATGCGTCGACGTGCACCACACCACCGGGGAGCCCCGACGACACGCTGATGCCCCCTCCGATCACGAACACCAGAACGTTGATCGCGATCAGCGCGTAGGTCACCCGGGGCTGGGTGGCGACGCTGCGCATCGTGTGCACCTTGGTGCGCTGACGGGCGCACTCCGGACAGCGCATCCCCACCGGGGTCGTCGTCATGCAGTCGGGGCAGATGGGCCGCCCGCAGTTCGAGCATGAGACACCCGTCTCACGCGAAGGGTGCCGATAGCAGGTGTCCATCCTTCAGCCACGCTATCAGGGGGTCCCGGCGTGACAGCGGGCGCGTTCAGGCGGCTCTCATACGACCCGCGCGGATGCCCGGCGGCCGATCACCGGCGGCCAGATCAGACGAGCAGCGCCCCATGACCGGCGGCCCGATCAGACGAGCAGCGCCCGGATGACCACCTGCCCGGTGGGCACATCGCTGACGTGGGCGATCGGCTCGTCGGTCACCATCAGCACCTGCCCACCGCGCAGGTTGCCGGGCACGTTGACCACGCCACTTCCCAGCTCGAAGCGCACACTCGGCTCGGGTGCGCTCCGCGGTTGCTTGATCCAGACCTGCCAGATCCGGCCCCGGGGCGGCGCGGGCAGTCCCATCACATGCAGCTGAGCGGAGTTCCCGGAACGCCGGACGAAGGCCCGCGCCCCGGGAGCCACGATCGGGTCGATCCGCGCCGCCGCCGTGTGCGACGTCGTGCCCCCACCCCCGCCGAACGCGAGACCCCCGACCGCCGCTCCCGCTGCCAGCAGCACGAGCGAGGCCAGACCGGTCGCCGGCGTAAGCGTCATGCCCCACAGGTGGGGCCCGCGGCGGCGAGAACGGCGTCGGCTCGAGCGCACGCGGTCGCTGGCTGGCCCCGCCGCCTGCAGAAGCTCGGCCTCGGCGCGAACGGTGGCCATGATCCGGTCCTTGAGCTCGCCCGCCGGATTCATCGGCGGTGCGGCGGCGGGCAGCGCGTCGGCGACGACCTGCAGGTGAGCCACCGCTTCGCGGCAGGCGGCGCATTCGCTCAGGTGAGCCTCGAAGCACTCGAGCTCGGCGCTGTCGAGCGCGCCGAGCACGTATGCCGCGGCATCTCCCGACCAGCGCTCGTGATCGGTGCGATCCGGAGCGCTCATCCCAACAACTCCTTCGACGGCTCGGTTAGGCGGGTGGCGTCGGCGAGCTCGCTGCGCATCTTGGCCAGGCCCAGCCTCATGCGTCCCTTGACGGTTCCGATCGGCGTGTCCAAGAGGGACGCGATCTCGGTATGGGTGAAGCCGCCGAAGTAGGCCAGCTCGATCACCTGGCTCTGCTCGCTGGGCAGCTCCTGCAGGGCCGAGCGAACTTCGCGGGCCTCGTCTCTGCGGGCCACCTCGACCTCGGTGCGCTCCGACGCCTCGAAGCGCTCGGCGATGCCTTCGTCGCCCACACGGCGACGGTCGTGCACGGTGCCGCGGCGCAGAGCGTCGATGGCCCGATTGTGCACGATGCCCAGGACCCACGTGCGGACGCTGCCGCGCATGCGGTCATACCGCGCCCCGCTGCGCCACAGCGACAGGAACGCCTCCTGGACTACGTCCTCGGCCGTGGCCCGCTGTCCGCACATCCGGTAGGCGAGCGAGAAGGCGGCTCCGCCGTGGCGCTCGTAGATGACCTCGAATGCGTCGGCGTCACCCCGCCGCACGAGCTGCATCACGTCCTCGTCGGCGAGTTGGCGAAGCGCACCCGGAGAGGCGCCGGCGGATCGAAGCAGGCGCGGCATTACCTAAACGATGCTACGGCGCCGGCGGCCCTCCGGATCAGCCGAATCCCAACAATCGGCGCGCGTCGGACGTGATGTCGCGAGCCGTCCGCTCGGCCAGGCCGCGCACGGATTCGGAGTGCAGCCGGCGCTGACGCTGGCGGGCCCTCAGCACGACCAGGGCCGCTCCCGCCGTCGTGCCCACCACCAGGGCCGCGGCTGGGCGCACCCAGTTGCGTGGATCGCGCATGGCCGACAGCTCCCACGACTCGAGCTCGCCGGCCGCGATCTCGGTCAGGCTGGTGAGCGTCGCCTCCAGGCGCTGGGAGAGGTCCTCCGGCGGGTCGACCGGAGTGAGCGCTCGGCGCAGGAGCCCCTCGAAGTTTGCGGGGCTGGTCATCGGTTCTCGCTGGTGGTGGTCATGGGCTCTCCCCCCGTGCCGGTCATGGGCTCTCCCCCGGTGCCGGTCATGGGCTCTCCTCGGTCTCGGCCACGATGCCCTCGAGCTGCCGTATGGCGCGATGGATCAGCACCTTCGTCGCTCCGTCGCTGCGTCCCAGGGCGCGCGCGATCTCGCGGTTGTCCATGTCCAGCGCGAAGCGCATGATCAGCGCCTCGCGCCGGTCGTCGGGTAGCTGGTTCACCCCTTCCAGGACCCGTTCGAGCTCGTCGCGACCCTCGACCAGATCCTCCGTCGTGTGCAGCGACGCCAGCACTGCGGTGTCGTCGATCGGGGTCTGGGGCTTGCGCGAGCGATCCCGGTACAGGTTGGCGGCGAGGTTGTGCGCGATGCGGATCAGCCAGGGCCGCAGCGGTCGCCCGTCGGACTCGCGCAGCGCCCGCTCGTAGTGCCGGTAGGCCTGCAGGAAGGTCTGCTCGGTCAGGTCCTCGGCGTCGTGATGGTTGCCGACCCGGTAGTAGGAATAGCTGTAGACGTCGCGCAGGTGACTCCGGTACAGCTCCGAGAAATCGGCGTCGAGCTTGGCCTTCTCGGAAATGCTGTCGCCGGGGCTGGCCTTCGGATCGTGAACCACCACGCATGCAGCCTACCCCCGGCGTCCTAGGCCGCGGAGGAAGTTACGCGCTCCGCCCCTACATCGGCCGGCCCGTCGCGATGCGGGGACAGGTCTCGGGGCGGCGGCCGGTCGCTGCGCGGCGGCCCTCCCAGCCATTCCCATTGGAGCTCGACGCACGGCCACACGCGCTGAGTGACGGCGCCGGCCAGGCGCGGGGAGGGCTCCTCCACGCACGGGAAGGTGAGCGGGCGACCGCAGCGGATACTCACCTTCTTGGGCCGGATGCGCCAACCGCGCCGGACGGCGTCGGTCCCGATGACCGCCACCGGGACGACCGGGGCCCCTGTCTGCAGCGCCAACCGGCCAACGCCCCGCCGGGGCTGGCCGAGCGGTCCGCTGCGGACCCGGGTGCCCTCGGGGAAGATGACGACGCAATCGCCCCGCTCGAGGACATCGCGCGCGGTGGCGACCGCCTCCTCGTCGCCTTGGCCGCGATCGACCGGGAAGGCGCCGAGCGCGTTCAGGAGCCAAGCCTGCCAGGGCTTGTAGAAGAGCTCCTTCTTGGCCATGTAGTAGACGGGGCGCCGCATTAGCGTGCCGATGACGAATGGATCCAGGAAGCTGCGGTGGTTGGCGGCCAGGATCACCGGTCCGTCAGCCGGGATGTGCTCACGCCCAATCCGGGCGAGGCGGAAGTAGACGAGGAAGAAGGGCTGGAGCAGCGCCCGGACGATCCAGTAGACGATCGGGTTGACTCCGCGGCTGCGGACGCGCTGGCGCAAGGCAGACGCGGCGTGCGCCGAGAGCTCGCCCGTGGAAGGCGCCGGTAGAGCTGGCTCAGCCTTGAGATAAGACCTGCTGAGGGTCACATCTGGCATACCCGCATGCCGGGGGGCCGTTACAGTGGGTAGAGCCATGCCGGTGGATGCGACCCAAACCTTGCGAGGAGCGCTGGCCGGAGCGGTCGGCGCGGCCGTGTGGGCCGCGCAGACTCCGCTGGACCGCCGCGTGTTCGGTTGCGAGTTCGACGACGTCGAGCTGCTCGGGAAGGCGGTGACGCGGGCACCGGCTTGGCGGCCGGTCGGGCTGGCCCTGCACCTGACCAACGGCGCCCTGTTCGGGGCGCTCTACGCCAACCTGACCAGCAAGATGCCGCTGCCCTCCTGGGCTCGCGGCCCGTTCGCGGCGACGGTCGAGAACTTCGTTACCTGGCCGCTGATGGGTGTGAGCGATCGCGCCCACCCGGCGCGCAAGCAGATGCCGCCGCTGCTCCTCAACACGCGCGCGCTCGCGCAGTCGACCTGGCGACACCTCCTGTTCGGCGTGATCCTCGGCGAGCTCGAGCGCCGCCTGAACACCGAGCCCGCGGCCGAGCTGCTCGAGTACGAGCAGGTCGTGTCCCCGAACGGGCACGGCTCGCTCGAGCACGCGATCTCTGCGTAACGCTGTCAGGGTTCCGGAGCGCTGGTCGGCTCTAGACTCGCGCCTACAGGCCGGAGTAGCTCAGCTGGTAGAGCATTCGCCTTGTAAGCGAAGGGTCAGCGGTTCGAGTCCGCTCTCCGGCTCTGAAAAGAGCCTACAAATCGCCCGGGGTTCTGCTCGGCCGGCAACCGAGGCGGGGTCGAGTTTGGGCCAATCGTTGGCCTCTTTGGCCCGCGGTGGTCAACCGGCCCTCGGTGTGGCCTGACCGATGAATTTTCCGCGCCGTGCTGGTCTGTACGCCGAAAACCGAGTCACGGGAGGCTGACGCCATGCGGAAACTGACCTTTGGCATGAACCTGACCCTGGACGGCTACATCGCCGCGCCCGGCGACGACCTCGGCTGGAGCGGGCCGAGCGACGAGCTGTTCCACTGGTGGTCCGACCGGGTGGGGGCGACGGGGCTGGCGCTGTACGGGCGCAAACTGTGGGAGACGATGAGCTCCCACTGGCCGACCGCCGACCAGCAGCCTGGCGCCACACCCGCGGAGATAGAGTTCGCCCGCCGCTGGCGGGACATGCCGAAGGTGGTGTTCTCCTCGACGACCAGCGCGGTCGACTGGAACGCCCGCCTGGTCACCGGCGACGCGGTCACCGAGATCACCAGGCTCAAGACTGAGGATGGCGGTCCCATGGACGTCGGCGGCGCCACCCTCGCCGCGGCGGCCATGCGGGCCGGGCTGATCGACGAGTACCTGATCGTCACCCATCCGGTCCTGGTGGGCGGCGGCACGCCGTTCTTTACGGCCCTGGAGAACTGGGTGAACCTGAGCCTGGTGGAGACCCGGACGTTT
>DASZHF010000130.1:0-1565 GCA_035938095.1 Solirubrobacteraceae bacterium
GCGGTCGTGCCCTCGCGCTCGGCTGAGACCTACGGGCTGGCCGCCGCCGAGGCGATGGCGGCCGGGGTACCGGTCGTGGCCAGCCGGGTGGGCGCGCTCGGAGAGCTCGTGCCCGAGGACGCGCTGGTGCCGCCCGGCGACGCGGCCGCCCTGGCCGCCGCGATATCCACCCATCGCAACGACCGGGCGGCGGGTGAGCGCGCGCTCGTCATCGCCCGCGAGCGAGCCGGACCCGACGCCGTCGCGGCCGCGCTGGAGGCCGTTTATGCGCCACTTGAGCAAGGGATTTAAACCACTCGAGGAAGGGATTTAAATAAGGAGGAAGGGCTAGAGAGCGAGAGCGGGGGCACGGGCGGGGGTGGAGCGTTCTCCCGTGGGGGCGACCGGACTAGGATCCCGGGACCGTCATGCGAGCCCTAGTCACCGGCGGAGCCGGCTTCATCGGCTCGCACATCGTCGACTCCCTGCTCGAGCGGGGGCATCGCGTCGCGGTGATCGACGACCTGTCGACCGGTCGCGAGGAGAACCTCGACGGAGCACTCGCGGCCGGCGCGATCCTGCACCGGGCCGACATCCGGGACGGGCAGGCCGTCCACGAACTGGTGACCGGCGAGGCTCCCGAGGTGATCTTTCACCTGGCCGCGCAGATCGACGTGCGCCGTTCGGTCGCCGAGCCCGCCTTCGACGCGCGGACCAACGTCGAGGGGACCGTGAACCTCCTGGAGGCCGCACGCCAGGCGGGCGTGGGCCGGTTCGTCTTCAGCTCCACTGGCGGTGCGATCTACGGCGAGACCGACCGCCTGCCGACGCCCGAGTCGGTGGAGCCCAATCCCGAGGCTCCCTACGGCCTGAGCAAATACTGTGGCGAGGGCTATTGCCAGCTCTACCGCCGGCTGCACGGCCTGTCGACGGTCACGCTGCGCTACGGCAACGTCTATGGCCCCCGCCAGGATCCCCTCGGCGAGGCTGGGGTGGTGGCCATCTTCTGCGGACGGCTGCAGGAGGGCCGCCGCCCTACGGTGTTCGGAGACGGGACCCAGACCCGCGACTACGTCTATGTGGGCGACGTCGTGCGGGCCAACTTGGCGGCCGTCGAACACCCCGATGCGTCGGGCAAGTTCAACATCGGTACCGGCAGGGAGACATCTGTCCTCGACCTGGTCGACGCGCTGCGCGAGCTCAGCGGGCGGAGCGATTTCGAGCCCGAGTTCGCCCCCGCCCGCCTGGGCGAGATCCAGCGTAGCTGCCTGGACGTCGGCCGGGCGCGCGCCGAGCTGGGCTGGTCGGCCGAGACCGAGCTGCTCGAGGGGCTGCGGCTCACGCTCGAGTGGGCGGGGACGGCGTGAGCCTTAGGGGGCCAAGCGTGGAGCCGTGGGTGCCCGCGTGAGCGCGCCGCGCCGGGCCCTGGTCACCGGGATCTCGGGCCAGGACGGCTCCTACCTGACCGAGCTGCTGCTCGACGAGGGCTACGAGGTGTTCGGGCTGGTGCGCCCGCCCAGCAACAGGCCGATGCCCAACATCGACCATCTCCGCGACCGTCTCACGCTCCTCGAGGGCGAGCTCGG
>DASZHF010000131.1:0-1853 GCA_035938095.1 Solirubrobacteraceae bacterium
CAAGACCGGAATCCAGACCGAGCTCCAGGGGCTCGACCAGCAGGTGGCCGAGCTCGAGGGCCAGCAGGAGAAGCTCGTGGACTCCGAGCAGAAGATGCGCGCCAAGCTCGAGGCGTTCCGGACCAAGAAGGAGGTCATCAAAGCTCAGTACTCGGCCGCCGAGGCCCAGGTCCGGATCTCCGAGGCGGCCACCGGTGTGGGGGAGCAGATGGCCGACGTCGGCATGGCCATGCAGCGCGCGCTGGACAAGACCGAGAACATGCGGGCGCGCGCCTCGGCCGTCGACGAGCTCGAGAAGGCGGGCACGTTCGACGACCTCACTCAGCTGGGACCCGGTCAGGACGACATCGACCGCCAGCTGGCCGCGCTCTCGGACACCAACGCCGTCGATCAGGAGATGGCCAAGCTGAAGGCCGAGGTGGGCAGCGGTAAGGCCGCCGGCCAGATCGAGGCCCCGGCGCCGCCCAGCTCGGGCGAAGCCGGCGCATGATCGTCCGCATCCTCACCGAGGGACAGTACGAGCTGGACGGCGACGCGGCCGCCGAGGTGGAAAGGCTCGATCAGGAGGTCGTCGACGAGTGCGCGGCGGGCGACGAGGCACAGTTTCACAAGAACTTCGTGCAGCTCCTCGACCTTGTTCGCTCGCGGGGGACCGTCGTCGAGGACGACGACCTGCGCGCGTCCGAGCTGATCCTGCCCCCGCCCGACACCTCGCTCGAGGAGGCCAGGCGGGAGTTCACGGCCGAGGGCCTGATCCCCGAGTAGCCGGCCGTCGCGTGAGCGGGCCCGAGCCACCGCACGACCTCTACGAGGTCATGCGCAGCGCGCCGTCGACGCGCGGCTTCCGCCCCGACCCCGTCCCACCCGAGGCCGTCCGCCGCGTGCTCGAGAACGCCCGCTTTGCCCCCAGCGGGGGCAACCGCCAGCCGTGGCGCGTGATCGTGGTCGACGATCCCGGGCTGCGCCGCAGGCTGGGCGAGCTCTACCAGCCCCACTGGGAGAGCTACATGGTGCGAATGGGAGCCCGGGCGCTGCTGGACCAGGCCGGCGAGAACCCTCCGGGAGATTCGGGCGTCGCACCCCGCCGCCTGGCCGGAGTGCGCGCCGCCGACGAGTTTGCCGCCCGACTGGGCGAGGTTCCGCTGCATCTGGTCATCTGCGTGGAGCTCGCGTCGCTGGCGATCGTCGACCAGGGGCTCGACCGCCCCAGCGTCGTGGGCGGCGCATCGATATATCCGTTCGTGCAGAACGTGCTGCTCGGACTGCGCCGCGAGGGCCTGGGCGCCGCCTTCACCACCCTGCTCACTCCGGCCGAGGCCGAGGTCCGCGAGCTGCTGGGCCTGCCCGAGGGCATCGCCCTGGCCGGTCACATCGCCGTCGGCTACCGCGAGGGCGACTGGCCCCGGCGCCTGTCGCGACGGCCGGTTGGCGAGTTCGCGTTCTCGAACCATTTCGAGCGTCCATGGGTGATCGCCGAGCGAGGGGAGTGACGATGCGTGACACGACGGACGCGGTCACGATTTCGCCCGGAAGCACGATCGCCATTCACTACGTTCTGACGAACTCCAGTGGGGGGGGCGCCGGCGGGATCGTGCGCTTCGGCTGGCGGGCCACCACGCCTTAACGTCCCCGCTCGACCCGCGAGGCGACTACCATATTCAGCTGAATATAATAGGCGGGTGGATGTCGCGCAGGTGCTTCAGGCCGCCCGCGCCCGTGCGGGCCTCAGCCAGTCGGCGCTGGCCGCTCGTGCTGGCACCTCCCAAGCGACGATCTCCGCCTACGAGTCCGGGCGCAAGGCCCCGTCGATTGACACGCTCAGCCGCCTGCTTGCGGCGTCCGGCTCGCGGCTG
>DASZHF010000132.1:0-2386 GCA_035938095.1 Solirubrobacteraceae bacterium
AGCAAGACACCCCGAAGCAGCGCCGCCCCATCGAGATCGGCGCGGAGGCCGAGCCCGTCAAGCTCGGCTCGATGCTACTGACCCTGGTGGAGCCGCACCGGGGACACGAGGTCGCCTACAACCGTTGGTACGAGCGGGACCACTTCTACGCCGGCTGCATGGTGGGTCCCTACAATTTCGCCGGGCGGCGCTTCGTCGCCACGGCCGATCTCAAGAGCCTGCGCGACCCGGACCCGTCGGCCATCACGGGCGAGCCGGCTCGGGGTTCCTACGTCGCGGTCTACTGGGTGCTCGACGGCTACTTCGACGTGTGGAACCGCTGGGCGCTGCGCCAGGTGAATGCGCTCCACGCCGCGGGCCGGATGTTCCAAGAGCGCGATCACGTGCACACGCTCCTCTACAACTTCCAGTGGGAGCACCGGCGCGACCCCGACGGTGTCCCCGTTGAGCTCGCGCTCGACCACCCCTACCGCGGCTTCGTCGCCGTCTTCATCGATCGCGACGAGTCGGTGTCCAACGAGCAGCTCTGGTCCTGGCTGCGCACCGAGCATCTGCCCGCGCTGCTGCCGGGGACCGATGCCGACCTGGTGGCCGCGTTCACGCCGATCGCGCTCGAGGTCGACGCACCCGGCGACGTACCCCGCGAGGCCGCCAACCACAACCGCACCGTCCTGTTGTGGTTCTTGAACACGCCGCCCGAGGTGGCCTGGGAGCCGGTCATCGCGGAACACCGGCGCCGCCTGGAGGGGGCGGGCAAGGGTACGGTCGTTGCCGCGCTCCCGTTCATTCCGACGATCGTGGGCACCGACACCTACACCGACAAGCTCTGGGCCGACTGAGCACCGCCCGGCCCTGCCCGCACCGCGTCGATCCGCCTGGGGTCAGTCGCGGGCCAGGATCTCGATGTGGGGGACCACGAAGACGGCGTCGGGAGACGCGGCCCAGCGGGTGAACGCGTCGGCAATGGCCTCGAGCTCCGCCGTCTCGCTCAGCCCGTACGCGGTCGCCTGCTGGGCGAACCGGGAGAAGCGGACCCGGTCGGCCCAAAGGCCGCCCCACCACGCCCGCGCCTCGGGGTCGGCGTAGGTCCAGGTCGAGCTGGAGGCGACCACGTCGGAGAAGCCCGCCTCGAGGGCCAGCCCGAGAAGCCGCGGCCCGATCCGCGCGTCGTGGCCGTTCTGCGCCGTCACCGCGAGGTACACCTCCAGCCAGCGGTCCAGCATCGGGTCCGCCGGGGCCCAGGTGAAGGCCCCGTAGTCCGAGTCCCGGGCGGCCAGCAGCCCGTCAGGGCGGAGCACCCGGCGGAGCTCGAGCAGCGCCGCGGCCGGGTCGGCGAGATGCTGGAGCACCTGGTGCAGGTGGATCACGTCGAACGAGGCGTCGGGGTAGCCGAGTGCGAAGAGGTCGCCCACCTCGAAGCGCACGTTGGCGAGGCCCAGCCCCTGCGCGTGCTCCTGCGCCCGGGCCACCACGTCGGAGGCGGCGTCGAGCCCCACGACCTGGCCCGGAGCCACCAGGAGGGCCAGGTCCGCCGTGATGGTCCCGGGCCCGCAGCCCACGTCGAGCAGGTCCTGGCCGGGCGCGAGGTGGGGCAGGAGGTAGGCGCTGGAGTTCTCGGCCGTGCGCCAGGTGTGGCTGCGCAGGACGGACTCGTGGTGCCCGTGCGTGTAGGTCATCAGTACATTGTGGCGTGCCCGAATTGCCCGAGATGCAGGCTTTGGCCGAGCGGCTCGATGCCCTGCTGGCGGGGACGACCCTGCGGCGGGCCGATCTGCTCGGTTTCTCCTCGCTCAAGACCTACGACCCCACCCCGGATTCGCTGCGGGGGCGCCGGCTGCTCTCGGTCGGCCGCCGGGCCAAGTACCTCGTGTGGGAGTTCGACGGAGGGGTCCGCGTCGTGCTGCACCTCTCCCAGGCCGGCCGCCTCGACATCGAGGAGCCGCCCAAGAAGACGAAGCCGCGTGGGTCCGTGGCACGCTTCGTGTTCGGCGGCGGCGACGCCGGGCTCGATACCGAGGGCATCGGGATCCTCGTGCGCGAGCACGGCACCCAGCGCAAGGCCTCCTGGTGGGTGCTGGCGCCCGGCGACGAAGGACCGCTGGCCGGGTTGGGGCCCGAGCCGGGGAGCGACGAGTTCGCGGCGTTCATCCGGACCAGCGACTCGAACCGCCACCTCACGACGGACCTGCGGGACCAGCACGTCGTGTCGGGCATCGGTCGCGGCTGGGGGGACGACATCTTGCACCGGGCCAAGCTGTCGCCCTTCGCCTCGCTCCGCTCGCTGAGCCCCGCCCAGCGCGAGGACCTGCTCACGGCCGTGTCCGAGGTCCTCGCGGACGCGCTCGAGCTCGAGCGCACGCGTGAGGGCGGGCTCTCGGAAGGCAAG
>DASZHF010000133.1:0-22505 GCA_035938095.1 Solirubrobacteraceae bacterium
CGCCTCGCGCTCGACCAGGCGATCCACGGCCAGCTTCGCCATGCGCCGGAAGGTCGTGAGCTTGCCGCCGGTAATCGTGATCATCCCGCTCGAGGTCTCATACAGCTCGGCCTTGCGCGAGATGTCGACCGACTTCTTGGGGTCGCCGGTGGCGATCAGCGGGCGCACCCCCGCAAATGCGCCGGCGATGTTGTCCTCGACCAGGCCGGTGTCGAAGTAGCCGTTGACGGCGTCGAGCAGGTAGCGCACGTCCTCGGGCGCGGGCTGGATGTGGTCGAGCTCGCCCGAGTAGTCGTTGTCGGTGGTCCCGACCAGGGTCCGGCCCAGCCACGGCAGGGCGAAGATCGTGCGACTGCCCCCGGCCGGGACGATCGCCCCTCCGACCAGCGGAAGCCTCTCCGGGTCCAGGATGATGTGGGTGCCCCGGCTGGGCCGGATGGTGGGCACCTCGGCCTCGTCGTGAAGCTCCTCGGGACGCAGGCGATCGGCCCACACGCCGGTCGCGTTGATCACGTTGTCGGCCCGGATCTCGAGCGTCTCTCCGGTCTCGGCCTCGCGCGCTCGGACTCCGGCCCCGCGGCCGTCCTGGACGATCAGCTCGGTGACCTCGAGACGGTTCGCACAAACCGCGCCGAAGCGCTCGGCCTCGCCCAACACGGTCAGGACCAGGCGCACGTCGTCGGTCTGGCAGTCGTAGAAGAGATATCCGGAGCTCGGGTCGCGCGTGCGCAGGGCGGGAAGCAGCTCGAGCACCTCCTCGCCGGAGATCATGCGATGGCGCTCGGGGCTCCACGCCTCCTGGCGTTCGGCTCGCCGGCGGCGTCCGGCGCGGCCATCGGTCCCCCGCCGCCGCCCCGGCCTCCGATCCTCCTCGGCGGCGGTCCCCGCGTCGGCTCGTCCCCGGGCCGCGCCGCGCTCCTCGCCCCGCGCGCGCCGGCCGAGGCGGCGGGGCAGGCGGTCGACGGCCATCACGTCGTAGAGATTCAGCCCCACTCCCAGCAGGCGGTCGGGGCGCGCGCCCTCGAAGGCCGGCACCACGAGCGGGAGCGGCCGGACCAGGTGGGGCGCGAGCTCGACCAGCAGCGATCGCTCGAGGAGAGCCTCGCGCACCAGCCCCAGGTCGAAGTTCTGGAGGTAGCGCAGGCCGCCGTGGACGAGCTTGCTCGACCGGCTCGACGTGCCGGAGGCGAAGTCGGCCCGCTCGACCAGCGCGACGCTGTACCCGCGGCTCGCCGCGTCGAGCGCGACCCCGGCCCCCGTGATGCCGCCGCCCACGACGACGACGTCGAAGACCTCGGCCGTGAGGGCGGCCAGCGCGTCCTGGCGGGCGATCACGCCCGCACCCCCACACCCCCGGCCTCGGCGATCCCATGGACGGCGTGCAGACGCGGCAGCGCGATGCGCTCGGGCCGGGGCTCGTGCACGGGTGGGGGTGCGCCCAGCAGGTGGAAGGCCAGCCGGGTGGCCAGCGCCATGATCGTGATCTGGGGATTCACGCCGAGCGAGGAGGGGACCGCGCTCGCGTCGCTCACGTGGAGTCCGCGGACGCCGTGGACAGCCAGATCGCCGTCCACCACCGACCGCCGCGGGTCACTGCCGGCGCGCGCCGTCCCCAGGGGATGGAAGGCCATCAGGGAGAGGTCCGCCGCACCCACCTTCGCCCCGCGCAGGGCTCGCGAGTCCCCGTGGCGGAGGGTGGACACTCCCTTGACGGGGACCATGACCTCGCGAGCTCCGGCGGCCCAGTAGATGTCGGTCAGAACCTCGATCCCGCGCTTGAACCGCTGCACGTCGGCCTCCTCGAGGTCGTACCGGATCTGGGGTCGGCGCAGCACCTCGCGCACCCGTCCGCGTGAGGTGTCGGAGACCATCACGCCGAACGTGGACAGGTGGCGGACCTGGAGCATCGCCTCGCGGTGTTCGGCTCCGGTCAGCGGCGTGGACATCGCGATGTGGTCGGGCGGGCCGGCGATCCCCTCGAGCATGATCCCCTCGTCGGCGAAGGCGTCGACGTAGTAGCTCTGTGGCACCCCGTCCCACATCTCGATGCTCTCGTCGAACAGCGCACGTACGGCCGTGGCGGGATGGATCGAGAGGTTGCGACCCAGCTGGCCGGACTCGTCGCCCAGCCGTTGCCGGCGCAGGAACATCGGCGTGTGGATCGCTCCGCAGGCGACCACGGCGTGCTGGCAGCGGATGTTCAGCCGGGCGCCTCCCGCGGTGCGGGCATGCACCGCCCGGACCTCGTCGCCGTGGAACTCGATCCGCTCCGCGCGGGTGTTCGTGTAGGTGACCGCGCCCGCGGCCCAGGCCCGGGGAACGTAGGTGATCCCGACGTGCTGCTTGGCGCCGGTCGGGCATCCGTAGGCGCACACTCCGGACCCCACGCACCCGCGCACGTTGCGGTAGATGTAATCGCCGGACAGCCCGAGCGCCTGCGAGCCTCGCCGGACGACCTCGGCGTTGCGACCGGCGAGGTCGGGTGGGACCTGGCTCACGTTGAGCTCGCGCTCGACCCGGCGAAAGTAGGGATCCAACTCCTCCTCGGTGAGCGCCTCGAGACCGAACTCGCGCCGCCACAGGGCGAGCACCGGGGCGGGCGTCCGAAAGCAGGTTCCGGAGTTCACCAGCGTGGTCCCCCCCACCGCTCGTCCCAGGGGCAGGACGATCGGGGGCTTGCCCACCGTCACGATCTGGCCGGCGTCGCGATACAGCGCCGGCATCATCTCCCGGGGCCGAGCCAGGAAGCGGTCGGTGTCCCACCAGTCGCCCTCCTCCAGGATGGCGACGCGCATCCCGCCCTCGGCCAGCTCCTTGGCCACCGGCGCGCCGCCCGCGCCGCTGCCGATCACGCAGGCGTCGACCTCAAGGATCCGCTCGCCTCGAATCTGGCGGCCATCCTCGATCCGGCGCTCGGCGGGGTGGAAGGTCCCCTCCCCCGAGCGGTACGCCGCCTCCCCGGTGGGTCGCGTGGCCGGGCCGTCGCCCCTGGCGGTCACTGGCGGGTGTCACCCCCGGCGGCGTTCACCAGCGGCCCTCGCGGTCTCGCAGGGCCCGCCCGCGCGCCACCCGGCCAGCGGGGTCATAGCCGAGCAGGCGCATGACCGCGTCGTCGCCGTAGTAACAGAGCTGCACCAGACCGCGCACGGCCTCGACCACGGGGGCCAGGCGGCTGCCGGCCAGCCGAGCGAGGTAGGCATCGCGGTCGGCGGCTCCGAGGCGGCGCAGCGGGGCGCCGAAGCGAAGCGCTCGCGGCCCCTGGTCGAGGCCGAGCAGAACGAGCCGCAGCCCCCACCGGTTGGGGACCGGCGAGGCCCCCAGGTAACGGCCGAACGCGGACACGGCGTCCGTGCGACCCACGGGCGGGAGCGGATCCACCGGTGCTACCGCGGCCTCGGTGAGCGCCGCGACGATGTTCGCTTCGCGGCCCGTCATGCCGGCCGCCGGGATCTAGCCAGAGCTGGCTGGGGGCTCGCCGGCGCCGCTCGCGGGGCGAGTCTCCGCGTCGGTCGGTGGCAGCCGATCGACGACCGACTCGGCCTTCGCGCCGGCCTTCTGAATCTGGTCGTGGTATTTGCCACCGGTCCTCTGGTCGGCGGCAGTCTCCACCTTCTGCACGGCCTGGTCGATCTGCTCCTTATGCGTGGCGGCCGCATTCTCCGCCTTCTTGGTCAGGCCCTTGAATCGATCCATCAGTCCCATCGCGACCTCCAGGCAGGTGGCTGGTGTCCAAGTCGAATCCTAGTCACGTCGGGCGCCGGGCTCGACCTGCCCCTCACGCCAGCAGGCGCTGCTGGGCCGGCTCGGGTGGCGGGCCCGGATCCTGGTGCAGCAGCACGCGAGCGCGCCGGGCCGAGGTGGGGGCATCGGCGCCCCGGTTGTTGTTGAACATCACGTGCACGTTGAGCGCGTCCTCGGCCAGCACCTGGACACGGTCGATGATCTCCCCCAGCTCGGAATCGGAGTATTGATAGGCGAAGCGCTCCGCCACCGAGCGCCCGTGGAGATAGCCCTGGGCATTGCGCCCGTGCGCGCGGAGGTAGGCCACGTCGCCGCGGGTGACGGCGTCGATAGCCGGCATGACGGTGGGAGCGTCGGCGTCCGGCCCGTCGACGGAGACGAACGCCGCGCCGTGCTGCTCGAGCCACCCGAGCGTGCGCTCGAGCCGGGCGTCCTCGACCCAGCCCCGATGACGCAGCTCGACGGCGACCGGCCGGGGCGAAAAGCGCTCGATCAGCGGCGCCAACTCGTCGAGCTCGTGGCTGCGGGGGGCGAAGGCCGGAGAGAGCTGGAGCAGGAAGGTCGCGAGCTTGGAGGCGTCCTCCAGCGGGGCGACCGCCTCGAGGATCGAGTCGATCAGCGCCGCCTCGAGCTCCGCCGTGAGCGCGACGCGGCCGCGCTCGTTGGTCTCGGCCTGCTCGCGCAGCGGGGGAGGCAGCGAGCTCAGCTCGGCCGCGTGGCGCGAGAGGAGGCGATGGAGCTTGATGTCGAAGGTGAAGCCGGGCGGGGTCTGCAGGGCCCAGCGGGCGACGGTGCGCTCCTCCGGGACCGCGTAGAAGGTCGAGTTGACCTCCACCGCCTCGAAACGCTCGGCGTACCAGCCCAGCCGATCGCGGGCCGGCAGTTCGGGCGGGTACCACTCCTCCACGAAGCCGGGGTCGGCCCAGCTCGAGGTCCCTACCCAGATGCGACCGGACATGGGACGTAACGGTAGCGGCGGACCTGGCAACGCCCAAGCGGCCCCGGGGCCGGTTCACTCGGCCGCCGGCCCGGGGGCCGGGCGGCCGCTTGCCTTGTTCGAGTCCGGGCGAGGCGCCGGCGTCAGATGTGCGCGAGCTCGGCGGTGACCGCGTCCACCGACGCCTTGGCGTCGCCGAAGAGCATCGTCGTCTTGGGGTTGTAGTACAGGTCGTTGTCGATCCCCGCGAAGCCCGGGTTCATCGAGCGCTTGAGCACGATGATGGACTGGGCCTCGTCGACGTTCAGGATCGGCATGCCGTAGATGGGCGAGTCCGGGTTGGTGTTGGCCGCCGGGTTGGTCACGTCGTTGGCGCCGATCACCAGTGCCACGTCGGTGCGCGGGAACTCGGGGTTGATGTCGTCCATCTCCTTGAGCTGGTCATAGGGCACGTCGGCTTCGGCCAGCAGCACGTTCATGTGACCGGGCATGCGCCCGGCGACCGGGTGGATGGCGAACTTGACCTCGACGCCGCGCTCCTCGAGCGCCTTGGTCAGCTCGCGCACGGCGTGCTGGGCCTGCGCCACCGCCATGCCGTAACCGGGGACGACGACCACCTGGCGCGCGTAGGCGAGCTGGATGGCGGCGTCGGCGGCGCTCGTGGAACGAACGGCGCCCTCGTGCTCGCCGGCGCCGACGGCCCCCGCCACCGCGCCTGTCCCGCCGAACCCGCCCGCGACGATCGACGGGATCGACCGGTTCATGGCCTCGGCCATGAGCACGGTGAGGATCGAGCCCGAAGCCCCGACGATCATGCCCGCCACGATCAGCGCCGGGTTGTTCAGAGCCACCCCCGTGGCCGCGGTGGCCAGTCCGGTGAACGCGTTGAGCAGCGATATGACGACCGGCATGTCGGCGCCCCCGATGGGCAGCACCACCGCGTTTCCCAGGAGGGCGCCGAAGACGAGGACAAGGATGAACAGCAGCTGCTCGTGCGAGCCCGCGGTGATGGCGGCGGCCAGCGCCACCGCGGCGACGAGCAGCGCGCCGTTGACGAGCTGCTGGGGGCGCCCGAGCGTGATGGGGCGCCCGGGCAGGATCTCCTGGAGCTTGCCGAACGCGATGTTCGAGCCCCAGAACGAGATCGACCCGACGACCGCGGCGAACAGCGAGAAGATCGCCACGTAGCTGGGCTCGCTCGCGGCCCTTCCGATCTCGTGCGCAAATCCGCCCGTGTCCCGAAACTCGGCCCAGGCGATGAGCGCAGCCGCACCTCCGCCGACGCCGTTGAACAGGGCCACCATCTGGGGCATCGCCGTCATGCGCACCCGGCGCGCGGCCGGGATGCCGACCGCCGTGCCGACGACGACGCCGACCACGATCAGCACCCAGTGGCCCATGCCGCGGTTGAGCAGCGTGGCCACGACCGCGATCAACATGCCGGCGCTGGCTATCCGGTTGCCGCGCACCGCAGTCGTCGGACCGGTGAGACCCATCAGGCCGTAGATGAACAGCCCGAAGGCGACGATGTACAGGACCCGGATGAAGTTGGGGTCCTGAAGGAACGAGGCCATGACCGGGGCCGGGAAGCTCAAGGCTGCTCGTCCTTGTCCTCGGACTTGCTCGGCGGCGGCGCGGGCTTGCGCTTGAACATCTCGAGCATCCGGTCGGTGACCAGGAAGCCACCCACGATGTTGATCGTGCCGAAGGCGACGGCGATCACGAGGATGACCTTGTTGAACACGCCGTTGCTGTAGAGGCCGAGAACCAGGAGCGCTCCGACCAGGACGATCCCGTGGATGGCATTAGTCCCCGACATCAGCGGCGTGTGCAGCGTGTTGGGCACCTTCGAGATCACGGCGAAGCCGACGAAGCCGGCCAGGACGAGGATGGTGAGGTTGGTGACGAGCATCGGTGCGGTCCTCAGCCGAGGGTGGTGGGGGTTGTCGCCGGTGAAGCGCGCATCACGCGGCCGCCTCCACGGCGGCGCGCGCGCCGGCATTGACGATCTCGCCGTCGCGGACGATGCAGGCTCCGGAGACGATCTCGTCGTCCCAGTCGAGCTTGAGCTCGCCGTCGTCGGAGACGAACAGCTCGAGCAGGGCCTGGACGTTGCGCGCGTAGAGCTGTGAGGCGTGCTCGGGCATGGCCGAGGGCAGATTGAGGGGGCCGATGATCTTCACGTCGTGGCGGACGACGGTCTGACCGGGCTCGGTTAGCTCACAGTTGCCGCCCGCCTCGGCGGCGAGGTCGACGATCACCGAGCCGGGCTTCATCGCCTGCACCGCGGCGGCGCTGATCAACTTGGGGGCGGGCCGCCCGGGGACGAGCGCCGTGGTGATGACGACGTCGAAGCCGGCGATCGCTTCGTCGAGGGCCTGGCTCTGGCGCTCGCGCTCCTCGTCGGTCAGCTCGCGCGCGTACCCGCCCTCGCCGGTGGCCTCGACGCCGAGGTCCAGGAACTTGGCCCCGAGCGAGCGCACCTGTTCGGCGACCTCGGGGCGGACGTCGTAGCCCGTGGTCTGGGCGCCCAGGCGCCGGGCCGTGGCGAGGGCCTGGAGTCCGGCCACGCCGGCACCCAGGACCAGGACCTTGGCCGGCGGGATCGTCCCCGCCGCGGTCATGAGCATGGGGAAGAAGCGGCCAATGTGGTCGGCGGCGAGGAGCGCGGCCCGGTATCCGGCGACGTTGCTCTGAGACGAGAGGGCGTCCATCGACTGGGCCCGCGAGATACGGGGGATGGCCTCCATGGCGAAGGCGGTCACCCTGGCCTGGGCCAGGGCGCGCGTGGTCTGCGGGCTGGTGAGCGGGGCCAGGAAGCCGATCAGCACTCCACCCCGGGCCAGACGCCCGACCTCCTCGGCGCTGGGAGGGGCGACCTTGACGACCACGTCGGCGGCGTAGACGGGGTCGAGGTCCGCGCTCACCGTCGCCCCCGCATCGGCGAACTGGTTGTCAGGGATCAAGGCGCTCGCGCCCGCGCCGGCCTCCACGATCACGTCGATGCCGCGACCGCTCAGTCGATGGATGGCGTCGGGGACGAGCGCCACACGCCGCTCCCCCTCGGCCGTCTCGGTTGGTACGCCGACTCGCATGAGGGGCGAGAACCTACCGAAGGGCGGCCTGGGCGGCCGCGCGCGGCTTCGCCGGCCCGGCCCCGGAGCACACCGGTCAGCGGTGCGCCGGCTTGATCGGCAGCGGAGCGCGGGCCAGCGCGGTCAGCGCCTGGGCGGTGACCCAGACCGGAGTCTGGCGGCTGGTCCGCGAGTAGCGGATGCTGCCGTCGGCGCCCATCAGCGAGCGCAGGTAGGCGAGCGGCGAACGCCCCGGGCGTTGTCCCGAGTGCCGGCGGGCCCGGTCGGGGTCGCGGCCCCCGGCGACCAGCGCCTGCACGGCCCACGCGGTGGACTGGGCGTTGGATCCCTGGCCCGGAGCGAGCGGGAACCCCCCGTCGGGGTTCTGGTGAGCGAGCAGGAATCCGAGCGCTCGGGCGGTGTCGCCCCGCCGCCCGGCTGCGACGAGCGCCTCGACCGCCGCGGCGGTGTCGTCGATGTCGCTCGCCCCGCCCCGGGCGGCGTAGTTGAATCCGCCGTCGTGGTCCTGCTGGCGCGCGAGCCAGCTGGCGGCCGCCGAGACGGTCGGGTGCCGAGGCGAGCGACCGCAGGCGCGCAGGGCGAAGATCGCAAACGCGGTGAGGTTGGTCTGGCCGGCGAAGGACCCGCTGGAGGAGCGCCGGCCGAGGAGCTCGCCGAGCAGATCGTGACCGGGGACCCGCGGGGAGGCTCCGGCCGCCCTCAGGGCGAGGATCGTGCGCTCGAGGTCGCCGGTCTGGCTCAGGCGTCCGGCCCCGGCCGTTACGTAGCTCAGCGGCGAGCGGCCCGCGCGGGTGACCCGGCCCGGATCGGTTCCGGCCGCGGCGAGTCCCATCATGGCCCAGGCCGTGAACAGCTGGCTGGAGGACTGGCGAGCGTCGCCCCCGAACCCCCCGTCGGCGTTCTGGACGCGACGCAGATAGGAGACTCCGCGGGCCAGCGCCGGGTCGGCGGCGGAGCGAGCGACGGTCGCGGCTCGAGGCGGAGCGGGAGCGGCGGCGCGGGCGGGATGCGGCGCGGCGGGGGTCCCGGCCGCGCGGGCCGTCAGCGAGCCGTTGAGCGCGACGGCCAGAGCACCGCCAACAAGGAGGGCGAGCAGCGCCGGCGGGTCCGTGACCGACGGCCAGGCCGGACGCCAGGTGACCTCCAGGCGCGCGCGAAATCGCATCAGCGATCGCAGCAGCACGGGTCCGAAGGCGAGCGCGAACACCAAGTTCGAGACCGCGTGCGTCACGTCGAACGGGAGCGCCTGTCCGGCGATGACGGCGTACTGAGACCAGGTCTGCCCACCGGTGGCGGTGAACGTGAACAGGTTGAGGATCGCGCCGAACACCAGGCCCATGAGCGCACACACGACCGCCAGCGGCCAGCGCCCCAGCGGACGGGGGCTCACCCGGCCCAGGAACGCCCCCACCAGACCCGTCAGTCCCCACGCGAACATCTGCCACGGCGTCCACGGACCCTGGCCGAAGAACAGGTTCGAGGTCAGCGTGGCCACCGCGCCGACGGCGAAGCCCGGGGCGGCGCCCAGCGCGTAGCCGGAGATCAGGACGATGTCGGTGGTCGGCTTGACGTCGGGCACCGCCGCGAAGGCGACTCGTCCCAGCGCGGCGAGCGCCGCCAGCGTGGCCACCAGCGCCAGCAACTTGGATGAGGGCCGCGTGCGTTCGTACCAGACGAAGCCGGCCGCCAGGGCCAGCGTGAGCAGCACGAACGCGGCCGACTGCCAACTCACGCCACGACCTCGGGCTCGGGTTCGGGTTCGGGTGAATCGGCTCGCCGGCGCAGCAGCGCCGCGCCCTGGTCGGGCAGCAGCGCGCCTCCTGCTCCGCGCAGGATGCGCGCCGTCTCCGGGGCGAAGTACCAGCCTCCGCAGAGCACCTCCGGGGCAGGGCCGTCGGCGATCGTGCGGCCCTCGGCGAGCAGCACGACGCGGTCGGCGATCGCGGCCGCGAACTCGACGTCGTGGGTGGCGACGAGCACGGCGCAGCCCCTGCTGGCGAGCGACCGCAGCTGGTCGGAGAGCTGATCCTTGAACCCCCGGTCCATGCCCCGCGTGGGTTCGTCGAGGCACACCGCGGCCGGGAGGGTGCCCGGGCCCATGACGATGGCCAGGGCCAGGCGCTGGCGCTCGCCCCCGGACAGATCACGCGGATGACGGTCGCCGAGGCCGGCCAGCCCGGCCCGGGCCAGCTCCGCCGGCTGTGCCTCGTCGGCCACGCGTTCGCCCAGCAGGTAGTCGCCCGGGTTCTGTAACAGCAGGGCCACGCGACCGCTGGCCTGGACGCTGCCGCGGGTGGGCGCGAGCAGGCCGTTGGCGTGGCGCAGCAGGGTCGACTTCCCGGCCCCGTTTCGACCCATCAGGGCGACCCGCTCCCCGGGACGGACGTCGAGGTCGACGCCGCGCAGGATCGCCGGACCGTCGTGGAGCTCGTGCCACACGCCTCGCATGCGCAGGGCATGAGCGCCCCCGCGCACGACCGTTCGCCGCCGGGACACAGGCCGGCGCCAGCCGGTGACCTCCGGCGCCGGTTCGCGCTCGGGCTCGCGGTCGTGGTCGCGGAGCGATCCGTCGTCGGCGAGCAGCCCGTGAGAGCGCAGCGCGGCCCGCGCCTGCTTGACGCCGGTGACGCCGGGGTCGAGTCCGACTCCGGAGAGCAGATTCGCGGCCGGGGTCCGGAGCTCGGGGGCAGCGCCGGCTGCCCAGCGCTGAAACCCGGCGGGGGCACCGTCGTAGGCGACTCGCCCCTGGGCCAGCGCGATGACGCGGTCGGCGGCCGGCAGGCAGCGTTCCAGGCGGTGCTCGGCGAGCAGAACGGTGGTACCCCACTCCTCGTTGAGGCGGCGCAACAGCCCAACCAACTCGTCGCCCGCAACCGGGTCGAGCTGCGAGGTCGCCTCGTCGAGGAGCACGAGCTGGGGCTGACCGGCGAGGGCGGCGCCCAGCGCGACGCGCTGGAGCTCACCGCCGGATAGCTCGTCGGGAACGCGATCGAGCAGCCGCTCGATGCCCAGAGCGAGCGCGACCTCCTCAACCGCGCGGGCCACCGCGGCCGGCGCCAGACCGCGGTTCTCGAGCCCGAAGGCCAACTCGGAGCGGACCGTGCCCATGACGATCTGGGTCTCGGGGTCCTGCTGAAGCGTGCCCGCCACCGTGGCCAGCTCCCCCGGCCCGTGGTCGCGAGTGTCCAAGCCGCCGACGACTGCTCGTCCAGAGAACTCGCCGCCGTGGAAGTGGGGCACCAGACCGCAAGCCGCGCGCAGCAGCGTCGACTTCCCCGACGCCGATACGCCGGCCAGCACGCAGAACTCGCCCTCCTCGAGGGTGAGCGTGACGCCGGCCAGCGACGCGACCGCGGCGCCGGGATAGCGGTAGCCGACCTGCTCGAAGCGCAGAACGCTCACCGGATCACCCGGTGGACGCTGGACGACGATCGGCCGCTGCACGACGCGTGCCTCATCGGACCACGCCCCGGCGTTCGGCGAACGGCAGCAGGGCGAGCGTGATCAGCGCGACTCCGAAGACGAGCTCGCGCGGACCGAGCGCGAGCCGCAGCGTCGGGTAGGTATCGAAGCGGCCGATGTCGAGGATGCGGGCCGCGACCACGATCGCCAGCAGCGCCAGAGCGCTCGCCGCGAAGGCGACATCGTGGCGCGACCAGGGCACCGAGAGCCGCGGCGGCCGGTGGGCCCCGGCGTAGCCGCGCAGCTCGAGGGTGGCGGCCACGTCCATGGCTCGATCGAGCGCCCCGGTCGCGACCGCCCGGACCACGGTCACCCCGCGCGCCAGGCGCGCCCGGCGATTCTCGTTGCCGCCCGCGTCGGGGCGGCAACGCTGGGCCTCGGCCAGCCGCCGCCCGTCGCGTTCGAGGACCGGCCACATGCGCGTGGCCAGCGACGCGGCCAGCGCGGAACGAAACGACACCCGGCGGGCGAGCCGCAGCAGTTCGTCGGGGTCGACGGTCGCGGTCATCAACGCGAACGCGAGCGTGAACACGAGCAGCTTCAGCCCGGCGACGGCGCCGAACGCCACCGACTCGAGCGTCACGTCGAGCTCTCCAAACGGCGGCACGTTTCCCAGCCGGGCGAGGACGGTCAGCCCTTGGTGGGCGAACAGCGGGTTCAGCACGACGGCCGTGACGGCCAGGGGAGCGACGTAGGGCAGGATCCGGCGCAGCTCATCGCCGGCCCGGGCCACCCCGGCGACGGCAACAACCGTCACCAGCAGAGCGCCCAGGACCACCGGGCTCATGAACAGGACGGCACAGGTCATCAGCGCGACGCCGTAGCTCGCGGCGACGGCTGCCCGAGCGGCGTGCAAGGGAGTGGACCGGCGGCGGTATCTCATTCGGCGGCGCCGGTCATGTCGTCTACCGCGCCCGTCATGTTGGCGACCGCGCCCGTCATGTGGTCGACCGCGCCCGTCATCCGCGGACCTCGGGTAGCGGCTCGCGCCGCCCGCCGGCGACCGCGACGGCGAAGCGAGCGTGCAGGTCACCTTCATCGAAGGCTCCCGCCGCCGCCGCGACACCGGCCGGGTCCGTGCCGGTCACCAGCCAGACCGGATCGGCGTCGCCGGTGCGCGTGGCTGCAACCAGGCCCGTCCCCGCCCCGAGGACCCGGACCACGTGTCCGCTGGGGTCCAGCACGCCGAGCGACCGACCCGATCGAGCGGGACGGGCATAGACGCCGCTGGAACTGGGGCCGCGCTCGACGGCCGCGGCGGCGGGATCGCCGCGCAGCGCCGCCCAGGTCCCGACCAGGACGCGCAGGATGTGCCTCGCCGGGCCGGCACCGAGCAGCGACTGGCCGGCCGGGACCCCGAGGGCCGCGAGACGGTCGGCCACCGCGCGGCAGCTGGCGTCACCGGCGTGCTCGCACTCGACCCTGACCGGAAACCGGCGACCGCCGCTGCCGTGAGCGAACGGCTCGGGGAACGAGCCGACGACCGCCGGCGAGCTCATCGCCGCGCCCCAGTCGTGGCGATCCCACCACACCCGGTCCGCGGCATGCACGCGCGTGCCCGCCGCTCCGGCGGAAGCCTCGATGCCGTTGACGTAATAGAACCAGTCGATCGGACGCCCGTTCTGGACGCCCCCGGCCCGGCCGTCGATGCTCTGCACGAAGCCTCCGCCGTAGCGGGTGGTGATGTGAGCGTTGCGTTCGAGCAACCGGATCACCGTGTCCTGCCCCTGGATCTGGGGCGCGCGCAGGTCTCGCAGCACGTGCGTGCCGAACCCGTCTGTGATGGTGAGCGAAACGCGCGCCGGCGTCGCACCCGGACCGAGCCCGCAACCGGCGAGCGCGACCGCGGCGGCGAGCGCGGCGGCGAGCGCGGCGGGAGCGGCCCGAGGGTGACGCAGCACGGCTTCAGCTCACCACGGCTCTCTTTAGTACAGGACGGAGAACACGATCCGGTTGCGCCCCGGGACCGGCTGGTCGTCGCGGTGACCGGCCCCGTCGATCACCTCGAGATCGAGCACGTAGCGGCCGGGGCGCAGTCGGTGGGGCAGCAGATACGAGAAACGGGTGCTGGTTCCGACCGAGAACCACGGGGCGTGCTCAATGCCGCAGCGGGTGCTCCGGAAGCGCTCGAGGCGAGCGTCGAACCCCTGGCACGCGTAGATCGTGCGCCGCGAGAGCCGCAGGCGTACCGCCTCGATGCCCGTGGCATCCGCGGACACGGTCCCGCGCAGAGTCCGCGGTGCGCGGTCGCGTGCGAACCTGTGCCCGTAGCGGATCCCGCGCAGGAAGCCGGTCGCCGGGGCCGTCACGGGCAGGCCCGTCGCGTATGTCGGGGGAGCAGGCGCCGGTCCAGCGGTGGGCAGGGTCCCGGCCGGGGTGGTGGAGCTCGCAGACGTCGGCGCCGTGCTGCCACAGGTGCCGTCATTTCCGTTGTGAACGCATACGTCCAGGCGGTTGGAGCGCACGGAGCTGGGCGCCTCGGCCTTCAGCGACTGCGTTCCGGTCTTGCTGAACGTGATCGACGCATTGCCCTGGGCGTCTGTCGTCTGGCCCCCAACGCTAGCGCCGGGCATCGCCGCGGCGGTGCCGCCGTCGGTGACCTTGACCGTGATCGGCTGACCGACATTCGCGACTGACGGTCCGGCGAGCTTGAGCAGGTGGACCTTGTTGAAGAAGTCGTAGGCCCACAGGACCTGATCGCCGGAGCTCAGCGTGAGCTGGCAGCCGCCCACAGAGCCCGACTGGTAGTTGACGGCGAAGCCCCACGACGGGTACGTCGGCGGCCCGCCGTTGGCGTCGGATCCGAGCTGGGTGACGAAGAAGTCGCCCTGGCTCGAGTACCAGATGGCGCCGAAGGTGGCGCCCGCCTGGGCGACGCCGTCGAAGGCTGCGGTGGTCGGCGTCCCGGCGGCCGAGCCGCCGAGCGGTGGGTTGCCGTTGTCCTTGTAGTCGCACGGGTGCGGCCCGACGATGCTCGTCGACGAGTCGGGCGCGTTGATGGGATTAGCGGCGGTGTGCGCGTCGGTGGTGAGCGGGCCTTCGAAGAGCGTCTTCGTTGCCCCCTCGATGCGCAGGTTGATGGTGACCGGGGTGGCGAGGGCGGTCGCCGTGAGCGTCAGGCAAACCGCCGTGACGGCAAGCGCCGCCAGGGCGCGAGCAACAGAGCTGAACATGGTTGTCCCCTTCCGCGAGGGCTCATGACACAGTCGGCGGCAGGTTTCCTGGCTTCCGGGACTACTCGCCGCGCCTTCCCAGACCGTTTCGGTCCAGTGGCTGCGCCGCTCGCGTGCGGCGGGCTTCCCCGGTCACAGTGGCGGGACCGCGCCGGACTTGCACCGGCCTTCCCTCAACCACCGACCCTTTCTCGCGGACGAGTCTACTCCCGCCGACGCCCGCGGGAGACGGCGACATCCGCGGGAGACGGTCGCGGGTCTACACTCGGCGTCAGATGACCGTAAACCTCACGCGCATCTACACCCGCCTGGGCGACGGCGGCGAGACTCACCTGGGCGACATGAGCCGCGTCCTCAAGACGCATCCGCGGATCGAGGCCTACGGCGCGGTCGACGAGCTCAACGCCCAAATCGGGGTCGCGCTCAACGCCGAGGGCCTGGCGCCCGAGCACGCGGCCTGGCTTCACCGCATTCAGAACGACCTCTTCGACGTGGGCGCCGATCTATCCGTCCCGGTCGGCGGCGACCGGGAGCGCCTCCGGGTAAGCGCCGAGCAGACCGCCTGGCTGGAGCACGCGTGCGACGAGGTCAACGCGACGCTCGCGCCGCTGAAGTCCTTCGTCCTCCCCGGGGGCACCGCCCCCGCCGCCCAGCTCCACGTGTGCCGGACCGTGTGTCGCAGAGCCGAGCGACGCGCACTGGCCCTGGGCGAAGAAGCGGGTGACGAGGTCGTCCGGTACCTGAACCGCCTCTCCGATCTGCTGTTCATCCTGGCCCGGGCCGCCAACCAGGGCGACGAACCGCTCTGGGAGCCGGGGCGCTTCCGCGACCAGCCCTAGCCCGACCCGATCACCGAGGGGTGGCCGGGCCGGACCCAGTGGTTACGCTCGAACGGGCGGAACGCGGTCGGCCGAGACCCCGTCGAGCAGCGTCCAGTTCGCCGCGAGCACGCGGCGCGCGGCCTGCACCAGCTCGTCCTCGTCCTCGCCAGCCAGCCTCTCTTCGATCCAGGCCCGGTGGGCCGCCGCGTGCTCGTGATCGAGCTCGGCGTGGACATCGAAGTACTCGGTCGCCTCACCCGCCTCAAAGCCATAGAGCTCCAAGAGCCCGCGACGCTTGATCGCCGCAATGTCGGGCTGCGCCGACTCGATCGAATACAGCGCCGACAAGGTGGGGCCCACACCGCGGGTGGGGTCCGCCCAGGCTGCGGCGCAGTCGGCTGTCTCGGGCAGCGCGGCCGCGCGGCAGTCGCCGGACGCGGCCTCGACGAACTGGTCCCAGAGCGCGACGTGCCCGGCTTCCTCGGCTGCGTGGACCTCGAGGTGGGACCGCAGCTCTCCCGTCGCGCGCTCGGCGGCGCCCGCGGAGGCATCGGCCAGCGCGACGACCGCGTGGCGGTATTGCCCGCTGTACGTGGCGAGCTCGCCCGGCGTGAGCTCCCCACGCGACCAGCGCTCATAGAACGGATGGCCGAGCACGTCCCATTCGGCCCGGACGGCTGCGAAACGGTCCCACAGGTTCATGGATGGCTCCCTTGTCGAGTGGCGAGGTGGCGAGGTGGTGCGCGACTGATCGTAGTGGCGCGACAGGCCGGTGGCTCGGTCGGGTGGTACTGTTAACTTCATGGTTAACAGTTCAGGCCGGCTCGACCAGAGCTTTCTCGCGCTGGCGCACCCGATCCGGCGTGGGATCGTCGAGCGATTGGCGCAAGGCCCCGCGACGGTGGGCGCGGCGACGGGCGACTTCGGCGTCTCGAAACCCGCCATCACGAGGCATCTCAGGGTGCTGGAGGACGCCGGCGTCGTGCAGCGGTCGGTCGTGGGCCGAACGCACCGTCTCAGCCTGCGATCCGATCCACTCGCCGACGCCTCCGACTGGATGGCGCGCCAGCGTGAGCTCTGGGAGCGCAAGTTCGACACCGTCGGGCAATTCCTGGACGAACAGAAAGGAAGGCAGCGAGATGACAGACGGAACTCAGGCCGCGATCGGTCTCCGGCTCGAGCGCACGTTCGACGCCCCGCGCGATGAGGTGTTCGACGCCTGGACCAATCCCGAGGTGATGAGGCGCTGGTGGGCGGCTGGGCGCGACTGGAGCACGCCGCTGGCCGAGGTCGACCTCCGCGAGGGTGGCCGCTACCGGCTGTCGATGCACAATCCCGAGAACGACGAGACCCACACCGTCGCCGGTGAGTACCGCGAGGTCAAGCGGCCCGCAAAGCTCGTCTACACGTGGCTGTGGGAGACCGACCCCGAGCCGAACGAGTCGGTGGTGACGGTTGAGTTCCACGACCGCGGTGGCGCCACGGACGTCGTTCTGGTGCACGAAGGACTCGCCTCGGAGCAGTCGCGGGAAGCGCACGAGCACGGTTGGGTGGGAGTGCTCGAGAACCTGAAGCTCCGGGTCTTCCCGGGCGCGTGAACGTCGAAGTCACAGTCGAGCAGCGCATCGCGCGCGACTGCGACGAGGTCGCGGCCTTCGCCATGGATCCGGCGAACGACCGGCGCTGGATCGGCGCGCTGCAGAGCGTGACCAAGCTCACCGACGGACCGGTCGGGCCCGGTACGCGGGTGGAGCGCGTGGCGGCCTTCCTGGGCCGGCGCATGCGCTACGTCAACGAGATCGACCAGTACGAGCCGCCGCGGCGACTCGCGATGCATTCGGTGGAGGCCCCGTTCCCGATGACAGTTACCTACGAGTTCGATCGCACCCCCAACGGCGAGACGCTGGCACGCATCCGGACGGCGGGCGACACCGGTCGCTACTACGCGCTGGCCGGGCCGCTCCTGTCTGCCATGGTGCGCCGCGGGGTCCGCCGGGACCTCGCGGCGCTCAAGCGGATGATGGAAGAGGGCGCCGGGGAGTAACGGCCGGCGCGGCCGGATCGGGACGTGGCCGTCCCGGTCGCGTCCGGATGGCGTTAGAACGCGACGGGTTTGCCGTCGCGGAAGAAGCCGCCCGTGGGGCCGTCGTCGGGCAGTGTGGCCAGCCACACGATCCCGGCGGCGCCCTCGTGCACCGGTTTCTTGGCCCCGAACTGGCCACCCATGTCGGTGTTCACGAACCCCGGGCAGGCGGAGTTGACCAGGAAGCCCGCGTCTGCGAGCTCGGTCGAGAGGATGCGGGTCATTGCGTTCAGCGCCGCCTTGGAGACCCGGTAGCCCGGTGACCAGCCCCCCATCTCGGCCACGCCTCCCATGCCGCTCGAGACGTTGACGATGCGTGGGTGCTCGCTGGCCCGCAGCAGGTCGAGGAGCGCCACGGTCAGGCGGTAGGCGCCGAAGAAGTTCGTGTCCAGCGCGGCCTGGATCGCAGCGAAGTCGGGCGTGGTGCCTGAGACCCCAAAGTCGGTGCCGACGCCGGCGTTGTTAACCAGGACATCGAGCCGGCCGGGATCACCGCGCACCTGGTCGGCCGCCCGCGCGACGCTGCCGGGGTCGGCGATGTCGAGCTCGAGCGTCATCACTTCGACTCCGTCGTCGCGCGCGAGCTCCTGAGCTGTCTCGCGCGCGTTGCCTTCGTCGCGCGCGCTGAGGATCACAAGGTGGTCCTGGAGGGCGAGCTGGCGCGCCACCTCGCGACCGATTCCCCGGTTGGCTCCGGTGACGAGGGCCACGCGGCGCTCGACGCCGGACTGCGCTGCACTGTCGTCCATCGCCTTCCCCTTCCTCAGCGGCGCAGGGCGACGGCCAGTCCGGAGGCCAGCGCCCACGCCATCGCTGCGATTATGAATGCCCCGAGCACGAAAGGCTTGTGCTCGGTGGCGAAGCTGGTCACGGCCTCGGGATGCAGGAGCGCGGCAGCCGCAAGCCCGCCGGCGGCGACCGCGGCGGGGACGAGCGGCGCGAGCAGCGAGCCCAACGGCTCGGGCTGGCGGATCGAGACCTGCTGCCGGCGTCCGTCGTCCAGTGCCCGCAGCGCGGCGATGCCGAGCGCAACCCACAGCGCGGCCACCAGGAACCCTCCCAGCACGTCGCTCGGGAAATGCCAGACGAGCATGAGAATCGAAAAGCTGACCCCAACTGCGAGCGCGCTCCCGGCCGCAACCGCGAACGGTCGCAGCCGGCGCGGCGAGACCAGCACGGCGCACAACGCGAGGCACATCGCTCCGGCGGCGTGCCCGCTGGGCCAGGACGCCTCCCCCACGGAGCTGCCACCGAACCACTGAATGTGGCGGATGTCGGACAGCAGCGGCTTGAGCAGCTCGCAGGTGAGGACCGAGGCGGGCATCGCAACGGCGATCACCAACGCCATCCACGGTCGCCGGCGCGCGAGCGCGACCGACACCAGGACCAGTCCGGCGACCGCGTAGGGCAGCGCATCGACGCTGTGGGCGACCAGGTCGGCCAGCGGCGTCAGCCGGGGACGGTTGAGCGCGACGAATCCGCGCAACGTGCCGGCGTCACCGGCCCGCGCCACCGGGACGAGCAAGGCCACGACTCCGGTGGCCACCAGCCCGACGGCGCACGCGAGCGCGGCCCGGAGGGCTGGCCTCGGGCCGCCGCGATCGAGCGAGCCCAGCCAGCGTCGCAGGTGCATGCCCGCCAGCCTAGCGGCGGCCCTTCAGGGGCAGATAAGGGCTTCCCCGCAGGCCCGCAGGCCGGCGCCGATCGCGGGTCAGGTCGGCAGAGCCGTCAGCGGCCGATCGTCATGTCTCGGTGGCCGATCGCGATCCGTCAGTGGCCGATCGTCATGTGGTAGATGGCACCGACCGAGGCGGTCTTCGCCTGCACGTACATGACGGCCGTGCCACCGCGGTTGCGAACCACGACGGCTCCGGTACGCCGGATCCGCCGCCGGGCGATCGGATGCGCGGCAGTGGTCTTCGCGCGCGACCCGAACACGGCCAGCGTGACGATGCCCAGCTGGGCCCGCAGCCGCACGTGCATGACGCTGTGGCCGGGCACCTGCACCCGGTAGACGTCGGCGGGGTTCTTGAACAGGTCCAGGCCGCCGACGATCGTCTGGCTCCCCGCGCCCGTCCACACGAACGGGTCGGGCTGGCCGAAGAACTGGCCGTCCACGAGCGGAATGTCGTCGTTGGGCTCGAACAGGCTCCGGTTCGGTGTCGGCGCCTGGAGAGCCGCGGCCAGCTGGGGCAGGCCGTAGCCCGTGTCCGGGTTGTAGACAAGGGGCAGGTAGATGGGCTTGGCGGTCGAGCGCAGGAGCGTGGCGATCTGCTGGCCGTCGAGGTCGGGCCGGATCGCCTTGATCCAGGTGGCGAGCGCGGCCACCATGGGCGCGGATGCGCTCGTCCCGCTCACGGCTAGCCAGCCGTCACGGTCGGAGTCTGTATCGAACTGCGGCGGGACCGGTGAGACGATCTTCACGCCCGGGGCGGCGAGGTCGACGCCGAGGTTACGCGTGGAGAAGAAGGCCGGAGCCAGGCTGGGCAGGGACACGGCCGCCACGGTGAGCATGTGCGGGAACGAGGCCGGGAAGGAGATCGGATTGCCCTGCAGGAACTCGTTGCCGGCCGAAGCCACGGGGAGGACCCCGGCGCCCACCGCCGCCATCAGTGACAGATACAGGGTGAAGCAGGGCTGGGGTGACCCCAGGCTCATGTTGATGACTGCAGCGTGCATCGTCACCGCCTGCAGGACACCCTGAGCCACCGAGGTGCACGAAAGGTCGGTGACCACGACCTCGGTGTTGGCACCGGGCCAGACGCCCTGGAAGCCCAGCACGCTGTCGAGTCCGGCGGCCAACCCGCTGGTCGCCGTGCCGTGCTCGTCGGTCGGCGCCGCCGATGAGCTGCTCCGGATGTGACCGCCCTGGATCGCGGGGTGGGTCAGGTCGACCTGCGAGTCGATCAGGACCAGGAGCGGTCCCGCGGCGGGTGGGTTAAGGCCGTTGGGAACCAGGTAGCTGCGCCATCCGTTGTACTGGGCGAGCGATCCGGGGCCGGCGCTCTGCGCCCGGGTCGAGCTGACGTCGGGCTCCGAATAGAGCAACGCTCCCCGGCGTCGTTCAGATCGCGCGAGCGCCCGCGCTCGGCCCGTGGCGACCACGAAGGCGGGGAGCCCGGTCAGTCGCTTGGACGCCGAGCGGGCCGCGAACGCGGTGGCGGCGCGGTTGCGGGGGTCGACTCCGATGATCCAGCTTCCGGGGAGCCCGCGCGCGGACACGGCGTTCGGATGGGCCGGGGGCAGGGCGTGCGGGGTCGGCGGAACCTGGGCGGCGGCCGGACCGCCGAGAACTCCAAGCCCAATCACCGTAGCCGCGAGGATCCCGGCCAGGCTTCGAACACGCGCGCGCTGGACCACGCCGTCAGGCTCCCAGATGGGCGAGGTCGGCGTCCGGGTCGGCGATTGCGTCGAGCGCGCCGGAGACCTCGATGCCCTCGGCGATCAGCCTCCGAGCGTGGTCGAGGTCCTCCGGGCGGTCCACCGAGAGCACGCCGACCACGCGTTGTTCGTGCACGTACCAGAGCGAGAAGCGCCGCTCGGCCATGGAGCCGCGCACCAGCTCGCGGTCCCACTCAGACGCGGGACCGACGTACTCGAGCGAGACCCAGTCGGACAGGTCGGAGAAGAAGTACGGCACCTCGCGGTGGGGCTGGTCGACGCCGAGCATGTTCAGCGCCGCCGTCCGGCCCTGGGCGGCGGCGACCTCCTCGTGCTCGATGCGCATCGGGCGACCGTGGAGGACGCTGTCGTACTCGCACATGTCCCCGGCGGCGAACACGCTGGCGCTCGAGGTCCGCAGCCACGAGTCGCATCGGACACCGCCCAGCTCTCCCAGCTCCAGACCGCTGCGCCGAGCGAGCATCACGTCGGGCACCGCGCCGACGCCGGCGACCACCGCCTGGGCGTCGATGACCTCGCCGTTGGTGATTACCACCGCTCCGATGCGCTCGGGCTCGTCCGCGGCCGCTTCGAAGCGGTGGACTTCGCGGTCCCCGAGCACCTCGATGCCGTGCTCCTCGAGCACGTCCTGGAAGAAACGTCCAGCCTGCGATCCAAAATGGCGCTCGAGGACGAAGCTCTCCTGCATGACGATCGTGCAGCGCTTGCCGAGCTCGGTCAGCGAGGCGGCCACCTCACAGCCGACGTAGGAGCCGCCGACCATCACCACCCGTTCGACCCCCTCCACGTCGCGACGCAGAGACTCGGAGTTGCCCAGCGTGCGCAGATAGTGGACTCCCTCGAGCTGTGCTCCCTCGACGCTGAGCCGGCGCACCGTGGCGCCCGTCGCGAGCAGGGCCTGGTCGTACTCGACGGTCCGCTTGTCGGACAGCGTGGCCAAGCGCGCGTCGGGATCGAGCGACATCACACTCGTCCGTGTCATCAGCTCGACGTCGTTCTCCTCCCACCACCCCGGTGCGTCGATGTACGCATCTTCCCGCGAGCTGGCCCCGCGCAAGAACTCCTTCGTCACGGGTGGCCGGTGATAGGGCGGGTCGAGCTCTCGACCCACAAGCAGGATCGACCCCTGCGCTCCCTCGTCGCGTAACACGCGCGCGCAGGTGGCGGAGGCGATGCCGCCTCCGATCAGCAAGTGGTCGACGTGACGGTCGGGCATGGCGCGCTATAGGGAGGCGCCGCTCGGCCCGGGGCTCGCGGATGGCACGGCCCGGTCGGCAGCACGGCGCGCAAGGATCCCACACGGCGCCTGCCGCGAGTGGACCGCCTGGGCTGCGCGGAGGGCGCGGCTCAACCGCGGCCGTCGCCATGCGAGGGTCAGCTGCGGTCGGTGCGGAAGTGGCCAAGGAACTGGCGCGCACGGCGGGCGCGTAGGGCGGCCCCCGGAGGGCGAGGGAAGGGGGCCGCCGGGGCCAGCGGTGTGGCGGACGCCGAGAATCGCGACGATCCCGGAGCGGACCCCGAGCCCGGGCTCGTTAGCCCACGCAACTGGCGATCGACGGCAAGCCTGGCCCGACGCTGAGCGGCTGGGTCCAGAGCGCCGTAGCCCTGGGGGCCGAGGCCCACGAGCCAGGACAGGCGCGGGTAATCGCGATAGGCCCCGGGGTTGGCTCGCGGCCCGGGCGCTACCCCGCGACGGAGAGCGGCCTGGCGCTGGAGGAAGCGCTCGGCGTCCAGGCGTTGGTCGGAGGACGCTCGGGCCAGCGTTGGCGTGCCCCGGCCGGCGCGGCCCGG
>DASZHF010000134.1:0-1811 GCA_035938095.1 Solirubrobacteraceae bacterium
GATCGACTGCGGGCGCTTGAAGTCGAGCATGAGGTGGCCGTTGGTCCGCTCCACGGTCGGCATCGGGAGGAAGGGGACGAGCTCGGCCTTGACTCCCACTGGTCCCGCGCCCGGACCGCCGCCACCATGCGGGGTGGTAAACGTTTTGTGCAGGTTCATGTGCACAGCGTCAAAACCCATGTCACCGGGCCGGCAGATGCCCATGAAGGCGTTCAGGTTGGCCCCGTCGTAGTAGAGCATCGCGCCGGTTGAATGCACCAGCTCCGCAATATCCAGTATCTCGCGCTCGAACAGCCCCAAGGTGTTGGGGTTGGTCAGCATCAGGGCTGACGTCCGGGGAGACAGCTTCGACTCGAGGTCGGCCAGGCTGATCCGGCCGTCATGGCCCGACTTCACCTCGACGACCTGGAAACCGCTCAAGGCGGCGCTCGCGGGGTTGGTGCCGTGGGCCGAGTCCGGGACGAGCACCTCTGTGCGCGCTTCGCCCTTCGAGTGCTGGTAGGCGCGGATCATGCGCAGCGCGGTCCACTCCCCATGCGCCCCCGCCGCGGGCTGGAGCGTCACCCGCTCGACACCGACGATCGCGCAGAGGGCCCGCTCCAGGCGCCACATCAGCTCGAGGGCGCCCTGAACGGTGTCCTCGTCCTGGTATGGATGGAGGCCTGCGAAACCGGGCAGCGACGCGGCCGCCTCGTTGAGGACGGGGTTGTATTTCATGGTGCAGCTGCCGAGCGGGTAGAAGTTCTCGCTGATCGAGTAGTTCATCGAGGCGAGCCGGCTGTAGTGCCGCATGATCTCGGGCTCGCTGAGGCGGGGCAGGCCAGGGGGCCTGGCTCGGAGAGCCTCCTTGGGCAGCAGCTCCGACGGCGTTGGCCCACTCACATCGGCTTCCGGGAGGCGCGGTGGGTCGACCGCCGGACGGCTGAGCTCGAAGCTGAGCTGCTCCGTCATTTCAGGGCCGCCACGAGCTCGTCGAGCGCGTGGGGGTCGTTGACCTCGGTGCAGGTGAACGTCAGCACGCCTTTGAGCTCACGGAACCAGCGGTACACGTCGAGGCCGCCCAGGATGCCTTTGCGGGCGAGCTTCTTCACCACCGCCGGGGCTTTGGGGACGCGCATCGGAAACTCGTTGACGAACTGCCGCTCGGGGAACGCCATCTCCCAACCGGGCAGCGCGGCCAGGCGCTCCGCCAGGGCGTGCGCGCGGCGGAAGCTGACCTCCTCCACCTGCCGCAGGCCGTAGGGGCCCATGTAGGTGAGGTACACGCTCGCCGCGAGGGCGCACAGCGAATGGTTGGTGCAGATGTTGGACGTGGCCTTCTCGCGGCGGATGTGCTGCTCGCGGGCCGCGAGCACCAGCGCGAAGCCGCGCCGTCCCGAGGCGTCGTGTGCCTCACCCACGATGCGACCCGGCAGCTTGCGCACGAGCTCGCGCCGGCAGGCAATGAATCCCACATGCGGCCCGCCGTAGCTCGGCGCGAGGCCGAGCTGCTGGCCTTCGCCGACGGCGACGTCCGCGCCATATTCTCCTGGCGGAGCGAGGATGGCGAGGCTGATCGGGTCGACGCACGCGATCGCGAGAGCGCCGGCGTCGTGCGCGGCGGCAGTCAGGGCCGGCGCGTCGACCAGCAGGCCGAGAAAGTCCGGCTGCTGGAAGATGACGGCAGCCGTCTTCTTGTTGGGCTCACCGCCCTTGCGCACCTTGATCCCTCGACCTTCGCCGAAGGCGCGCAGCACCTGAACGTACTCGGGATGGACGTAGCCCGACACGAGCACCTCGTTGCGGCCCGTGTGGACGAAAGCCATCATCGC
>DASZHF010000135.1:0-14007 GCA_035938095.1 Solirubrobacteraceae bacterium
CCGGACATCTCGCCGGCCGCCGCCGCCGGCGGGCCCATGATGTCCTCGAGCTTCATCGGCGAGCCGGCCGGAAATCAGGTGATCCACACGCGAACCTCATACCGGCGAGGAGTCTAGGGCGGGTCCGGGCGGTCTCCCGCGCGGCGAGCCCGGGAGGCGCCTAAGGCAATGAACCCCTGCGGACGAGGGTCATGTCGACCTCGACCAGCTCCCGATCGCCCCTCGCGGCGCGACCGTCCTGCAGTGTCCGCGCGTCCCGCCGCTCAGCCCTGGGCGCCGGACCACTCCGGCGCGACCGCGAACCGCGAGTTGTGCCGAGCCAGCTCGGAGCGCAGCGCCCGCGCCGCGCGCGGGTAGCGATCGAGTCGCAAGACCCCGCCCGGCTGCTCACCCTGGTTGTAGACGAGCATCCGCACGCGCGGGTGCGACCTCGACCAGCCGAACAGCCGGCGAACAAACCCCGGGTCGTCGGATCCCCAGATCGCCCACTCGCCGAATACGAACGGCTTGCCGGCAAACGCCCGCGTCCGGTAGAACCGCTCGAGGCCGCTCCAGTTGGGAAAGCGCGAGTAGAAGTCGGTGCCGATCCAGTCGACGTAGTCCGAGCCGGGCCAGTACGCCCGCGGGCTGTTGGCCGGGATGTCGGGTGCGCCGGCCACCTGGGGCACCCACAACATCGCCACGGGCGCGGGCGGAAGGTCGCCGCCGGCGTGGCGAACGGGCGGCTCGTGCAGCGCGGCCAGGGCGGTGTTGACCTGGGCCAGCGGCCCGCCGCGCAGGATCAACGTCACCCGCCGCCAGGCCTGGCGAAATGCCGAGGTGGAGTTCCCGGCTCCCCGGCGGCGACCCGTGGCCGAGTCATACGCGCTGTAGGGGGTGTGACCGTTCATCTCGGCCATCAAGCGCACGTAGACGGGCTGCCCGTGATCGGCGAGTTGCTGGCCGAGCCACAGCAGGTAGTCGTCGCCGCGTCCCTCAGCGATCTGAGCCGGGGTGATGAGCTGGGGACGGTCAGCCCCCCACGCAGTCGAGAGGTGGATCATCAGCCGGGCGTGAGCTCCGTCGGCCCGGTGCAGGAAGTAGTGGTTCTGCTGACCCCACGCGATGAAGACCTGGAAGACCGAGGGCTGAGCGCCGGTCTGGTGTACGAAGGAGTCGTCGGTCTTGCCCCCGCCGACGCCTGCGAACACCTGGCCCGCGGGCGGAAGGAACGCGGATCCGAACGCGGCCGCCGAGGACAGGGTGAGGGCGCCCAGGCACGCGAGCGCGAGGCCCAGGAGGACCCGGCGCGCGGGCCGCGCCCGCGAGGGAAGGTTGAACTGGTTCACGCTCTCTGTTTGTCGGCCGTCTGGCCCGGCAACGTGAGGCTGCCCGGGCGGCTACTGAACAGAAGCCGGGGCCCGAGGCTAATTGGGGCCGACGCGCGGCGGGCCTAATTGGGGCCGATGCGCAGGTACGGCAGCGCAAACGACATGATCTGCCCAAACGCGGGGGCCGCCACCACTCCACCGTAGATGGCGCTCTGGGGCTCGTCGGCCATGACCGACACCAGCAGTCGTGGATTCCGGGCCGGCGCGAACCCCACGAACGAGGCGACGTAACGGGACTGCGAATAGGTGCCGGTGGCGGGATCCACCTTGTTGGCCGTCCCGGTCTTGCCGGCCAGCTGGTAGCCCGGGATCGACACCTCGCTGGCGGTCCCGCCCGGCGCCAGAACGCCCTGGAGCATGCGGCGCAGCTCGGCCGCCACCTGCGGCGAGATGATGCGGTGACCGGCGGGGAGGGGCACGGGGCGGCCATTGACCGATCCGATGATGTGCGGCGGTCGCAGGATGCCGCCGTTGGCGATCGCCGCGTAGGCGGTCGCCATCTGCAGGGGCGTCACCGACTCACCCTGCCCGATCGGGAGGTTGCCCATCGAGGAACCGGAGTACTTGTCGAGCGCCAGCACCTGTCCGCGTTCCTCTCCGGGCAGCTCGACCCCGGTCGGGCGGCCGAATCCGAATCGCCGGACCCAGTAGTTGAAGCGGTCCGCTCCCAGTCGTAGACCGATGGTGATGGCACCCACGTTGCTCGACTGGGCCAGGATCTGGGCCGTGGTCAGGGTCACCGGACCGCGGGCTTCGGCGTCGTGGATCGTGCGGTCGGCGACCTGGATCTGAGGCGCGAGGTCGAAGCTCGTGTCCGGAGTGACCACGCCGTCCTGCAGCGCCCCGGCGACGGTGAAGGCCTTGAAGGTCGAGCCGGGCTCGTAGTTGAAGCCGATGGCGCGGTTCTCGCGCGCGTACGGCGGGGCACTTCCGATGTTGTTGGCATCCACCCGCGGCCAGCTGGCCATGGCCAGGATCTGGTTGGTGCGCGGGTCCATGACGATCGCGGTCGCGCCCTTGGGGTGATAGCTCTGGCCGATCTGGCTGAGCACCTGCTCGGCCTGCCCCTGGAGGACGGCGTCGAGCGTGAGCGTGACGCTCGACCCGGGCTGGGCCACGCGGCTGTCGCGGATGGCGATCGGCTGGCCGATGGCGTCGCTGGTGACGCGCCGCTGTCCTGCGGTCCCCAGCAACAGCCGGTTGCGCGAGTACTCGAGCCCGGACAGACCCGTGCCGTCGATTCCCACCGCCCCCACGAGCTGCGAGGCCAGCGCCCCCATCGGATAGTCCCGGCGGGTGACCGGGAGCAGCGTGATTCCCCCGATGTGCAACCGGGCCACGGCGTCCCCGGTCGCCGCGGGCACCGACCGCGCCAGGTAGGCGAAGCCACTCCGTCTTCGCGTGAGCTGCGCGAGTAGTGCGTCGAACGATCGATTGAGTAGGGGCGCCAAGCGGCGGGCGACGGTCACCGGGTCATGAACCAGGTAGGGAGTGGCGGTGACGTTGTCGGCCGGCTCGGAGACGGCCAGGTCCACGCCGTGGCGGTCCACGATCAAGCCCCGGGCCGCGGGCACGGTGACCTGCGTGAGCTGCTGGGTGACGGCGGCGCGGCGCAGCGAATGCCCCTTGACCGCAGCGAGATAGGCGGTGCGGGTGGCAGCCAGGGCGAGCAGCGCCAGGAACGTCGCGAACAACCATCCGATCCGGCGCTCCGTCGCCACCACGTCTATCTGCCGGGGCTGGTCGCCGGCGCCATGGCTGGCGGAGGTGATGATGTTCCGGGGGTCGAAGTTCCCCCACCGGGACCGGAGGGAGATCCGCCGGCCGGGGCCCCACCACCGGACGGCTCAGCTCCCCCCGCCCCACCGGCGGGAGTCCCAGCGCCCGGCGCTCCACCGCCCGGCGACCCTGCAGTGCCCGCGGACCCGCCCGCGACTCCGGGCGCGGCCGCTGGCGATGACGGGCCCGGCGCCGCCGGCGCGGCCGACCCCGCCCCCCCGGTCGTAGACCCCGCCCCCCCGGTCACCGACCCCGGCACACCAGTTGCCGACCCCGCCCCACCAGTTGCCGACCCCGCCCCCCCGGACGTCGATCCCGCCGTCCCCGACGCCGCTTGCACGGACGCCGCCTGTCGCACCCGGATACTGGCGCGCCGCGCGTCCACCCGCGGGTGGGGCACCATGAACAAGACCTCGCCGGCCGGCGCCGAGACCAACCCCAGCCGCCGGCCCGCCGCCTGGACCCGGTCGCTGCTCGACAGGCGCGACACCTCGGCGCGCAGCGCCGCATTCTGGCGCTCGAGCGCGGACGTGGTCTGGACCGCGCGACCGATCCCCGTGTTGAGCCGGAGCAGGGAGACCTGCATGGCCACGATCCCGATCAGCGCGAACCCGATCAGCGCTATCCACCCGCGTCCCCGGATGAGACGGTCGAGCAGCCGGTGATCGGGCAGATCCAGCACTCCCTGGCGCAGTCGTCCGGCGAACCCGGCCGGGGAGCGGCGCAACCGCTCGCGCCGGATGTGCTCCGGACGGCGCCGGAACGGCTCGGCCGCGCGCCGCCGGCGGGGGGTGAGGGGCCCCGAGGGCAGGCGAGGCGCCGGCACCGCCACCACGCCCGCCGCCGGTCCCGACATGCGCCGCGCGAGGCGCGGGGTAGGCCGGGAGGCGCGGGGCCGGGCCGGGGCGGCGGTTCGGCTCACTCAGCCTCCGGTCCGAGCTTGCGCGCGGCGCGCAGACGCGCCGAGGCCGAGCGCGGATTCCCAGCAAGCTCATCAGCCCCGGGAACCACTCCTCCACGCGTGAGCAACTCGGCCTCGGGGTGGCGGCCACAGCCACACACCGGCAGGTCGGGGGGGCAGATGCAGCCCCGCGCGCGGGCGTCGAGGAAGCGCTTCACACGGCGGTCTTCCAGGGAATGGAAGGAGATCCCTGCCAGGCGCCCGCCGGGCCGCAGCACACGCCAGGCCAGCGGGAGCGCGGCGTCGAGCTCCTCGAGCTCGTCGTTGACCGCGATCCGCAGCGCCTGGAACACCCGCTTGGCCGGGTGCCCGCCCCCGAACCGCGTCGGAGCCGGCAGCGCCGACTTGATGACGTCGACGAGCTCGAGCGTGCTCTCGATCGGGTCGTGGTCGCGCCGGGCGACGATGGCGCGGGCCACCCGTCCGGCGAAGCGCTCCTCGCCGAACTCCCGCATCACCCGAGACAGGCGGCGCTCGTCCCACGTGTTGACGATCTCGGCGGCGGTCAGCTCCTCGCCGGGGTCCATGCGCATGTCCAGAGGCGCGTCGTAGGAGTACGAGAATCCCCGTTCCCGGGCGTCCACCTGCATCGACGACATCCCCAGATCGAGGTAGACAAGGTCGGCGGCCACGCCCTCGTCCACCAGCAGGTCCAGCCCGGTCGCGAAGCTGGCCCGGATGAAGCGCGCGGCGCAGGGCAACTCGGCGGCGAGCTCGTTGAAGCGGTCCTCCGCCTCGGGATCGCGGTCGATAGCGATGAGCTGGCCGAGCGGCCCGAGGCGCTCGGCCACCAGCCGGGCGTGACCTCCGGCGCCGAAGGTGCAGTCGATCGCAACGTCGCCCGGCCCCGGATCGAGCACGTCGACCAGCTCGCCCGCCAGAACGGGTGTGTGAGCGGAGGGCATGTCAACCATGATGCTCAAGGGCGTTGCTCCAGCGCCGCGGTGAGCTCGTTCGCCTGCTCGGGGAGGGTCTTGTCGTAGTCGGCCCACCGGCCGCGATCCCAGACTTCGAGGTAGTCGCCGGCCCCCAGGATCACGACGTCGCGCTCCAATGCCCCGTGGCGCATCAGGAACGGCGGGATCATCACCCGGCCGGCGGCGTCGAGCTCGGTGTCCATCGAGCTACCGAAGAAGAAGCGCCGCAGGTTCGCCGCCCGCGGTGAGGCGGGGGGCAGACCCGACAGCGTGCTCTTGGTGTGCTGCTCGTAGTCCTCCGGCCGCCAGATCCCCACGCACGGCTCGTCCGGCTGCTTCGACAGGACCACTCCGATGGCCAGGACGCTTCGGAACTTCGCCGGGATAGTGAGCCGGTTCTTGGCGTCCAGTGTGTGGTCGAAGGATCCGCGGAAGGCCACTGGGGTCCCCGGCAGGGGCAGGATGGGAGGCCTTCGAACCGAAGTGGAGGAGTGGGAGGAGCCCCTCCACCCCGGTTCGCTGGCGCGAAGGTACACCACTTTCTCCCACTTTGCAACATCGATTCCACACTTTCCCCCACCAGACCACACCGGGGCCACCTAAAGAGGCAAAACCCGGCGTGTTTGCAGGGCTAAACGCCACCGCCATCGCACCGGCGCCGTAGCGCTGCGGCCGCAATCCCGTTTGCAGCCCCCGCGCCTGACAGCGGGCTTGCAGATTCGTGGAAGGAACCGGAGACCCCCGGAACCGGAGACCTTCGCGGCTCCAGGGGCGGTGCCTGCCGGCTGTTCGCGCCGGTTGCCGGCCGCCGTCAGCAGGGGCGGTGCCTGCCGGCTATGCGCCCCGGTCGCCGGCGGCCGCCAGCGGGCGGGACGCCCGGGGATGTACCCCGCCGCCCTCGGTCTCGACGACGATCCGAGTCGGGCGATGGTGGAGCAGGTAGGCGGCGAGCGGTCCGATCTGCTGCTCGCTGGCCGGCGCGTGGCGGGTGGAGAGGTAGATGACGTCTGAGTTCAGCTTCTTGGCTTCCTCGACCAGCGTCGCCCCCGGGTTGCGCGTTCGCAGGAGCTCGGTGTGGATCTTCAGCCCGGCGCGCCGGCCCTTGATGCGAGCGGTCTCGAGCAGGGCGCGGCCCTGGGCCTCCTCCTCCTCGAGCCCGGCGCCCAGGGGGAGCTGGCTGGGCACCGGCAGGACGTAGACGGCGTACACCACCCCGTCCTCGCCGATGAGCTTCGAGGCCGTGGTCAGCGTCTCGAGGCTCACGTCGTGGCCAAAGATCGGGACCAGCGCCGTGCGGTACTCGAGCGCCTGAAAGCCGGCTGGGCGCACGGGACGATCGATCCGGTACTCGCGCCGAGGATCGAGGTGCTGGCTGCGGCGGTAGAGCAGGTATCCGGTCATGCCCACCACCATCCAGGGGATGCCAACGAGGCGTGCCTCGCCGTGTAGAGCAACCACCGAGCACCAGGCCACGAACGTGCCCAGGCCTCCCAGCACAGCCGTCAAGGGGATCGAGGCGCCGCGGATGCGCACGTTCCAGGGCATGCGGTAGGGCCGCTCGCGGTCGGGCTCCTTGACCCTCAGCGCGATCACCGCCACGTGGGCGGTGGTGAACGACAGCATCGCGCCGAACGAGTACAGGTTGCCCAGCAGGTTGGTGTCCCCGTAGAGGATCAGGATGCCGGCCAGGGCCGAGAAGAACATGATCGTGAACCACGGCGTGCGGTAGCGAGGATGCAGCCGGGAGAACACGCTGGGCAGCTGGCGGTGCTCGGCCAACGACCATGACAGGCGCGAGATCCCGATCAGCCCGGCGTTGGTGGCGATGAACAGGATCGTGGCCGCGAGGGCGCCGACGTAGTAGCGCGCGCCGGTGAGCAGGGCGCCGTGCAGCCCCAGTCGCGAGACGATTCCCAGCACCGGGTCGTTCTGGAACTCGTCGCCCAGGGCGGTGTGGAAATGACCAGGGTGGCCCGGCAGGTGCACCACCGGCAGGGCAGACAGGGCAACGACCGAGATCCCGGCATACAGCGCGAGCACGGCGATCAAAACGAGGTTGACCGAGCGCGGTATGTCGCGACCCGGATCGCGCGCCTCCTCGGCCATGTTCGACACCGTCTCGATACCGGTGTAGGCGAGCATCGCCAGCGACAGGGCGAAGATGACCTCGGTCCAGGTCGGCACATGGCCCAGATGAACCTGGTGGATCAGCAGCGACGGGTTGAAGACCAGCACGAACCCCACTGTCACGAGCACGAGCTGGGTGGCCAGGTCGGCGATGGCCAGGACGAAGTTGAGCTTGGCCGACTCGCCCAGGCCGCGAATGTTCAGCGCGGACAGCACGAGCACGGTGATCAGCCCGCCGATGATGTCGCCCGGGTTGTGGGTCAGCCCGTGCAGCCCCGGAAAGGCGCTCAGGTAGTGCGGCACGAAGAAGGCCGAGATGGCGATCGTGAGGATGTAGTCCAGGGTCAGCGCCCAGCCGGCGAAGAACGAGACGACCTCGTTGAAGGCATGGCGGGCGAAGGACGACGATCCGCCGGCCTCCGGGAACATCGACGCCCCCTCGGCATACGCCTTGGCCGTGAGCGCGAACAGCCCGCCCGCGAACAGGAACACCAGCGGCGTGAGGCCCAGGGCGTGCGCGGCCACCAACCCCAGCGCGTAGTAGATCGACGAGCCCACGTTGCCGTAGGCGGTGGCGAACAGGCCGGGGACGCCGACCGTGCGCCGGAGTCCGTGCTCGGTTAGACGAGCCATGCGGTCCACCCGGAGGACATCGGCGGCAGCGTAGCGGCGGGACTCCGCGCCGCGGTCACCGGCCGTATGCTGACGTCATGGCGAGACAGCCCATGTCGGTAGACGGCAAGTCCATCCTGGTCACCGGAGCCGCGCGGGGGATCGGCGCTGAGGCGGCGCGCCGGCTGGCTCGTCGCGGAGGGCGGCTCGCGCTGGTCGGTCTCGAGCCCGAGCCGCTCGCCGCCGTCGCCGCAGAGTGCGGGCCCGAGGCCATGTGGGTGGAAGCCGACGTCACCGACCCCGCCGCCTTCGAGCGGGCGGTCTCAGCGGTTCGCGAGCGGTTCGGCGGCATCGACGTCGTGGTGGCCAACGCCGGCATCGGCGCCGGCGGGCTGGTCCGCTCGGTGGATCCGGCCGCCTTCGAGCGCGTTCTCGAGGTGAACCTGCTCGGCACGTGGCGCACGGTGCGGGCCTGCCTGCCGTCGGTAATCGAGCGGCGCGGGTACGTGCTGGTCGTGGCCTCGATGGCCGCGGTGGTGCATGCGCCCGGGATGGCCGCGTACTGCGCCAGCAAGGCCGGCGCGGAGGCGTTCGCCAACTCCCTGCGGCTCGAGGTGCGCCACCTGGGCGTGGACGTGGGCGTGGCCTACTTCGGCTTCATCGACACCGACCTGGTGCGTGCGTCAGACGAGCACCCCGCGTTCGGCTCGATGCGCCGCGAGGTCGGTGGCGCGATGGCTCGTACCTATCCGCTCTCGGCTGCCGGCGAGGCGATCGAGGAGGGAGTGCTGGGGCGCGCCCGGAAGGTGGTCGTCCCGCGCTACGCGCGCTGGGGAATCCTGGCCCGGGGCCTCCTGCCGGCGCTGGTCGATCGCCAGGCGGCTAGGCGCGTGCCCCAAATGGAGGCTCGGGCGGCGGCGGCCATCGACGAGCTCGGGGTCGAGCGCGCGTCGGCCCCCGTGGGCCCCGGTGGAGCGGCCGCCACCGCGGCGGACGGGCGTTCTGCGGGCTCGGCCGCCGGGTCTGCTGGCTCGGCCGCCGGGTCGGATGGTTCGGGCGCCGGGTCGGCTAGTTCGGCTGCCGAGTCGGGCGCACCAGTACCTCGTTGATGCTCACTCGCGGCGGTCGTGTGACCGCGTAGACAATCGCCTCGGCGATGTCGCCGGCCTCGAGGACCTCGCCGATCTGCTCGCGATACTTCTCGATCGTCTCCCGGACGACCGGGTTCTCGTTGTGGTCCTGGAGCTCGGTGGCTACGAATCCCGGCTCGATCACGGTGACCCGGATGCTCGAGTACAGGGCCTCCTGGCGTAGCGCCTCCGAGAACGCCCCGACGCCCCATTTGGTCATGTTGTAGACCGCGCTCCCGGCGCGCGCCGTGCGCCCGGCGACCGAGGACAGGTTGACGATGTGGCCGCCGCCCTGATCGCGCATGATCGGAAGGGCCGCGTGGGTGCAGTACAGGAGCCCCAGGAGGTTGACCGAGATCATGCGCCGCCATTCAGAGGTATCGGCCCCGTCGACCGGCCCCAGCAGCATGAGGCCGGCGTTGTTGACCAGGATGTCCACCCGCCCGAGCTGCTCGCGGGCGGCCAAGATCAGCCCGCGGGCCTGATCCTCGACCGTTAGGTCCGTGGGATAGGCGATTGCCCGGCCGCCATCGGACTCGATGCGCTCGGCCAGGCGGGCGATGCGGTCCTCTCGCCGGGCGGCGAGGACCACCCCCGCGCCCTGGGCCGCGAGAGCCAGAGCGGTTGCTTCGCCGATCCCCGACGACGCCCCGGTCACCACCGCCACCTGGCCGTCGAGGTCCGCCGCCATGAGCGCGCGACTCTATCCAAACCTGCAGGTGCAAGATCACGTGCACCCGCGCGCGCGAGGAAGGAACCCGCCATATGATCCCGACGCCCGCGGCCCTCCGCCGCTGGCTACGTGGTCATGGACACAGCGCGGCGCGGAAACTACAACTCGGGTGAGGACTTCGTCCTGGAGTACGGCGAGCTTCGCTTCACCTTCAACGAGCGTGACTTCGCCGAGCGATGCGAGCAGGCCGCGATCAAGCTCGGATTCGTGCGGGGGCGGCTGGGAGACGCCGAGCTCGAGGACTTAGTCAACCTCGCCGTCAACGGCGAGATCCAGGAGCCGGCATCGCCGCTCGGCCAGCACGTGAACGACTGCTGGCCCGAGCTGGTGGGGCCAGCCGAACGGTCGCTCGTGCACTGGCTGCGGCGCCTGGTGTTTCGAAGCGCCTGGCTCGACCAGCGGGTCAACGAGGGCGAGCTCGACGTCGCCTTCCACGAGGACACCCAGACCTTCAGCTACGTCCAGCCGGATCGGGACGGCGAGCCGATCGAGCTCGCACCCGAGCCGTCCTGGAACCGGGTCGCCTACCACTGCTGACGGGCTGACCGATCACCGCTGACGGGCTGACCGACCACCGCTGACGGGCTGACCGACCGCTACTCGAGCGCTTCCGCCCCGCTACTCGAGCGCTTCCGCCCGCGCCTGGGCGATCGCCTCCGCCCCCGCCGTTCCCACCAGCAGCTCGGGGCGCAGCGTGCCGCTGGCCACCAGGTCCAGCGCGGGCAGTCGGCCCGTACTGGTGAGCGTCACGTCCAGCGCGATCACCGTGGTCTCCCCTCCGAACGGCCGGCTGGCGGTGCCGATCACCGTCAGCGAGCCACCGTCGACGATGTTCCGGGCCGCGGCCAGAGCCTTGCGGGCGACCGGGGGATGGACGCCGTCGAGGCCGTCGATCAACAACACCGCGTCCTCGCCCCGGGCGGCGATTCGCCGGGCCGTCTCCACCGCCCGCTCGAGCGCCTGACCCTGGGCCTCAGCCGAGGCAGCCAGCGACAGCGCGGTCACCGGGGCCATGGGTCCCTCCTTCCACTCCGAGATCTCCTCCGGCCGGGCGCCGATCAACAGCAGCATCGAATGCAAGCCCTCCTGCTCGGCCAGCGCCACCGTCAGCCGGCGCAGGGCCTCGGTCTTGCCGGAGCGCGGGGCCCCCACGATCACCGCCCGGGATCCCCGTCCGAGCGGCGTGAGCCACTCGATCGCCTTCAGGGTGGCGTCCTCAGAGCCGAGCGAGAACCTCTGGACGGGGAAGCTGGCGGGCAGGTCCTCGAAGTGCGTTCCCTCGCTGACCGCGTCGGCGGGCGCTCCGTTGATGGTGTCGATCCGTACCAGCGATGGGTAGCGCTCCGAGCGCCGGGGTGGGCGCACCGGACCCGCGATGCGGTCCCCGGACACGAGTTCGCACCGGCGTACCTGCGCGGCCGAGATGTAGACGTCGTCGTCGGAGACCTCGGGCGGGTTGACGCGCAGGAAGGCCGACCCGTTCCCCAGCAGCTCCACCGCGCCTTCGGCGATTCGCTCTTCGGCCTCCTCTCGACCCGGACGCCGATCCGTGGATTGGGGGCGTCGATCCGCCTGCCCGGCGGGCTCCCTCCGGCGTCGTCCCCGCGCCCGGCCTCGTCCCCGGCGCGGTGCCTCCTCTCCCTCTTCCTCGTCCTTGTCTTCTTCCTCGCCCTCCTCGAGGGCCGCGCCCGCACCACCGACGGCGGCATCCTCGGACAGCGCCACCTCGTCCTCGAGCTCGAGCTCCGCGCCGTCATCGGCGCCTGGGCCCCCTGCGCGCTGCGGCGGGGAGACGTCCCCCGGCGGGGAGACCTCCCCGTCTCCCCCACCGCCCTGCTGAGCGATCAGGGCGTCGATCAGGTCGGCCTTGCGCAGCCGGCGAAAGCCATCCATCCCGAGCTCGCTGGCCAGGGCATGCAGATCGGCGAGCGGGCTGGCCTCCAGAGTCGCGCGGTCGAGGACGGACATGCAAGCCTCCTGGGTTCGTGGGGCGGTCGGCGTCCGGAGCGTTGCTGGCAGCCCCGGCACCCTCAGTCCCACCGAGCCTAGCGACCTCCGACGATGTGTCGCCCGCGATCAGCAGGCACGCACTCGGCCGGGTGTCACCCGTGCGCGCGCTGTCCGGCGACAACGATTCGCCGGCCAGCCGCGTCTCCCTGAACGTACGCGACGGTCGCGTTCCCATGGCGGTCCGCCGCCGCGTAGAACCCACCGGTGATGGCGACCGAGCCCAAGCTGGGCGAGGACAGCCTGACCTCGGGGCCGAAGTGAAAGCCCGCCAGCGATCGGCCCATCACGCCAATTGGAGCCCCCGCGGCCGAGCTCTGGTGCCAGGCCACCAGCCCGACGCCGTTGTTGCCGAGTGCGGCAGCCGGTTGGGGGTCGACCGCGTCGGTACCGGAGTTCAGTGGGATGGGCGCTTCGAAGCGGTGGAACTTAGCTCTAGCCACCGAGGCGATCGTCTGGTGGCTCGACAAGAGCCCAACGGCGACCAACGCATCCCCCTTTCCGGTGCTGCTCAGCGCGGGCGGACCGGCGGAGTCGGTGGCCGGGAACGTGAGATCGTCCAGGGGGACGGGGCTCTCGAACAGCGACCCGATGAAGCGGCGAGCGAAGACGCGCTCGGGCGTGCCGGTCGCGCTGAACGCCTGACGAAAGACGCCCCATCCCAGGCTCCCGGCGAACTCGAGCTGGACCTGGGCGGCGTCGGCACCGATCCCGGTCGCCCCGCCGAAGCTGGGCAGGCCGATGTCTTGCGGTGTTGGGCTGATGCTGTCCCGCGCCACCCTGCGCACCCAGGCGTGCACGTGCCCGTCGGCGCCGTCCTCGCCCCAACTGACGATCCCGGTCCCGTCGGCGGAGATTCCGACCCGCGGCGCCTTGGCGGGCGTGTCGCCCGCGTTGCGAGCCGCGTCGATGTTCAGGGACTGCGGATTGAGGTGGAAGTTGATGTCCTTGTAGGGCATGTGGGCCACCCGGACATGAGCAGGAGTGGTCGGGTCCGTGAAGGAGAGGTAGGCGGCGCCGTCCTGAGACATGCTCAGGGCGGGATTGGAGGCGGAGGTCGCGATGCCCTGGGGTGGCGTGAAGTGCTGTCCCGTGCCCGGAGCGACCGACTGGTACAGGTTCCCCCCGTTGATGAACGCGACGGCGACCTTGCCGAGATTGCCCGCCCCGACGACGGGCTGGGACGAGGCTCCGCTCAAACCCACGTCCACTTGAACGGGCGGGCTCCAGACGTGACTCGTGAGGAGCGAGGCGAACACGTGGTTGACGCCGTTGACGGCCTTGACGTAGACCAGCGCACCCCCTCCGTCGACGGCGATAGCGACGCCTCCGAGGGACTGGATGTCGGGGCTGGGCCCGTCCAGGACCACCGGCGGCACGATCGTGGGTTGTGGGACCTTGGGCGGCTTGGGCTTCGCCTTCTTGCGCTTCGTCTTCTGTGCCGGGTTGGCGGGGGGCGACGCGGCGGCGCGGGGCGGCGTCGATCTGGGGGCGGCGGGCGACGTCGATCTGGCGGCGCCGGGCGGCGCCGAGCTGGGGGCGGCGGGCGCCGACCCGACGCCCAGCGTGAGGCCCACGATGCCGACGAGGGGCGGCAAGGCGCGAGCGACACGGAGCATGGGGATTGCGGGGCGGAGGTTCACCGGTGGCTGGGAGCTGGGCTTTTACGGCGAAGCGCCGCAGAGGCGGCGCAAACGGAAACGGCGAAAACGAGGTTGGCGGCGACCGACGGAATACCCGGGCGCCAGCGGCTTGAAAACCCGGAGAGCGGTGAAGGTTACGGTTGCCGCTCCTCGACCACGGTCCCCTCCGCCCGGGCTTCCTCGCCGAAGCGCCGCACCTCCTGGGCCATGCGGTCCGGGTCCCAACCCAGCTCGCCGCCCATCGCCGCCGCGACCCTCGCCACCGGGCCGTCGGCGGGATCCGCGAGCTCGCGGGCGGCGAGGAGGCCCAGGCGGGTACGCCGCAGGAGCACGTCCCCCACGGTGCGTGCCTGCTCGCGCCGCACCGCCTGTACGGCCTCGGCCAGGATGTCGGGGAGCCCGTCGACGATCGGCTGGGCCAGCTCGCCCCGGGTCGCCGCGATCTCCAGGACCTCGCCCGCTGCGTACCCGTAGCGCGAGGCCAGGGCGCCATAGGACTCCTCGGGCACTCCCTCCACCCGCTGGAGCTCGCCCGGCTCGACCGACTGGCCCAGCGGGATCTCCTGAGTCCGGCAGGGCGCGTCGCGCGCCTCGCGCTCGACCAGGCGATCCACGGCCAGCTTCGCCATGCGCCGGAAGGTCGTGAGCTTGCCGCCGGTAATCGTGATCATCCCGCTCGAGGTCTCATACAGCTCGGCCTTGCGCGAGATGTCGACCGACTTCTTGGG